>DBQZ01000141.1:6747-15909 GCA_002305435.1 Clostridiales bacterium UBA1381
CCGCAGTCAAAAAGCCCAAGCGAATCGAACAATTCCACCGGAGTCTTACCCCAGCGGCCTATACATTCATTTGTTTCCTTTTCGGTTTCATGCGCATGCGTAAAAACCGGTGCGCCATATCGGTGCGAAAGCTCCGCCACCGACTGCATAAGCTCCAATGAAGTCGTATATTCTGCATGGAAACCCAACTTATAGCTTACCAGCGGATCAAAGCTGTTATAACGCTTATAAGCCTCCTCCATTTCAGCCGCTGAGCTTGTAAAGTTATTCAACGAGCTGACCATAACCATCCGAAATCCTGACTCGGCTGCGGCTTTTGCCGTTTCTTCGGGATAAAAATACATATCCATGGCAGCAGTTATGCCACTTGTAAGATACTCCATTACCGCCAATTTCACCAAATCGCCCATGTATTCTCCGCAAAGCTTAGCCTCCATCGGGAACACACTTTCCGCAAGCCATCGCTCCAGAGGCAGATCATCTGCATATGAGCGGAGAAATACCATTGCCGAATGAGTATGGGCATTTTTGAAGGACGGCATAGCGAGCATACCTGTGGCGTTTATGCTGCGGTCGAACACGCCTTCCGGATCTTTTGCCGGACCAACGTATTCTATTTTGGAGCCGTTGACCCATACCTCGCCGTCAAACACCTTTTCTTCACCGTAAAGTATCAGAACTTTACAGTTATATATCCTTATCCTCATTGTACATTGATGCCTTTCTCTTCAAGAACCTTGTCTACGTATTCCGCTTTACGCTCTGCAATAATAAGGCTGTCTATCTTATCCTTGGATTGTTCAAGGCCCTTTTGATATATTTCCGGAGTTTCATCAAGAGCAAGACGTTTAATTACATGGTAGCCGTAATCTGTTTCAACCATTGTTACTCCGCCTATCTCAAGAGAATCAACGCCCTCTTCAAATTCAGGCACCATTTCACCGTCTGTGAAGAAATAGCCGTCAGGATTTGAAGAACTTCCAGGATCCTCCGACAATGCTACGAGCGCATCGAAATCCTCGCCTGCCAAAGCCCGCTGATAAACCTCGTCAGCCCTTGCCTTTGACGCTGCAATCTCCTCCTCAGAAAGCGGCTGCATCATTGTATCTACAGTCGTAAACAAAACGTGCTTTGCACGGCGGTAATGCTCATTGTAGTAAGCCTCCCTCTCAGCATCTGTTACGTTTGTGTTGATTTTGCCGTTTATTGCCTCATCGGCAATATCGTATTCTATCCAGAGCAAATCGAGAAAATCGCCCTCTATCCCGTTTTCCTTGAGCATTTTCTTATATTCGCTGCTGCCGCCCATGCTTTCAATTATGTTCTCACGCAGGCTGTCAATTTGCTCCTCGTCAAACGTTACCCCGTCATTTTTTGCAGCGGCAACGATTTTCACCTTATCTTCGATATATTCATTTATCATCTCCTCGTCGCCGGTTTGTTCACCATAATTCTGGCGGTAGAGGCTGAGAACGTAATTGTAATCGTTCTGTGTCACCTCTTCCCCGCCTATCGACATTATTACCTCCGAATCATCTGTGGAACAGCCTCCAAGAACAGCTGCTGTAACAAGCGCTGCTGCTATCATCATTTTCTTCAATTTCCCTCGTCTCCTTTCTGCGCTGCTTTTTCAAGCGTATCTATTATCTCCTGTGCACTCTCCAAAGGCTTTGCCGAACGGGGCAGCATTACGCTGACCGCTGGGTTTTCGGCTGCCAATATTTTCACCCTGCCCGGGAATTTCTTCTCAAGCGCAAGCATCATCTTTATATCCGCCTTGTCCGGCAAGAATTTTATCGTTATCTTCTGACCGGTCTGTACAAGCTCCGTACCTCCAAGCGCCCGCACACGTGATTTTATGCGTGATATTTCCAATATGTTGGCCGCTGCCCTCGGTACATCACCGTAACGGTCAATAAGCTCGTCGTACAGCTCCAGCTTATCATCCTCACTATCTATTGCAGCTATCCGCTTATACATATCTATCCGCTGATTATGATCCGGTATATATCTTTCAGGTAGATAAGCATCCACGCTCAAGTCCACCGAAACAACCGTTTCTTCCTCTACCGGCAGCCCTTGTGCCTCACGGATGCTTTCGTTTAGTATCTTACAGTACATATCATAGCCAACCGCATCCATATGCCCATGCTGCTCGGGACCAAGGACGTTCCCCGCTCCTCGTATCTCAAGGTCACGCATAGCAATTTTAAAGCCTGAGCCGAATTCGGTAAACTCTTTCACCGCCTGCAACCGTTTTTGTGCTACGTCAGACAGCATCGCATCACGCTTATACGTAAAATAAGCATAAGCCGCACGGTTGGATCTTCCGACTCTTCCTCGAAGCTGATAGAGCTGCGCAAGCCCCATCCTGTCAGCATTTTCTATAATTATCGTATTGGCATTCGGAATATCAAGCCCTGTTTCGATAATGGTCGTACATACAAGAACATCGGTGGAGCCATTTACCATATCGTACATAATATCCTCAAGCTCCCCCTCTTTCATCTTTCCATGACCGACCGCAATACGTGCGCTCGGTATCTGCTCCTGCAGCCATGCGGCTTTTGAGTATATGCCTTTAACACGGTTAAACAGATAATACACCTGCCCGCCTCGTGAAAGCTCATTTTTTACCGCATCTACGATTATTGAGGGATTATCCTCCAGCACGTACGTCTGCACCGGATACCTGTTTTCCGGCGGCTCGGAGAGAACGCTCATATCTCGAACCTGTATCATCGACATATGGAGAGTACGTGGAATCGGGGTCGCCGTCATTGTCAGAACATCAATACTCTTTTTAATTTCCTTGAGTCTTTCCTTATGTGCTACACCAAATCTCTGTTCCTCATCCACAACCAAAAGTCCAAGGTCCTTAAATACCACGTCCTTTTGCAATAGCCTGTGTGTCCCTATTATAACATCTATTTCCCCGCTTTTCAACTGTTTTAGTATTTTTTTCTGCTGCGCCGGGGTACGGAATCGGGAAAGCATCTCCACCTTTACCGGAAAATGCTCCATCCGTTTTATAAACGTATTGTAATGCTGCATTGCCAAAACGGTTGTGGGGCATAAATAAGCGACCTGCTTTGAATCATTTACCGCCTTAAACGCTGCCCGAAGCGCCACCTCGGTTTTGCCGTATCCAACGTCGCCGCAAAGAAGTCTGTCCATAGGCCTCTCGCTTTCCATATCGGCCTTAACCTCTTCTATTGACCGCAGCTGATCCTCGGTTTCCGTATAGCCGAACGCATCCTCAAACTCCCTTTGCCACGGCGTATCCTTGCTGAACGCATACCCCTTTGATCTCTCACGCTCAGCATATAGCTCAACCAGCTTCCTTGCCATTTCCGCAGTAGACGCTTTTACCCTCTGCTTAGCTTTCGACCAGTCCGTGCCGCCGAGCTTGTTGAGAGATTTCACCTTTTCCTGATCGCCAACGTACTTGTACAGCTGGTCAAGCTGATCTATCGGCACATACAGCACATCTGAGCCGTAATAATGTATTTTCAGGTAATCCTTTGTCACTCCGGCGACCGTCATCTTTTTGATGCCTTCGTAACGGCCTATTCCATGGCTCTGATGCACTACCAAATCGCCGACGCCAAGGTCGTTATAAGATTTTATCTTATCGGCGTTTTCTATCTTGCGCCGTATTTTCCGCCGCTGGCTCTCAAATATCTCCCTGTCGCTCACGAGGGCGAATTTTAGTGAAGCGTATTCAAAGCCTTTGCTGAGATTCCCCTTTAATATTACAACTCTTCCAGGCTTGAACTCCTTTTCATCATCAAAATATTCCGCCTCTATCCCACGGTCTGAAAGCGCTCCGGCTAAATTTTCCCCTCGTCCGCGGTTTGCCACCAATATGACTACTGTATAGCCGTTCTTTTTCCACTTTTCCAAATCATCGTAAAGGTATTCTATCTTGCCGTGGAAGGACACCATTGTCCTCGTCGAAAACTCTGCCTTATGCAGGGGCTTTATCTCCTCGGTTGTACGCTCAAGCACATCAAGCGTTACTAGCCGCCTTTTTTCTGCCATGTTTATTATATCGTTAAAATCACGGCGGAATAAGGTTACTCCTTTCGGCAGAGTCCCTTTTGTGGAAAGCTCCTCAAGCTTCTCCCCTTCCTCCCAGCTGATCGTGTTTGCCCTTTCAAATATGCGCTTTGGATCCACAATGAATACCATTGCATCAGTCGGCAGGTACTCCATTATTGTAGGTATCCGCCCGTATAACATATGAACGTACTTATCTACAGACGGAAATGTCACACGTGTTTGAAAGCTTTCAATATCGGCCTGCATTGTTTCAATGAAGCGTTTATCAGAGGATTTTGATATTTGATCTTTTAAAAGCGCAACAATCTCACTGCGTTTTTTATCATTTATAAGAGCTTCCGCCACCGGTATAATACGTGCGCCGTCCAAATTTTCCAGCGTACGCTGTGAATACACGTCAAAGCTGCGAACTGAATCAACCTCGTTATCAAAAAACTCTATTCTCACCGGATTATCTTCCGAAGGTGGGTAAACATCGGCAATACCGCCTCTTACACAAAACTGTCCGACACCCTCGACAAGCTCCTCACGTACATACCCCAGCTGTGATAACCTTTTGCAAAGCTCCTCTATTTCAAGCGTCTGTCCCGGAGAAATGCTCAACACGTTTTTTTCAAACAGCTCTACCGGCACGGTATAATCCATAACCGCATCAAGGCTTGTGATAATAATATTCCTGCCGCCAGAAACAAGTCCGTCTATCGCAGAGAGTCGCTTATGCTCGTTCTGGTGACCTGTAGTTTCAATGTTATAAAAAATGTACTCCTTGCTCGGGAAATACTCAGCCCTATCCGAAAAAAATCTTATGTCCTGATAAAGCGCCTTGGCCTCCATATCGCTGTACGTGATAACTATGGCAGCATCACGAAGATTTTCCGCAAGGCTTGCTATAAGCTGCGGCTGGGCAGACTCCGCTATACCTGATATTGCTATCGGGGTTCGCCCATCCCGAAGCTGGCGTTCTACACCCCTGTAAGGAAGATAGTCCTTTAGCAGCTCATTAAATCTCACTGTATCACTCCCTAACAATTAAATTTATTCATCGCTGACTGTGCGCCGTTTTTGATTATTTCCTCCACGCTTTCGGCAGCTTTTTTTATACTTTCCTCCAATACAGGAATTTCCTCCTTTGTAAATCTGCCTAAAACGTAGTCTGCCAGCTCATAATCCTTGTTCTGCGGCGCACCTACCCCTATTTTTATCCGCACAAATTCATCCGAGGAGAGCTGGTATATTATGGATTTGAGTCCGTTGTGTCCTCCGGCAGAGCCTTTTTCACGGATTCTCAGCCGTCCTGCCGAAAGCGATATATCATCATGGATTATTATTATATTCTCGTTCGGTATCTTATAGAAGTTTGCAAATTCACGCACGCTTTCTCCAGAAAGATTCATATACGTCTGCGGCTTTGCCAATATCACCTTTTCACTTCCGATCGTTCCCTCTCCGTATATGGCTTTGAATTTCAGCTTTTTCACCTTTATTCCCAGCTTGTCCGCCAAATAATCTATAACCACAAATCCTATATTATGCCGCGTCATATCATACTGGCGGCCGGGATTTCCCAACCCTGCAACAAGATACATTTCTTCCTCCTATTTTAAAGCACAAAAAGAAGAGTACCGGGACGTGTCCGCCCCGGATATATCTCTTCTTTCCGCAATTTTATTTTCTGTGCCAATCTGTCTTATTTACCTGCCTTGCCCTTGCAATTGCCAGAGAATTTTCCGGCACCTCATCGGTTATTGTCGAACCTGCCGCTGTGTATGCCCCTTCCTTAACCGTAACCGGAGCCACTAAATTTGTATTGCAGCCGATAAACGCATTATCGCCTATTGTACAGCGGTATTTTTTGCTGCCATCGTAATTTACAGTAACCGTGCCGCAGCCGAAATTTACATTTTCACCGACATCCGAATCACCTACATACGTCAAATGGGATATTTTCGTGTTGTTACCTATGTTGGAATTTTTAAGCTCGACGAAATCTCCCACTTTAACGTTTTCACCGACAACGCAGTTTGGTCTAATATATGCAAACGGTCCCACCGTAGTGGAGGAGTTTACCGTGGACTCCTTTATAACAGAGTTGTTTATATCAACATTGTCGCCGATAACCGCCTTTGACAGCTGAGATGCTCCGCTTATAGTGCAGTTTCTTCCTACCTTTGAGCCTGCCATTATCATAGCTCCGTCATATATTACGGTATCTGCGCCTATTTCAACATCAGCCTCTATATAGACGCTCTGCGGATTTGGGATCGTTACACCGTTCTTCATATGGATGCGGCGTATCCTGTCACGCATTATAGCTTCTGCCTCGGCCAGCTGTATACGATCGTTTATTCCCCTTATTTCATCATTATCATCTATGATATAAGCTCCAACCTTATCGCCGTTTGAGAGCAGTATCTCTATTGTATCGGTCAGGTAGTACTCACCTTGCGCATTGTTGGGGGTAAGCTTTCCCAGAGCGTATATAAGCGAATCGGCGCTGAATACGTACATTCCGGAATTTATCTCCTTTATTGCACGTTCCTGCTCTGTAGCATCCTTATGCTCAACTATCTTTACCACTCCGCCGGAGGAATCACGCACAATACGGCCGTATCCGGTCGCATCGTCAAGCTCTGCCGTTATTACGGTAGCCTTATTCCCAGACGACTCATGAGCAGCTATTGCCTTTTGTATCGTATCAGCCGTTATAAGCGGTGTGTCGCCGTTTAATATCACAACGTGTCCGCCTGCTGCCGCCTTGATGAACGATTCCGCCTGCATAACCGCATGACCCGTTCCAAGCTGCTCGCTCTGCACAGCGAAGCTGCACTCATCGCCAAGTGTCTGTCTCACAAGTTCCGCCTTATGGCCTATAACAGCCGCCGTTGTTTCGGCTCCCGCTTCTTTTGCCGCTCTGATTACCCAGCGGCAAAGCTCCCTGCCGCAAACCTTATGCAGTACCTTGGGAATTTCCGACTTCATTCTCGTCCCCATTCCTGCGGCCAGTATCACTGCTGTAAATCTGCTCATACTTATCCTCCCTTTCGGTTTGTTCCCTTACAGTTCCATCTGCCTTGTCGTCTCTATATCATGTTGTATCTGCCGGACAAGCTCCTCCGGCGTATTAAACCGCCTGTCGCCCCGCAAAATCTTTGCAAACGACACACGGATATATTCTCCGTAAATATCTTCGTCAAAATCGAGTATATGCGATTCGACTGTAACATCGTTAGCTCCAAACGTGGGGTTTCGCCCGACATTTATAACCGATTTGCAGCGGCGGCCTCTTACGTATGTAATTCCGGCATAAACGCCCTCTTTCGGCATAGCCATTCTGCGGTCATAATCCACGTTTGCTGTGGGTATACCCATCTTTTTTCCGTTTTGCTTTCCCTTAATCACATTGCCTTCAACGCAGAAACGCCGTCCCAAAAAGCGTTCCGCCTTTTCCATATCGCCGTCGTTTATCATCCTGCGTATTGCAGTTGAGGATACTATCTCACCGTCTATCTTTACCGCTTCGGTTACAAAGACTTGGAAGCCGTACTTTTCTCCCAATCTCTTCAAGCACTCCACATCGCCCTCTGCCTTGCAGCCAAATCTGTAGTCATAACCGACACAGACTGCCTTTACATTAAGGTTTTTCACCAAGAGACAGACGAACTCCTCCGGGCTAAGACGCATAAAATCTTCGGTGAACCGACGTATATAAACGAAATCCGGCTTTTCCCTGCGCAGAAGCTCCAGTTTTGCCTCGTTTGGCGTTATTAAAAACACCTCTTTCGTCTTTGTAACAGACGTTGTATGCTCCTCAAACAGCAAAACTCCGCTTTCAAGACCGTGCTTTGAAGCGTAGTCTATACCTCTCCTTATTATCTTCATATGCGCAACGTGAAGTCCGTCAAAATTTCCCAAGGCAACCACGCTTCCCTGATTATTCAGTTGTTTTTCAGCATGATAAACTTCCATTGCGTCAATTTCCTTTCCTCGGCCAAAACGCCTTTTCCATTTTTAACTCCCCATCCACACATTTGGATACAGTCAAAAACTGCCCTTCTTCATCATAAACACGGTACATCTCGCCTTCAACTCCATTATACCTTACCGGCGCTCCGTTCATAACCCTCTCACGCCGTCTGCCGCTTACAGTAACCTTTTTAAGGTCTGCGAAAATTTGGTCTGTCGGTATTATCGCCTCATCAAGGTGTCCCGCTGCTTTGAGCTCTTCCAGCTGCTTTGGAGTACGGCAGGCGGATATGGTAAACATCCCCGACTGGGTTCGTCTTAATTCCTCCATACAAGCGCCCGTACCAAGCTTTCTGCCTATATCATCGCAAAGCGTTCTGATATATGTTCCTTTTGAACATTCTACATCTATTTTTAGCCTGTGTTCTTTTAAATCAAGCTGTATAATATCTATCCGCCGGATAAATATCTTCCGCGCTTTTCTCTCAACCTCTATTCCCTTTCGTGCCAGCTCGTACAGCTTTTGACCGTTCTGCTTAACTGCCGAATACATTGGCGGCAGCTGCTCACTTTCACCGGCAAAAGAGGCAACCGCCTCTCTTATCTCATCTTCCGTACAGCAAACTTCTTTCTCCTCCAAAACAGTACCGGTACAGTCGAACGTATCGGTTCTCTTTCCGAGAAGTATCACAGCCTCATACCGTTTATCCTCAGCGGTAAGCATATCCGCCGCCTTGGTGGCATTACCGGCGCATATAGGCAAAACTCCGGTTGCTATAGGGTCGAGAGTTCCTGTATGGCCGACCTTCCTTATCCCTATAAGATGCCTTACGAAGTTTACCATATCATGAGATGTCTTGCCAGCGGGCTTATCGAGCAATATTATCCCATTCACAGTTTATCCGTCACCCTTTCACACAGGCAAACAACCTTCTTCTTTGCCTCCTCCATTGATGTGTCGGAAAGATACGCCCCGGCAGCCATTTTATGCCCGCCGCCGCCGAGCTCCAAAGCAATGCCGGAAACATCAGCTCTACCCGCCGAACGCAAACTTACCTTTATTCCTCCGTCACGGTATTTTAGATGTACTGCAATCTCTGTGCCTTTTACCATGCGGGCAGTATTTACAATATC
>DBQZ01000066.1:0-4065 GCA_002305435.1 Clostridiales bacterium UBA1381
GATTACACAAAATAAGGGATTGCCATTTTCGTCATATACATAAAATGATCTTTTTTCTGTCTAATTTATTGATATTGATCCACATTTTATATATCCCTCCTGCTTGAGCTGCTATAAATGTTGCAGCAATCATATGATGTGAACCCTTTATTTTATGCTGTCAAGCCACCCTTTTACCAGTTCATACGCCTCATCAATTGCATTCTCCGGAGCAAGCCAATGCGTGCTGTCATCACGCCTAAACCACGTATACTGACGTTTTGCATATCGGCGGGTATTGCGCTTGATAAGCTCCACCGCCTCGTCGAGGCTTAGCTCTCCCTCAAAGTATGAAAGCAGCTCTTTATACCCGATCACCGAACGCAGCTTATCACTAAATCCCCTTTTTACAAGCTTCTCTACTTCCCTCTCAAGCCCGTTTTCCATCATAATATCCACTCTCTTGTTTATGCGCTCATAAAGCGTCTCACGCTTCCAGTTTGGCGCCAGCTTTATATAGGTGTAACGGCTATGCCGGAGCTTCGTCTCCTTTTGATGCTCGGAGATCCTCTTTCCTGTAAGATAGAAAAACTCCAGCGCCCTTACAGTGCGCACGATATTATTGGGATGGATATTTGCAGCAGCCTGCGGATCCGTTTTGTGTAAACGTTCCCACAGATACTCGCCGCCGTACTCTTTCGACAGACGCAGAAGCTCCGCTCTTACAGCCCCGTCCTCCTCGTACGCCTCAGCCCCGAAATCGGCATCGTTTAAGAATGAATCCATATAAAGCCCGGTTCCGCCCGCAACAATCACAATCTTACCCTTTGACTCTATATATGCAGCACATTTATGGGCAAGAGAAACGTAGTCCGCTGCCGAAAACGGCTCATCCGGCTCAACAAAATCAAGGAGGTAATGCTCAATGCCTTCCATTTCCTCAGCAGTCGGCTTTGCTGTGCCAATATCCATGTGCTTATATATCTGGCGGCTGTCAGCAGAGATAACCTCCGCCCCTATACGATTTGCAAGCTGTGCCGCCAATGCGGTTTTTCCGGATGCAGTAGCCCCGCATACGGCAATTACTGGTATCGTTTCCATAATTACACTATCCGCTTGAACTGTTTTTCAAGCTCTTTCTTCGTCATTTTTATCATTATCGGCCGGCCGTGAGGACAGGTGTTGATGTTTTCAAGAGAAAGCACAGAGCTTACCAGCCATTCCATATCCTTCTCCGAAAGCTTATCGTTAGCCTTCACCGACTGCCTGCAAGCTGCCGTATATAAGGCTCGCTGAAATTTCTCCGTTATTAGCTCATGCTTCGACTCGCTTATCTGCGTCAGTATCTCCACAATAAGCGACTCCGCCTCATCGCCCGTAAGCTCAGATGGGGCTGCATTTATCATCAGCGTATTATCCCCAAATTCGGAAATATCAAAGCCCAGCTTTTCAAAAAATTCGGAATTGTCACGGTAAATATTCATCTCCGGAGCCGTAAGGTTCACGACAACGGCTTCAAGCAACAGCTGCGATGTTACAGCATCGTTTTCAGCCTGTTTCTTGAGCTTCTCATAATTTAGCCGCTCATGCGCTGCATGCTGATCAAATATCAACATTTCCCCGTCTTTTTCTACTATAATATATGTTTCAAAAAGCTGGCCTACTATACGAAAATTTCCCTCCTGCTCTTCTTCCGTCTCGGAAATTATCGCCGGAGGTGTCGGCATTTCGCTGTGAAGCGATGTATTCTCACCGAACGCCGCCTTTCTTAACAGCTCAACTTCAAGAGCGCTTTTTGGCGGCTGTAATCCGGGATAATCCCTTATTTTTGCCAGCTGCTCCTCCGTCACAAGCCTCGCTCCATCAGATTGTATCGGCTTGGCAGAATATTCAATCGCCCGCTTCATTTTCTTTGTAACGTACTTGTCCATGCTGAACAGGCTTTTCTTTTCGGGAGGCGGAACTTTTGGCGGCTGCTGTTCTATCTTATACGCAAGCTGCTCACCCTGCACTTTATACTCATCTTCTCGAGATTTTTGCGCAGCTTTAGTCTGTTTTTCTGCATTTGCCGCTCCATTATTCTCAAAGCTTGCTGTCTTGCTATCCTGAGGATTTATAATCTCCTCATTCTTCGGCTTTGCTGATTCACTATACTGCGGATTTGCAGCTTCCTCTATCTTCGGTTCTACCGTCTCCACGTTTGCAGCCTTTTGAGCTTCCCCGTCCTTCACCTCATCCTCATCATCGCCGAAACGTCCGAACATTTCATTGTAATTGTATGGTGAACGATACGTTTGTTTGGTCTTTGGTGAAAACGGGTTTTTCACCCGCTCCGTCACCTTCTTTTCCGGCAGAGAAAATTCAGGTACGTTTGCCTCCTTATAAAGGGCGTTTTTCACACCGTGATAAACCGTCTCATATATAAGCCGCTCCTGTGAAAACTTAACTTCAAGCTTTGTCGGATGGACGTTTATATCAACCTGTTCCGGGTTTAGCTCAAGATTCAAAACCACCATAGGGAATTTGCCTATCATTATCTGATTTTTATACGCTTCCTCTGCGGCTTTCATCATAAGCGGGCTTTTCACATAACGGCCGTTCACAAAAAAGCTTTCGTATCCCCTGTTGGGACGGCAGATATTGCCCTTGCCCGCAACACCGACAAGCTTTACTCCCTCGTTTTCATAGCGCACAGAAAGCGCCGCTGCGGCATAATCCTTGCCATAGACCGTATAAACAGCGTTTACCAAATTGTTGTCGCCCGGCGAAAACAGCTTTTCCCGCCCATCCGAGATGAGCTTAAACGATATTTCCGGATGAGCAAGGATAAATCGTGTCATAATATCTGCAATGTGGCCGGCTTCTGTGGAATCTTTTTTAAGAAACTTCATCCTTGCGGGAGTATTATAAAACAGCTCCCGAACAACAAACGTCGTTCCCTGCTGCATTCCCTCTTCCGAGCAGTCGCTAATTTCGCCGCCATTGCACGTAAAATGGACGCCCATAGATTTTGATTTGAGCTTTGTATATAAATCAACCTTAGCCACAGCTCCTATCGAGGAAAGCGCCTCGCCTCTGAAACCAAGGGTGTATATCGCCTGAAGATCCTTGTCTGTTTTTATCTTGCTCGTAGCATGACGCAAAAAACACAGTTTTGCATCCTCTGCACCCATGCCGCTGCCGTTATCAGACACACGGATATATGTATTTCCTCCCCGGCGTATTTCTACGGTAACGGAATCGGCTCCTGCGTCTATACTGTTTTCCACCAGTTCCTTTACGACTGAAGCCGGTCGTTCCACCACTTCTCCGGCAGCTATCTTGTTTGACACCTCAAGAGTCAAAACGTTTATATTCCCCATCTGCTCACCTCTTTTTCGCCGCTTTATATAAAAGTCATATCACTTCCGCCTTTTTCGTCAGCTCAAACAGTTTGTTTAGAGCCTCTATCGGCGTATACGTTGTCACGTCTATATTTTTAAGTTCTTCAACTATTCCCATTGCCGCTATGCCTGCCATATCAAGCTGAGCGTCCTCTTCTTCTGGCTCAGCCTTTTGGGGACGTTCAATCTTCCCGCTCTCAAGCTGTGCGAGTATCTCCTTGGAACGCTTTATAACCGACTTCGGAAGACCTGCCAGTGCAGCCACTTCTATACCGTAGCTGTCATCTGCGCTCCCCTTTACTATCTTACGCAAGAATGTTATATCATCACCGCGCTTTTTCACCGCTACACGGTAATTTTTCACGCCCTCTTGTATATCCTCAAGCTGTGACAGCTCGTGATAATGCGTTGCAAAAAGCGTCTTTGCGCCTATCTTCGTCCGCATATGCTCAGCCACCGCCCACGCTATTGAAAGTCCGTCAAACGTAGAGGTGCCTCGGCCTATTTCATCAAGGATAACAAGAGATCGTCTCGTGGCGTTTTTCAATATATTGCTGACCTCGGTCATCTCAAGCATAAACGTACTCTGTCCGGAGGCTATATCGTCAGACGCTCCAACACGTGTAAACAGCTTATCAACAATACCTATATCCGCCGACGATGCCGGCACAAAACTACCTATCTGCGCCATCAGCACGATAAG
>DBQZ01000066.1:4074-14632 GCA_002305435.1 Clostridiales bacterium UBA1381
ACCGTATCGTTGGGGACGAAAATCGAATCAGTGAGCATCTTCTCAACCACCGGATGCCGCCCGTCCCGTATTGATATTGAACCGTTGTTGTTTATAATCGGCATACAGTAATTGCCCTTAAAAGCAGTTTGTGCAAGCGAATATATAACGTCTGATACAGCGGCGGTTTCTGCTGCTCTTTTCAGCCTGTCAACGCATCCGTAGGCATATTTTCTTATCTCCTCAAATAAATGCGCCTCGACGGCAATTACCCTCTCAGAAGCACCAAGTATTGTGTTTTCAAGCTCCTTGAGCTTCGGCGTTATGTACCGCTCACAATTTGCCAGCGTCTGCTTTCGCACATACTCATCAGGCACATCAGAGATATTAGACTTTGTAACCTCAATATAATATCCGAATACCTTGTTGTAGCCCACCTTAAGATTTTTAATGCCTGTGCGCTCTCTTTCATCATTTTGAAGCTGCGCCAGCCATTTTTGACCATCGGTCATTGCGCTTCTAAGACGGTCTACTTCCTCGGAAAAACCATCTTTTATAATGCCGCCGTCTCTTGTGTGCAGCGGTATATTTTCCTCAACTATCGCCGCCTCTAATAGCTCCCGCAAATCCTCCACCATGTCAAATCCCTGCACAAGCTCCGAAAGCAGGCGTGACTTTGCTTTTGACAATACGTACTCAAGCTCCGGCAGCTTGTCAAGCGACTGTTTTAATGCAGCAAAATCTTTTGGAGTTACGCTCATCAGCGATATTCTGCCGATTATTCTCGATATATCATATATCCCCGAAAGCACTCCCGCAAGCTCGTCCTTTAGCATGATGTTATCATATAATTCCTTAACAGCCTCAAGACGTTTGTTTATCTCCAGCATATCGACCAACGGTTTTTCGAGCCACTGCCTGAGAAGTCTTGCACCCATGGAGGTTTTCGTCTTATCGAGCACCCACAAAAGTGTTCCCCGCTTTGATTTGTCCCGCATCGTTTCTGTTATCTCAAGATTGCGCCTTGCTGCCAAATCTATATCCATATAACGCTGCGAGCTGTAAACGGTTACCTTATCAATGTACTGCAAGCTTTGCTTTTGCGTTTTTTCAAGATATAACAGCATAACGCCAAGAGCCGAAACAGCGTTTTCCATATTGTCAAGCCCCAGCTCTGAAAGGCTGCCCTTGCCAAAATGCTCAAGCGTCTTCTCCATGTTTTTTGGGTAATCAAAAACCATATCGGCTCCGGACTGCGGCATTGCAGAAATGGGATACGTACTTTTTGCAAGCGCTTCTATCGAGGCATCGTCTGCAATAATCTCAGAGGGGTTATAGCGGCCAAGCTCATTTGCCGCCTCTTCTGTCGACAGCTGTACAGCATAGAGCTCGCCTGTCGTAACATCGGCAAAAGCCATGCCGGTTTCTTTGCCCCTTGTGCAAAGCACGGCTAAATAATTGCTCGTCTTATCATCGAGCATAGAATCATCAATCACCGTTCCCGGAGTGATTATGCGGATAACGTCCCTTTTTACTATACCCTTAGCCTGCTTTGGATCTTCGACCTGCTCGCATACAGCCACCTTATAGCCTTTTTCCACCAGACGTGCTATATAACCGGTTGCACTGTGGTACGGCACACCGCACATCGGGGCGCGTTCCTCAAGCCCGCAGTCCTTGCCGGTCAGCGTAAGCTCCAGTTCCCGTGATGCCGTCTTTGCATCATCAAAGAACATCTCGTAAAAATCCCCCAGACGGTAAAACAGTATACAATCCTCGTAATTCTTCTTTGTTTCGATATACTGCTCCATCATGGGCGTAATCTTGTTTTTGGCCACCTTATTGCCTCCGTCCTTACCTCAGCAGCCGCTGCACGTTGAACAGCTTCCGCCGCAGCCCGGAACCTCTCCGGTGATGTAGAAATTCAAAATGGAATTTATCTGATTTACCAAAGCGTCAAGCTCTTTTTTTGCTTCCACGTAATTTCTCAGATTTTCGTTTCTTTCCAGTATTGCGTCAAAATTCTCGTTATTCTTAACAACTGCCTCTTCACGGCCTATCTTGCCCTGCTGTATATCACGTGCCAGATTCATCCGCTTTAAGTTAAATTCCTGCATAAGCGTCTGTGCATCCTCATCGGCAGCCTGAGCCGCTTCGGTTTCTTTCACTTTAGCCATAATCTCCGATTCCTGTATCATCGTTCCCAGTTCTCTTGTTTTTTCAAATATATCCATTGCTCTTCATTCCTTTCATATAAGCTCGCCGTCAAGACTCCACGTCTTTGCGGCCGTTATTTTTACCTTTACATACTTCCCCTTAAGCTCGCCCGGCCCGGGGAAATTTACTATCTTCGAGGAGGCCGTCCTGCCGGACAACATATTTTCGTTATTTTTGCTTATGCCGTCTACGAGCACTTCCTGCACGCTGCCCTCATATGCCTTATTTTTTCTTAAGGATATTTCATTCTGAACTTCCAAAAGCCTGTTGAAATTTTTGTGTATTTCCTCCTCTGTAAGCACGGGCTTTAGCTTGGCTGCCGGAGTACCCTTTCTCGGTGAATATATAAATGAGAAAATGCTGTCATATTCCGCCCGTCTGATAACATCGAGCGTTTCTTCAAAATCCTCGTTCGTTTCTGTGGGGAAACCCACTATTATATCCGTGGAAAGCGCTATATTGGGTATCCTTTTCTTAACCATATCCAGCTTTTTTAAGTAGCCCTCTTTAGTATAGCCCCTGTTCATCGCTTTTAATACATCATCCGAACCAGCCTGTACCGGCAAATGCAGCTGAGGACAAACTTTTTCGCATTCTGCTATTGTATCTATAAGTTTTTCGGAGAAGTCTTTTGGATGCGATGTCATAAATCTTATCCTCTTTACTCCGCATATACTGTTTACCATTCGCACAAGATCTGAAAAATCTATATCCTCCTCAAGGTCTTTGCCATAGGAATTGACGTTCTGTCCCAGAAGGCATATCTCGCTGACACCGGAGGCGACAAGTCCTTTTATCTCCTCCAATATATCCTCGGGCTTCCTGCTTCTCTCCCGTCCCCGCACGTACGGGACTATGCAGTAAGTGCAGAAATTATTGCAGCCGTACATTATAGATACCCATGCCTTTGAATCATCATCACGCAAAATCGGTATCCCCTCGGCTATCTCTCCATCTGAATCGTTTGTGTCAACCACCCGTCCCTTTTTAGTCAGAGTTTCATATAAAAGCTCCGGAAAGCGGTAAAGCGCATGCGTCCCGAAGACCAAATCAACCTGCTTATGCACGGATTGTATTTTTTCGGCGATGTGCTCCTGCTGCACCATACAGCCGCATACAGCTATCGTCATGTCGGGGCGGCTTTCTTTGATATGTTTTAATATTCCCAAACGGCCGAACACTTTCTGCTCGGCATTTCCCCTGACAGCGCAGGTATTATAAAGTACCAGGTCGGCATCTTCCGCTTTTTCGCAGAATGTAAAACCGGCTTCTGATAGCATACCTCTTAGCCGTTCGGTATCATTTTCATTCTGCTGGCAGCCGTACGTTTCTGTATGCGCAGCCATCATGCGCCCATGCTCCTGTAAAAACCTTGATGTCAGCGCTTTTAGCCGTGCAATATATCCTTTTTGGCGCTCCATTTCCTCGGGCGCAATTGTTTTAGCCATATCAAAACCTCTTTTTGTCATTTTGCTATTATAATATTTTATCATATCCCTGTCGGATTTGCAAGGGTATAAACAATAAAAATATTCGTACCCGCTCTGTTTTTTTACTGCACTTTGACAGGCGGTAAAGCTGTCAGCATTTATCAGTGATTTTTTATGAAAATACGGTACAAATTTGCATTGAATATTGAAATTTCTCTGTTCACATACTATAATTTATATAAAATATTTGTGAAATTTTGACATAAGGAAGGTTTTATATGGAGATCAGACATCTGTGTAGTGATGATATACTGGGCATTTGCCGCTTGATAAACTCAGAGCTGGGATATAACGTTTCCTATGAAGATTTAAAATCACGTGTTCTTCAAATGCAGGAAGATAACAATTATATGATTTTTTCAGCTGTCGATAATAAAAAGGTTGTCGGCTTTATAGGTCTGCAAATTTGTCTTGCTTTTGAATTTTCAGGAAAGATTATGCGTATTATCGCATTGGCGGTTTCGCATGATTTTCAGCGCAGAGGTGTTGGAAGCGCCTTGATCAAAGAGGCTGAGAAATACGCAAATGAAAACAATATATCCGTTATTACTCTAAACAGCGGCCTTAAAAGGCGAGGCGCTCATGCGTTTTATGAAAAGCAATCTTTTTATAAAAAAGGGTATAGTTTTATTAAAAAAATCAACTGAAAAGGTAACGGCAGAAAATACAAGATTTTTCAAAATCACAACACAAGGAGCTTGATATGAATCTTATTATAAAGAAATACAACGAGCTTACACTTGACGAATTGTATGAAATACTAAAGCTAAGAGTTGATGTATTTGTTGTCGAGCAGAACTGCCCCTACCACGAGATAGATGACAAGGATAAATTTGCATACCACGTTTTCCTTGAGGATGATGATGGTATAGAAGCGTATCTACGTGTCCTTGGCCCCGGCGTATCCTTTGACGAACCATCAATAGGACGGGTTATCTCAAAAAAGCGGCGATCCGGGCTTGGCTTACGGATACTACTTGCTGGAATAGACGTTGCAAAAGCAAAATTCAATGCTCAGTCGATAAAAATTGAAGCTCAATGCTACGCAAGACCACTATATGAAAAAGCGGGATTTGTGCAGGTATCGGATGAATTTTTGGAAGACGGCATCCCACATATAGAAATGCTGCTTAAACTATAATACACTTTATCATCAAATGAAAAGGAGGATTTTTTATGGAAGAATATCTTAAGCTGATTGACGAGGTAATAGCCAACGGAAAGTACAAGGACGACTGGACTTCATTGCAGCAGTACGAGGTGCCGCAGTGGTACAAAAATGCACGGTTCGGTATATTTATCCACTGGGGCGTTTATTCAGTGCCTGCCTTCAACAACGAATGGTATCCACGTGGAATGTATATGCAGGGATCGAAGGATTACGAGCATCATATAAAAACATACGGCCCGCACAAGGATTTCGGATACAAGGATTTTATCCCCATGTTTAAAGCAGAAAATTTCGATCCGGCAGAATGGGTTCATCTGTTCAAGGAAGCCGGCGCTCAATATATAATGCCGGTCGCTGAACATCACGATGGATTTCAGATGTACGACAGCCAAATATCAGACTGGAACTCCAAAAAAATGGGGCCTCACCGTGATGTGTTGGGCGAGCTTTTTTCAGAATGTTGCAAAGCCGGCTTAGTCCCCTGTGCCTCAAACCATCGTGTAGAACACTGGTTTTTCATGGGACACGGCAAAGAGTTTGATTCTGACATAAAGGAACCGCTTAAAAGAGGAGATTTCTACTGGCCGTCAATGCCCGAGCCTGACCATATGGATTTTGATTCACACCCGTACCCCTCTGATGAATTTCTGAGCGACTGGCTTGTACGCTGCTGCGAGCTTGTCGATAAGTACCGCCCCAAAATTATATATTTCGACTGGTGGATTGCACACTATGCTGTAGAGCCGTACCTCAAGAAATTTGCCGCCTATTACTACAACAGAGCCGAAGAATGGGGCGAGGGTGTTGTAATAAATTATAAACACGATGCTTTCCAGTTCGGAACGGCCGTCCTCGATATAGAGCGCGGGCAGTTTTCCGCTCCCCAGCCGTTCATATGGCAAACCGATACAGCAGTAGCCTTTAATTCATGGGGATACACAAAAAATAACCGATATAAGCGTACATCACAGCTTATATGCGACCTTGCCGACATTGTAAGCAAAAACGGACGGCTGCTTTTGAACATCGGCCCCAAGCCCGACGGCACAATCCCCGATGATGACAGACGTATCCTACTTGAAATCGGAGATTGGTTAAAAACAAGCGGTGAGGCTATCTATAACGCCAAAATCTGGAAACGCTCCTCCGAAGGGCCGGCGGTTATAAAGGATGGCGGTTTTGCCGACGGTGAGGAAAAGATCTTTACAAAAGAAGATTTTCGTTTCACTGTAAACGGTTCAAGCATTTATGCAATATGTATGAACATGGAGTCCCACAGCGAGGTTTGCATAAAATCCCTTGCCTCCAGGACAGGACGGGAAGCACCCTTCTTTTCAGACAAAATCCGCTCAGTCGAGGTTCTGGGAAATCCCTCGGCGCCCGTTTGGGAGCGTACCGGAGAAGGTCTTTATATAAAAACGGATACCGTAAAAACCGATATGCCGGTTGTGTTTAAGATAAGCGTGTAAGCACTGTTAGGATGAATGGGCGGATGTATTCTTGGATTGATTTATTCTGATAATCCAAGAACACAGCGCCCCACCTTCCTATTACCGTTTATCTCTCCCAGCCGCCTGCATAAGTGCGGCCAGAAAAAATCCCACCCATACACCAAAGATAAAACATACTACAGCTGCAATCACGGCCATCACTTCCTCTATGTTTATTCATCATCTATATTATATGCAGCCATACCGTCTTTTAACGCATATACAAAACCCGCCGTCACGGCATATACCGAAACGGCGGTTTTTTTACAGTTTGTGTCCTGCGCTGTCAACTACATTTCTAAACATATACGCATCACCCTCTTCTGATTCCACATCTACATTTTCCATGGAAAGCCCACGGATATTTGCGGCCTTAAGACCGTATTTTCCTTTTGCCCAAACATTTTCAAGCCGGATATTTTCAAGCGGGGATTCTGCAAGCCCTGCCAGATATATCGCATTGCCTCCGTCTGTATCAATGCGGACGTTCTTAAACGTTATATTGCGAAATACCGGCGTTCCCTCACCGAAATCTTCTTTACTGTCCCAATCGGCTATTTTATGGCTGTAAAACTGATCAATATTGATACCGCCCCTAAACCACTCACAATCCTTAAAATGTGAATTATGATTTTCCAGCGTTACGCAGTCAAATAATATATTTTCAGCAACTCCGCCACGTCCGCGCGGAGCTTTTACACTGCCGACGCTGAAAACATCTGTAAAGGTACAGTCCTGTACAAGCACGTTTCGTACGCTGCCCGACATTTCGCTGCCGACAGCCACCCCGAATCCGGATGTAAAACGACTGTTTGTGATACGGATATTTTCCGATGGAATACCTACCCGTCTGCCCTCTTCGTTCCTGCCGGATTTTATTGCGATACAATCATCTTCACTTGAGATAAGCGAATTAAACACGTAAACGTTGCTTGTTGAATCAGGGTCAAATCCATCACCGTTTACTATATCCTTGTACATCTCTCCATTTTCATCATACCTTGTATGTATCTTTACATTGTCAAGCGAAACATCTTTACAATATATTATATGCACGCACCAAGCGGGTGACTGTCTGACTGTTATATCCTTGAGATATACACGATCCGTATTCCTTATACAAATTGCTCTGCCGGGTTTCCCTTTCTTTTCTTTAAGTTCCCGAGACCGTAAAAGAACGCCATTTGCATCAATAGTCCCTTCGCCGGCTATTGTAATATCCGAAATCCGTTCTTTGCTTTCAAACGAAGTATTTATAAGGCTTGAATAACATTCAGTTTCCAAGCCTTCAAAACGGTAATGCTTAATCGGATATTCACGTATATCGTCGCTTCCAAGAAGCTTTGCCCCTTTATCCAGAAAAAGCGTCATATCCCCCTTCAAAAAAACAGCGCCGCTCACAAATACGCCGGCAGGCATAAACACCGTCCCGCCCGCAGGGCAGCTGTCAATCGCCTGCTGTATCGCTCTTGTGCAAAGTGTACGTCCATCTCCAACAGCGCCGTAATCAGTGACATTTATAATCGTTGATTTTACTTTTGTTTTTAGCATCATGCACTTGCTTGCAAGCGCTCCGCCGTCAGCAAATTCAGCACGTACACATATACTGTATTGTGTATCGGGCAAAAGTTCTTCTGCAGTATAATTGGTAGCTTTTGTTCTTGCTGCTTCTTCTCCGTTTATTATAACAGCATACTCTTTTACCTCTTTATCAGGCTTGTCCCACAAAACAGCAATACTGTTGTCTGTTATTGCGCCCTGCGGCGAAAACAGTGATAAATTATCCATAAATTTGTTCCTTTCAATTAAAATGATGCGCTAATTATATCACTGGCTGCCAACAAAAGCAACTCAAAAAATTGCGGCTTTACTATCCTTTTCGTCAGGTTATTGCTTAAGACAACGGCTGCACGGCTCCTTTCCCATGGCGATCGCTTCAGCCGGCGATACCGCCCATTTTTCACTCCGCAGACTTCCGCAGTCGGCCGCATGATATTTTTCACCGCTTTTTGTTATCCATACAACGTTTGGATCCGCTGTCGGAGCAGGCGTGTAGTCTGCATATAAGGCGGGCGTTGGAGCGGGCTGTGTTGCAAGCGGCGGAAAATATATCTTCACTTCTCCCTCAGACGGCAGTATAATCAGCGAACATACAAGCATAACACAAGCGGATGCCGAATATAACAGATGCGATAATCTACGCACCGCAATTGTTTCCCATATACCGAAAGGAAGGTATAACAGCCCAATGCAAAACAAAAAGAATGATATGCCGTTTTGTACGCCCGTAACCATTCCGGAGAGCGCAAACAGATAATACAAGCCGGCGATTATCATTCTTTTTGGTTTTTTCGTTCTAAATCCTATTATGTATTTCATTTGTTTTCGTAAAATTCCCTTTTCAAAAACTCCGCCACTCCATTTTCCATGTTGCTTCCTATAACACCGTCAGCCGCCCGCTTCAACTCCGGCGCAGCATTTGAAACAGCAAATTTTCGCTCGCACACCTCAAACAGCGGCAGATCGTTTAAATTGTCGCCAAAACATATCATGCGCTCAGGCTTTAACATACTGCGCAAAAATTCCGCTCCGGATCTTTTTGAGGCTTTTCCTGAAAGTATTTCCAGATACCACAGCTCCTTGCTGTAAACGTCCCTGTAATACACAACCGTTATACCATCAATCTCGCAAACCTTGCGGTAAAACGGATCCAACCTATCCTTTGTGTTAAGCAGGGAAAAGTACACAACGGGCAGGCAGAGCGTATCATAAAGGCTGTTTATCTGCACAAAACGCTTGTTATATCGGTTTTTCCGTTCCTCGTAAAAACATCGCATATGATCCGTTGAGAGTTTTTCATAATACGCTGTCATAACATCATCTTCTACAGTATATATAAAACTCTGAAGCTCACACGCATACATATACTCTATTATACTGCGCACATCCTCGGGCGCTATTGTCTCCGTCCGCAAATAGCGCCCTTTTGCCATATCGTATATTATCGCTCCGTTCATCAGAACAGCCGGAAGCCGCAGACCGGCATCCTTCATGATTTCTGTTACAGTTGCCGCAGTTCTTGCAGTCGCTATCGTGAAATCAAGACCGCTGTCTATCATTTTACGAAGCTCACAAGCCGTTTGCGGCGCAAGCTGTGCATTATCTGTTAAAAGCGTTCCGTCAAGATCGGAGATATACAAATCTTTCATCTGTCCTCCAATTAAACATCAGCGTATGCCACGCATCATCTGCGTTTTGTTTATCGATACAAAAATTACACTGCCAATGCTTAGTATCAGCGTCACAAATACCCAAGCTGTAACACCGTACTTAATATCAAGTTCGCCATCCGTTTCATATGCGACATAACGCATAGCATCATCGAGCGACGATCCTATAACCAAAGATGTTATTATGGAAATAAGCGCTGCAAGCGCCGCTATTATAAATCCTGCCTGAGCTACAGTAATCCCACTATTTTTGCCGCTCAGTACCAGTATCACCGATACAAACAATGCGATAATTGCCACGGCCATTAACCCGCCGGATGCTAAATTTGAGAAATATAACGCACTTACTCCCGAGTCCAATTTGTTCCACATTTCAAATTCAGTTTCATCAGAAAACATATCGGACATATATCTGCCCATTTCATCATCAATCTCGTCAAAAACATCTTTCACCTGTGACGCTGTTCTCAACCCTTGAGTTGCAGATAAAGAGCCGTTTAATTCTATATCTATCGGCGCTCCATTTATTTCCACTTTTGTATACGACCAGCCCATAAGACCGGTAAGCATTACCGCTATTATCGCCACTACTGCAATCAAGAGCATATTGTTGACACCCCGTGCAGCTGCGACCGGCTGCTGTGCCGCCGTATAACGCAGGTTTGCCGATTCAGCCGACACATCCGCTCCGCAGTAAACGCAAAAATTGGTGTTATCAGGCAATTCTTTTCCACATTTATTACAATACATTTTATTTCCTCCTCTGTGAAATCCTTATCTCCACTGATGTGCTATTTCATAATTAACTATCGTATTTTTATTTGCAGTTTCCACGCTGTTAAAATGTTTTTCTGCCTCTATATCAGAGGTATATCTCGGCACGTACCAAGGCTGAGCCGAGAAATACTGCTGATACGCCTCGTTGTTAAAAATATATCCGTGACGGGCATATATTTCGTTTAATATCATTCTGACCTCTTG
>DBQZ01000045.1:0-2218 GCA_002305435.1 Clostridiales bacterium UBA1381
CGCTCCGCTCTCCGCCAAAAGCACAGCCGTTATACCCAGAACGCCGCTTATAGCGTAGAGGATAAACACCGTCTGCTTCTGTGAAAAACCCATGTCTATCAAGCGGTGATGTAAATGCCCGCGGTCTGCGGTCATCGGGTTTTTGCCGGTAAGAACACGCCTTAACATAGCAAACAGCGCATCGAACATCGGCAGTCCCAAAATCAGCAGCGGCACTGCAAACGATATTACCGCATAGCTTTTAAACGCCCCCTGTATCGACAGCGTCGCAAGCATAAATCCCAGAAATGTAGAACCGGTATCGCCCATGAATATCTGAGCCGGGTTGAAGTTGAACGGCAAAAAGCCAAAGCAGGCTCCCATCAGGGCTATACCCATTATCGCCACCGATACCTCGCCGACCTGTATTGCGATAAACACAAGAGATACGGTCATTATCGCCGATACTCCGGCCGCAAGCCCGTCAAGGCCGTCGATGAAGTTTACTGCATTCGTTATAAGCACTATCCATATAACCGTCACCGCTATGGACAGCCATTCGGGCAGCACCCAGTACGGGTTATCGCTGAAAATATTGGGGTTTGTGAACACCTCTATCTTTAAATCGCCGCCGATTATAACTATCAGCGCCGCAGCTATCTGCACCACGAATTTCAGCTTGGCAGGCAAGTCCTTACAGTCGTCTATAACGCCCATGACGACTATCACCGCCGCCCCGCACAATACAGCTATCATCTGCCGTGACATCACCGGCGCAAAGCACAGTACCGCTACCGTAAATCCGAACACTATCGCAAGCCCGCCTATTCTCGGTATCGGCTTTTTGTGCATACGCCGCTTATCCTTCGGTACGTCAATTGCGCCTATCTTAAACGCAAGCCTCTTAACTATCGGCGTGGCTGCAAAGGAGAATACAAACGATATGATAAATGCGCACACCATGTAAACTATCTGCTGTGTAGTCATAAGCTCCTCCTTATATCACAAACCCGACCTTTTTCTTCACCTTTTTAAGCGTTCTCTCAGCTACATAGGAAGCCTTCTCCGCTCCGTTACGGCATACGGTGTTGAGATATTCCTTGTCCTTTAAAAGCTCATCGTACCTTGTACGTATCGGGCGGATGCACTCTACAACCGCCTCAGCCAAATCCGCCTTAAAGTCGCCGTAGCCGCAGCCTTTGTACTGTGCGGTTATCTCCTCGGGCGTTTTGCCGGTAACCGAGGAATATATGAGTATAAGGTTGTTTATTGCAGCCTTTGTGGGATCTCCCTCTCTGTATTCTACCACGCCTTCAGAATCCGTAACGGCGCTCTTTATCTTTTTGGCAATTACGTTAAAATCATCAAGCATCGAGATGTACGCTTTCGGATTCGCATCCGACTTTGACATCTTCTTCTCCGGCTCCTGAAGGCTCATTATCTTAGCCCCGGATTTCGGCATGAAACCCTCGGGAATTTTAAACACATCGCCGTAGACTGCATTAAACCGCCCTGCAATATCACGGCATATCTCAATATGCTGCATCTGATCCTTGCCTACCGGAACCAAATCGGTCTGGTAGAGAAGAATGTCTGCTGCCATCANNTGCGTCATCCTCTGCAGCTCGCCCATGTACGTAAAGCAGTTCAATATCCAGCCGAGCTCTGCGTGCTGGCTTACGTGCGACTGGATGAAGAGAGTGTTCTTCTCCGGATCAATGCCGCAGGCGATATACAGAGCCAAAAGCTCAAGCGTACGCTTCCTAAGCTCTGCCGGAACCTGCCTTACGGTGATTGCGTGCAGATCCATTATCGCATAGCGGCAGTCGTAATCATTTTGCAGATCCACAAAATTCTTTATCGCACCGAGGTAATTGCCCAGCGTGATGTTTCCCGACGGCTGCACGCCGCTGAATATGGTTTTTCTGTCCTCTTGCATTATTTATTCTCCTCCGTTATTTCCGGCGGAGTCTTATTATGCGAAATACTCGCTCAAGACCTCGCCCATGATCTTTATGCCCTTTTCGATCTTATCCATGCTCATAGAGGAGTAGTTGAGCCTGAACATATTGCTCGGCGCCTCTATGTCTGTTGCAAAATTATTTCCGGGAACAAACGCCACTTTCTTCTCTATGCACTTTTTGAGAAGCTCCGACACATCTGTACCCTCCGGGCATGAACACCATACGAACAGTCCGCCCTCAGGCTCTGTCCATTTAACTGCTTCGGGGAAACATTC
>DBQZ01000045.1:2320-3300 GCA_002305435.1 Clostridiales bacterium UBA1381
GTATCCATCGACTTAATCGTCGGCACGTCCTCGCCTGCAAACCGCAGATCTCCGTAGGGGTTGTCCTCAAGGATCAAAACGTCATACTCACAAGCAAGATGCAGCATCCTCTTCCTCTTCTCAAGGCTCATAGTTGTGCCTGAGGGGTTCTGGAAAGTCGGGATTGTGTATATCAGCTTAACGTCGTTGTTCTTTAATACCTCTTCAAGAGCGTCGATATCCATACCGTCGCTCTCGACATTAACGCCTATCATATTTGCCTGATAGGAGCGTATCGAATTCAATGTGCCGACAAAGCTCGGAGCTTCCACAACAACGTTTTCACCCTCGTTTACAAGCACCTTTAAAGCAAGGTCTATCGCCTGCTGAGCGCCTGTTGTAATTATTATCTTATCCCCCTCGCCCACGGAATTTACCTTCTTTGCACGGGAGAGAGCAGCCTCCTTCATCGGACCCCAGCCGTCTGTCGTGCCGTACTGCAAGGCAAGCGTGGGGTTTGTCATGAGGATTTTGCCGGCAATCTTCGACAATTCCTCAGACGGGAACAGCTCAGATGCCGGATTGCCGCCGGCAAGCGAGATTATCTCGGGATCTGCCATCATCTTGAACATTTCCCTTATCGCTGAAGCCTTAAGCGGCTTTGCCCGCTCCGCCAGATATTTTTGTGTTTCCATTAAAATTCCTTCTTTCTGAAAATATATAAAACCTATTTCCTGCTTATCTTGTCCCACGAACTCTTAAGAGCAACCGTCCTGTTAAATACAGGATGCTCCTGTGTCGAATCCCTGTCCACGCAGAAATAGCCGTTTCTCATAAACTGGAAGCGGTCGCCCTCGCAAAGCTTGTCCATACCGCTCTCAATCTTGCAGTCGGTAAGCACTATCTCCGATTCCGGATTAAGGTTTGAGGTGAAATCGCCGCTTGATTCATCGGAGGGGTTTTCCGCATTAAACAGCCGGTCGTACAAACGCACCTCAGCC
>DBQZ01000045.1:3336-4611 GCA_002305435.1 Clostridiales bacterium UBA1381
CGGAAGTACTTCTTCGGCGGCTCTTCCATGAAATCCTCCTGCTCGATATACAGCTCACGGGAAAATTCCACCTTGCGCTTGCCCATCTCGGGGTGATCCGGGTGGTATTCCACCTCTATCTCCTCCACCGTATCCTCGGGATAATTCTCGATTATGAGCTTAAGAGGTTTAAGCACAGCCATGACTCTCGGGGCGCTTTCATTAAGCTCCTCACGCACGCAGTGCTCCAAAAGCCCTAAATCCACAACGCTGTTTGCCTTTGCAACGCCTATCCTCTCGCAGAAATCACGGATGGCCGCAGGGCTGTAGCCCCTCCGGCGCATACCGCAGAGGGTGGACATTCTCGGATCGTCCCAGCCGTCTACAATACCGTCGTTTACAAGCCTTAAGCATTTGCGCTTGCTTGTGAGCGTGTAGTTTAGGTTCATGCGGGCAAATTCTATCTGCCTTGACGGCTTCTCAAAGCCCAGCTCCCTTAAGAACCAGTCGTAGAGCGGGCGGTGATCCTCAAACTCGAGCGAACACAGCGAATGTGTAACTCCCTCAAGCGTATCGGAGATGGGGTGGGCAAAATCGTACATCGGATATACGCACCACTTATCGCCGGTACGGTGATGATGCGCACGGAGAATTCTGTATATTACCGGATCCCTCATGTTGAGGTTTGGGGACGCCATGTCTATCTTTGCACGAAGCACCTTCTCGCCGTCAGCAAACTCTCCTGCTGTCATACGGCGGAAAAGGTCGAGGTTCTCCTCAACGCTGCGGTCTCTGTAGGGGCTGTTTTTGCCCGGCTCCTTAAGCGTCCCGCGGTATTCTCGTATCTCTTCTGCCGACAAATCGCACACGTACGCCTTGCCAAGCTCTATCAGCTTTATAGCGCATTTGTGCAGGTCATCGAAATAGTCCGAGGCGTATAACACCTTGTCCCACTCAAAGCCCAGCCATTTTATATCCTCCATGATCGCCTCAACGTACTCCGTATCCTCCTTTGTCGGATTCGTATCGTCAAAACGCAGGTTGCATTTGCCGCCGAACTCCTCGGCTATGCCGAAATCTATACATATCGCCTTTGCATGGCCTATATGCAGGTAGCCGTTAGGCTCAGGCGGGAATCTCGTCTGCACATGGGTGTAGACCCTATCCTTTAAATCAGCCGTAACCGCCTCCTGTATAAAATTCATGCTCCGGCGCTCGTCTTTTTCTTCAAGTTCCATTGTTATCCATTCCTTTTCTTTATCATTACTGCAATATTTCTATGCTCTCATCAAGTCG
>DBQZ01000045.1:4640-7311 GCA_002305435.1 Clostridiales bacterium UBA1381
AACTCCTCCGGCGACTGCTTATAAGCCTTCGGCGTCGGCGCATAGCCGAGCTTTACCGCAAGCTCCCGCACTGCCGGGAACCAGTCCTCACAAGCCCCATCCGGGTCGTATACGGTTTTATATTCTGTAAGTATCTCCCTCATCGCAGCCTTGTCCATATCGGGGAAAGTGCGCTTGCGGCTCCAGCTTTCGGGATACATATAGGACGTATAATCCTCCACCTCGTCCCACTTTGCTATATCCTTCCTCGGCTTCTTATTGCCCCTCTCTATTGAAAGCACCCGCTTTGAATAATCCGGATCAGCGGTAAGAGTTTCGTAAAAGCTGTGGTTGTTTTCCTTTGCCCAAGCGGCAGTGAGATTGTAGACCTCCTCAGCGGTGAGCGTTGATATATACGTCTTTGATATATCGTTGAATTTTGCAATATCGAAAAGCGCCCCCGCCTTTCCCATCTTCTTTAAGCTGAACGGGAAATCCGCCGCAGACTTATCCTTGTTGCACTTTCTCCATTCCTCATAATTTGAGTTTGCAAGCGTCAGAAGATATTCCCAGACAGCTCCGGCAGGATAGCCTTTTTCGGCATAATATCCAACAGCAGCCTCCGGATCCTTTCTCTTTGAGAGCTTGCGCTTGCCGCCGTTTTCCTCTTTCATTATCGGCGATATGTGGGCGTATTTGGGCGGTTTGAAGCCGCATACCGAAAACAGCTGCAAATGTATCGGCACGGACGAGAGCCATTCATCGCCTCTGATAACGTGGGTGGTACGCATCAGATGATCGTCCACCGCATGGGCGAAATGGTATGTCGGCGTGGAATCTTTCTTAAGCAGTACCACGTCCATAATATTCTCCGGCATCTCTATCTTGCCCTTGATAACGTCAACAAACGATATGCGCTTATCGGAAGAGCCGGGGGATTTTAACCGTACGACGTATTCCTCGCCTGCATCTATCCTCGCCTTTGCCTCCTCGGGGGTGATATTGCGGTATTTTGCATATTCTCCGTACACGCCGGGAAGCTCCTTTGCTGCTTCCTGCTTTGAGCGGATGATGTCAAGCTCCTCCTCGCTCATAAAGCAGGGGTAGGCAAGGCCTTTTTCCACAAGCGACTTTACGTATGCACGGTAGATGTCGTTTCTCTTCGACTGGATGTAGGGGCCGTAATCCCCTCTTTCCTCATCGGCTGAAACCATGCCCTCGTCTATCGTTATACCGAAACGTGAAAGGCCGTCTATTATAAGCTCGACCCCGTTTTCCACCTCACGCTTTTTGTCGGTGTCCTCTATCCTTAAATAGAATATCCCGCCGGTGCTCTTTGCAGCCATCCTCTCCACAAAAGCGGCGAATAAGCCCCCGAAATGCAAAAGGCCTGTCGGGCTTGGGGCAAACCTTGTCACTACCGCCCCTTCTTTGAGCTCACGCTGCGGATACCGGCTTTCGTAATCCTCCGGCGTTTTGTCTATGCCGGGGAAAAGCAGCCCGGCCATTTCTTTTGACATTTTGTACCTCCCGAAATTTATATATAAACGGGCAAATATTCCCGTCTGTTTACTAAGCATATAACTGCCTTATTATATTATATCGAAAACCGTCTGAAATATCAAGTATTTAATGAAATTTTTTTGAAATCTATCGATATTTTCCAAAAAAGGCTGTAAAAAAACTCAACAAACTTAAGGGCGTTCAAAAAAATCGTTCAGAACGGACAAAAATCATTTTGCAGAGGCGATTTATACCGCCTCTGCAACCCCTGCCCGCTGGCGTATGTTCATACTCCAAGGGTGATTTTTGTTCGTAGTTCAAGGGTAAAACACAAAAAATCCGCTTATCGAGCGGATTTTCGTCGTTTAATGTAAAGTTATAATTCGTTTTTGCTCTGTTTTGTGTATAAGCTTTTACCCTTGAACGGTCTGGGCGATTTTTTTACACCCTCTTATTGTATATCCCACAATTCCGGCATATACCTCCAGTATCTCTTCGGCATATGGGTAAGGCGGCATTTCTCGTTATGGCGGGGTTTTATCTCGACCGTATCGTAGAACATCTTCCAAAGGCTGCGGTAGCGCTTCTCCTCCTCGGAAAATTCCAGCTTCGGCATGGTCACAGCATCGTACAGCTCGCAGCTTTTGCCGTTATATACCATGCACTCCCTATGAACCGTATCGTGTATCACCCACGGCATCGCCGGAAACCGCCTTCTAAAATGCGGAGCCACAAGCTCAATCACACGGCACTTCGGGGCGATAGGGGCGTAGTAGACCCCGTTTTCAAGTTCAGAAAACCGCAGAAACTGCTTCACGTTATGTGCCTCGTTCGATACCCTGAGCCTCGTTTCGTTTACAATCCGCACACAGTCTATCGTAAGATGGGAGTTGAGGCTCTTCCCCAGCTTATACCCGGCAAGCAGGTATTTTAAAAGCGTCAGCTCCCGCCCCTCAAGGTCTGAGAGGTACGTATAATAAAAGCATACAAGAGCCGAATGGGAAATCTTCTTCTCAATTGACGAAAACACCCTTGCTGCCTTTTCCTCCTCGGCGGCGATATAAACGCTGTCCCACATGAGCGACTGCTGAACATCCGTATCAGCCGAAATATCGGCAGGCATTTCACGGCGGTACACGCTCTCGAAAATACACGTCAAAAGCCCCTCAAAGCTGCCGTCATAAAGATA
>DBQZ01000045.1:7332-7499 GCA_002305435.1 Clostridiales bacterium UBA1381
GCCAAAAGCCTCGGCGTTACCGCCTCCTGCCTGAGCCACATATTGCGGTACGTTTTCCCCATGCAGGTGATAAAATACTTCGCACGCTTCACCGATATTCTAAGCTTCTTCAAATCCTCAAACGTAAGCGACGACACCCGCCTTGCACGGACTATCTTCTTCGCCGA
>DBQZ01000045.1:7505-9250 GCA_002305435.1 Clostridiales bacterium UBA1381
AAAAGCTCCATATGCCTGAGCGCCCAGCCGCATTTTGGGTCTATTACATCATCGAGAGTATCATGCTCCCCGTCAAGCAGCTCCCCTGCCGAAAAGCCGTAATACCGCAAAAGCCAGTCCGCCTGGTACAGCCTGTGCTCCCTCAGAAGCGGCGGCCGCTCCACAGGCAAAAGTGGGTTCGTCCCCACCGGAATATACGCCGAATAGTAGACCCGCTTCAGGCTGAATTTTTTATAAAGCGCTTCTGAGAGCGTCAGTATATGGCGGTCGCTCTCGGGGGTTGCGCCGATTATCATCTGCGTACTCTGACCGGCGGGGGCAAAGCGGGGCGCATGGCGGTATACGGCTATATCATGGCGGGACTGCTCTATCCCTCCCGATATCTGCCCCATCGGGCGGATTATCCCCTCCTTCGTTTTCTGTGGAGCAAACTTCCCAAGCGAGACTTGCGACGGCAGCTCTATATTCACACTAAGCCTGTCCGCCAAAAGCCCCAGCCTCTCCACAAGCTCCGGTGAGGCTCCGGGGATCGCCTTTGCATGGATGTAGCCGTTGAATTTATATTCATTGCGGAGTATCGAAAGCGCCTTTATCATAAGCTCCATCGTATGGTCGGCGCTCACCACCACAGCCGAGCTTAAAAACAGCCCCTCGATATAGTTTCGCTTGTAAAACCCTATCGTAAGCTCGGCAACCTCCCTCGGAGTAAACGCTGCCCTTGGCACATCGTTGGAGGAACGGTTCACGCAGTACTGGCAGTCGTAAACACAGCAGTTTGTAAGAAGTATTTTAAGCAGCGATATACACCGCCCGTCCGCAGAAAAGCTGTGACAAATCCCGCTTCTTGCAGCCGTACCCACCCCGCCGGGCGTATTTTCCCTGTCCGACCCGCTTGACGAGCAGGATGCGTCGTATTTTGCAGCGTCGGTTAGTATCTCCAGCTTCTTTAATGTATCCATCTGACCCTCCTCCGAACTTTTGTTCAGAATTATTATATCACAGCCTTCACCGTTTGTCAAACAAAAAATGTATAAAATTTGTCCTTTTCCGGAAAATTAAGAGCAGACGGAAAGGATGATGGAAATGACAGCATTATTAACAGCGACACAATTTTTCTTTACAATAGTAATAGGGCTCTACTTTTTAGGGCAGATGAGCGCCGGCAGGTCGGGGAAAAACGGCATCCGCGAGGATTCCAAAAAAGCCGCAGAGAAGCTCTGCCGCCTGCGTTCAGTGCATCTTTCACGGCCGCTCAACGAGCGTTCCCGCCCCTCCTCGCTTTCAGAAATTGTCGGTCAGGAGGACGGGATAAAGGCGCTCAGAGCCGCCTTATGCGGGCCGAACCCGCAGCACGTGATAATCTACGGCCCTCCGGGCGTCGGTAAAACAGCGGCGGCACGGCTTGTGCTTGAGGAAGCGAAGCTTTCTTACAGAACGCCGTTTCTTCCCGGGGCGGAGTTTGTGGAAACAGACGCTACGACAATGCGGTTTGACGAGAGAAGCATTGCCGATCCTCTTATAGGCTCGGTTCACGATCCCATATATCAGGGAGCCGGAGCTTACGGCGGGGCAGGGATTCCCCAGCCGAAACCCGGGGCTGTTACAAAAGCGCACGGCGGCGTGCTTTTTATAGATGAAATAGGTGAGCTTCATTCCTCGCAGATAAACAAGCTGCTTAAGGTGCTTGAGGACGGGTATGTCCGCTTTGAAAGCGCTTATTATTCAAGCTCCGACAAAAACATCCC
>DBQZ01000045.1:9341-10699 GCA_002305435.1 Clostridiales bacterium UBA1381
GCACAAAAACTCTCTGTAAAACTCGGCGAACATGAGCGTGACCTAATCTGCGCCCACGCAAAAAACGGCCGTGATGCGGTGAAGATTTTAGAAACCGTAGATTCCGTTGCACGCCTCTATGGAAAAGACGAAATAGACAGCTGCGACGTTATATGGGCGCTGGAAGCGGGGCATTATATACCAAAAAGCAGGAAGTTTCATAAAAGTGTTGAAAATTTTGAAAAAACGTTATATAATAGAGGTTACAGTCAGACGAGCTGACTTTAACGTTTTTGAGGAGTTGATAATAATTTGAAGGAAGTTTTATATAACCTGCCCGTTGTTCCCTTAAGGGGGATAGTCATCTTCCCCGAGACCTCATTCAGCTTTGACATCGGGCGGGAAAAGTCGATAGCCGCCCTTGACAGCGCATCCGAAAGCGACAATATGCTGTTCCTTGCCGCACAGAAGGATATGTCGGTAGAAGATCCCTCCTTCGGCGACATCTGCACAGTCGGCGTTATCGCACGAATTACACAGGTGATGAAGCTGCCGGGCGGCATATGCCGGGCAGTCGTGCACGGAGTGTGCCGTGGACGTCTCAGGGAATCGCTTTCGGAAAAGCCGTATTTCCGTGCCGTGGTTGAGGAGGCGGAGGACGTTTTCTCCGACGACCCGGCTGTATATCAGGCGTTTTACCGGCGGCTCAGGCAGGAGTATGAGGGGTATTTCGCCTCAGCCGTGCGCATCTCCGCCGAGCAGTTCGTAAAGATAATGGCAATGGAGGATCTGTCGCAGCTGTCATATTCAATCAGCGCCAGCCTCCCCTTTGAACCGGCAAAAAAGCAGCGCATACTCGAATTTGACGACGTCGGCGAAAGAGTGGAATACATCCTCTCCGGCATCGAGGAGGAGGTGCACATATTAAAGATAGACGCTGCAATCAGCGAAAAGGTACGCCGTTCCATGGACGATAACCAGCGGGAGTATTACCTGCGTGAGCAGCTCAAGGCTATACAGGAGGAGCTTGGCGACCGTGACGGCATTTCACAGGAAATTGCCGACTACCGCCAAAAGCTCAAAAAACTGCGCCTTAAAAAGGAAGTTTCCGATAAGATAGAAAAGGAAATAAACCGTTTCTCCAAAATGGGTCAGCAGGCCGCCGAGGGCGGAGTGCTCCGCAATTACCTCGATACCGTACTATCCCTCCCGTGGAACAAGCGTACACGGGAGAACACCGATATTTCCCGGGCAAGGCAGATACTCGACCGTGACCATTACGGGCTTGAAAAGGTCAAGGAACGCATCCTTGAATACCTCGCCGTCCGCCATTTCACGGGCGGTTCGGGAAGCCCCATACTCTGCCTTGTCGGCCCTCC
>DBQZ01000045.1:10711-16392 GCA_002305435.1 Clostridiales bacterium UBA1381
GATGAGGCGGATATAAGAGGTCACCGCAAAACGTACATAGGGGCTATGGAGGGGCGCATAATGGCAGCCGTATCCCAGGCGGGGACGAAAAATCCGCTGATACTTCTTGATGAGGTGGACAAAATGGGCGTGGATTACAAGGGCGACCCATCTGCGGCTCTTTTGGAAGTGCTCGATTCGGAGCAGAACTACGCTTTCCGTGACCATTTCCTCGAGGTTCCGTTCGATTTGTCGGAGGCTCTGTTTATCACCACAGCAAACACCCTCGATACGGTATCACGGCCGCTTCTTGACCGTATGGAGATAATCGAGCTGTCGGGCTATACCGAGGAGGAGAAGTTCCACATAGCAAAGCGGTACCTTCTGCCCCGTTCCCTCGAAAAAACCGGCATTGAGCAAAAGCATGTGACCGTTTCCGACGAGGCTCTGCACGATATGATAAACTACTACACCCGTGAGGCAGGCGTGCGCCGTCTTGAACAGGTGACGGAAAACCTCTGCCGCAAGCTGGCTAAAAATATGCTCGAAACTAACCGCACCTCAGCACGCATCACACGCAAAAACCTCACCGAATACCTCGGCCGCCACCGGTTCCGCTACGAGCCGATGAACGAAACGGACGAGATCGGCATAGTAAGGGGGCTTGCGTGGACGGCAGCCGGCGGCGATACCCTGTCGATAGAAGTGAACATAATGGACGGTACCGGCCGCATAGAGCTTACCGGCCAGCTCGGCGATGTTATGAAAGAGTCGGCAAGGGCAGCTATAAGCTATGCCCGTGCAAACTGCTCAGAGCTTGGCATTGCCGGGGATTTCTACAAGACAAAGGATATCCACATCCACATCCCCGAGGGGGCTATACCAAAGGACGGTCCCTCTGCAGGTGTTACAATGGCTCTTGCGGTAATTTCGGCGCTTACGAAAAAGCCTGTCAGAAAGGATGTCGCCATGACCGGCGAGATAACGCTCAGAGGCCGTGTCCTGCCGATAGGAGGGCTTAAGGAGAAATCGCTTGCCGCCTACCGTGCCGGTATCCGCACCGTGTTTATCCCCGAGGAAAACAAAAGCGACCTCGACGATATACCGCCGAGCATAAAGAAAAACATGACGTTTATCCCCGTGAAAAATATGCGGGAAATAACAGATGCCGCTCTTATGAGCGGACAAACTGATACATAAGGAGAACGAATATGAACACAAATAACGTTTCCCTCACAATTTCAGCAGTGCGCCCCGAGCAGTACCCTGCGGGGGAGCTGCCGGAGTTTGCCTTTGCCGGCCGCTCCAATGTCGGCAAATCTTCTCTTATAAATAAACTTTTAAACCGAAAGTCCCTTGCCCGTGTGTCCTCCACCCCCGGCAAGACAGTTACGATCAACTTTTACAACATTGACGATACGATCCACCTCGTGGATCTGCCCGGCTACGGCTATGCCAAAAGACCCCGCTCCGAGGTGGAAAAGTGGGGACGGATGATGGAGGACTATCTTGCAAACCGGCCGCAGCTTGTGCAGACGATACTCCTCGTGGACAGCCGCCACAAGCCGACCGCAGACGATATTCAGATGGCTGAGTGGATCCGCCATTACCACGACCGTATAATAGTTATCGCCACTAAGCTCGACAAGCTGAAAAAGAGCGAAATTGAGCCGAATTTAGAGCTGATATGGCAGACGCTCTCCCTCGGCGAGGAGGATATTTTGGTACCCTTCTCCACCGCCGACGACGAGGGGAAGATTACGGTATGGGATATGATAACAATGATGCTTGCCGGAGAATGGGAAGAATAAGAGCCGGGGTGTATATATTTTGATCTTTGCAGATATTTTTACAGACGCCGGCTGGGACGGATTTTTGGATTTTCTCTCAGGCTTTGCCGGTTGGATAGTCTCAGGCTTACAAACCGTATTCTCAGCCATTGGCTCATGGCTTTCTTCGCTTTTCGTATCCGCCCCGACGGTTACGGCTGTTTTGAAGGAGCTTCCGGCTCTGCGGGAAATAACAGCTGCCATTATCCTTTACTTCGTAATTATAAATATAGTCACATTCGCCATCTTCGGCATGGACAAGAAGCGTGCCCAAAACAGGGGCGAGCGTGTGAGCGAAAAGACGCTGTTTCGCCTGTGTGCAGCCGGAGGCGCTCTTGGCGGGCTTTTGGCTATGCGGACGTTCCGCCACAAGACAAAACACAATAAATTCCGCTGGGGTGTGCCGATACTGTTTTTTGTGGAGCTTATCATCGGCAGCTTCTGCGTCGGATTTTTGATGTATTGGGTTTATATGTAAAATTTCCTGTTGCAAAACAGCGGAGATTGTGATATAATTATATATAGAATCTACCTATAAAAGAAATGGGAGCGTTTATTATGGATATGGAAAAATTGAGCGGTATATCAGACCGCATGCGTATAATTCAGGAGCTTGTTCCCGGCAAGCAGATCACACTCTCACACATAATCGCAGGCCCCGATCCGGTTATTTACCAGAAGCTGGGGCTTAACCCCGAGGTTGACTACGCCCGCTCTGCTATCGGCATACTGACGATGAGCCCGGCGGAAACGGCGGTTATCGGCGCTGATATTGCCACAAAGACCTCCAACGTTGATTTGGGGTTTGTAGACCGCTTCAGCGGCACGCTGATAATCACGGGGCTGTTTTCCGATGTAAAGGCGGCTCTTACGGCTATAATGGAATATTCCCGTGATACTCTCGGCTTTGACGTGTGCGAGCTTACAAAGACCTGAGGAAAACACCATGAAGAAAATAATCCTCATAGGCCGCAGCGAGGCCGGGAAAACCACCCTCACCCAAGCCTTAAAGGGCGAGAAAATCCATTACCACAAGACGCAGTACGTCAACCACTTCGATGTTATTATAGATACGCCCGGAGAATACATCCAGACAAAGGGGCTTGGAGCGGCTCTTGCAATGTATACATATGAGGCGGACGTCGTGGGGCTTTTGATGAGCTCACATGAACCGTTTTCGCTGTATCCCCCCTGCGTTACCCCGCTTGCAAACCGTGACGTCGTGGGAATAGTCACCCAGATTAACCACCCCGACGCCGACCTTAAACAGGCGGAACGCTGGCTTAGGCTTGCAGGCTGTGAAAAGATTTTCTTTGTCGATTCCAAAACCGGCGAGGGCGTATGGGAAATTCTTGAGTATCTCAGAGAGGACGGGGACGTCATGCCGTGGGAGATGCCCTCTTCCTGCCAAAACTCGTAAAACCGATAGTCTGTGCGCAGTGGCTTTTGGGCTGCTGCGCTGTTTTTATGCCCAAATACTCAACTTTTTTATATCTTATTCACAACCAAAATTGTATATTTTCAATAATTTGTATGAAAAACAAATATGCAAAACCACGAAAATTCAAAAATCGAAAAAAATTTAACAAAAAACGTGGACATTCTTACAAAATGTGATATAATAGAGGTATGATAAAGAGGAGTGTATTTTCTGCGCTTTTCTTTTGAATAAGAATTTTATTAGGAGGAGATTCCAATGGGAAAAAAATTCGTTTACCTCTTTTCTGAGGGAGACGCGAGCATGAGAAACCTGCTCGGCGGTAAGGGTGCTAACCTTGCTGAGATGACAAAGCTCGGTATGCCTGTTCCGCAGGGCTTCACCATTACAACCGAAGCCTGCACACAATATTACGAGGACGGCGAGAAGATCAACGATGAAATCCAGGCCGAGATCATGGAATACATCACAAAGATGGAGGAGATCACCGGCAAGAAGTTCGGCGATCAGGAGAATCCCCTGCTTGTTTCAGTTCGTTCCGGCGCAAGAGCTTCCATGCCCGGTATGATGGATACTATCCTCAACCTTGGTCTTAACGAGACTGTTGTTGAAGTTATGGCTAAAAAGTCCAACAACCCCAGATGGGCTTGGGACTGCTACAGAAGATTTATACAGATGTACTCCGACGTTGTTATGGAAGTCGGCAAGAAGTACTTTGAAGAGCTTATCGATAAGATGAAGGAAGAAAAGGGCGTTAAGATGGACACCGAGCTTACAGCCGATGACCTCAAGGAGCTCGCTTCCCAGTTTAAGGCTGAATATAAGTCCAAGATCGGTCAGGACTTCCCGACAGATCCCAAAGAGCAGCTCATGGGCGCTATCAAAGCCGTATTCCGTTCATGGAACAACCCCAGAGCTATCGTTTACAGAAGAATGAACGACATACCCGGTTCATGGGGTACAGCCGTAAACGTTCAGATGATGGCGTTCGGTAACCTCGGCAACACCTCCGGTACAGGCGTTGCTTTCACACGTAATCCCGCTACGGGCGAAAAGAAGCTCTTCGGCGAATACTTAATAAACGCACAGGGCGAGGACGTTGTTGCAGGCGTAAGAACTCCTTCCCCGATAGCTCAGCTCGAGCAGGATATGCCTGAGGTATTCAAGCAGTTTACCCAGATCGCTCAGACTCTTGAGGATCACTACAAAGATATGCAGGATATGGAGTACACCATTGAGGATGGCAAGCTCTATATGCTCCAGACAAGAAACGGTAAGAGAACAGCAGCTGCTGCTCTTAAGATCGCCGTTGACCTTGTAAACGAGGGCAAAATCTCCAAGGAGCAGGCTCTTCTGCAGGTAGACCCGAAACAGCTTGACGCTCTTCTGCACCCGACATTCGAGGCTGACGCTCTTAAGAAGGCTACACCGCTGACAAAGGGACTTCCCGCATCTCCGGGCGCTGGCGCAGGTAAGGTATACTTCACAGCTGATGAGGCTGTTGCAGCCGCTGAAAAAGGCGAAAAGGTTGTTCTTGTAAGACAGGAAACATCTCCTGAGGACATTGAAGGCATGAACGCTGCTGAGGGTATCATGACAGCAAGAGGCGGTATGACCTCCCACGCTGCCGTTGTTGCCCGCGGTATGGGCAGATGCTGCGTTGCCGGCTGTGACGAGGTAAAGGTTTACGAGGATGAAAAGTACTTCACAGTTACAAGTGGCGACTCCGTAAAGACATTCAAGGAAGGCGATGTTATCTCCCTTGACGGTTCCACAGGTAACGTTTACGAGGGCGCTCTTCCGACTCAGGAGGCTAATATCTCCGGCGATTTTGAAACATTCATGGGCTGGGCAGACGCTGTAAGAACTCTTAAGGTTCGCACAAATGCCGACACTCCCAGAGACGCTAAGCAGGCTGTTGCTTTCGGCGCTGAGGGTATTGGTCTTTGCCGTACAGAGCATATGTTCTTTGAAGAGTCAAGAATTGCTGCTGTTCGTGAAATGATCGTTTCCAAGACAGCTGAGCAGAGAGAAAAGGCTCTTAACAAGATCCTGCCGATGCAGCAGGGCGACTTTGAAGAGCTCTACCGTGCTCTTAAGGAGTACCCGGTTGTTATCCGCTTCCTCGATCCGCCTCTGCATGAGTTCGTTCCGCAGGAAGAGGACGATATTGCCGCTCTCGCAAAGGAAATGAACATTGATATAAACGAGCTTAAGGCTACTATCGAAGGTCTTAAGGAATTTAACCCGATGCTCGGTCACAGAGGCTGCCGTCTTGCAGTTACCTATCCTGAGATTGCAAAGATGCAGACAACCGCTGTTATCCAGGCTGCTCTTAAGGTTAATTCCGAGGGCATGAACGTTGTACCCGAGATCATGATCCCGCTGGTAGGCGACGTAAACGAGCTTAAGTACGTAAAGAAGATCGTTGTTGA
>DBQZ01000045.1:16464-20921 GCA_002305435.1 Clostridiales bacterium UBA1381
TACGGCTTCTCTCGTGACGACGCAGGCAAGTTCCTCGGCGATTACTACGACAAGAAGATCTTCGAGTCTGATCCGTTCGCTAAGCTCGACCAGCACGGCGTAGGCAAGCTGGTTAAGATGGCTGCTGAGCTGGGCAGAAAGACAAGACCTGATATCACTCTCGGTATCTGCGGCGAACACGGTGGAGATCCTTCAACCGTTGAGTTCTGCCACAACGTTGGTCTTGACTACGTTTCCTGCTCACCGTTCAGAGTTCCTATCGCAAGACTTGCTGCCGCTCAGGCAAAGGTTAAGGAAGATATGAACAAATAAAATTTATTTTAAGCATAATGCCGAGGTTTCCTCTGTGGAAGCCTCGGTTTTTTATCTATTATGTAGATAATAAACAGTAAAATTTATTGACTTTTCACCCTCAGCATGGTATAATTACCATGATAAAGGAAGGTGAGAATATGCAGCAGAATGAACAGATGTGGGAGAAATACCGCAGCAAGCTCCTGAGAACATATATCTGGATAACAGCCTCCATAGTCCTTTTGGAAATAATCGTTTACGTCGCAATGGTCGCAGCAGACCTTAAGAGCAGATTTTTTGATTCGTACATACTTGTATACATAGTCGCCCCATGCGCTGTGAACTCTTTGCTCGTGTTCATAATGCATATGATAGATAGCTCCCCTCGATTCGGGACGAAATTTAAAAACGCTGCCACTATATACGGTTTGGAGCTTATGGCTCTGAACGTTTCCTGTATGCACAGCTATTTCGTCTGTGTACCCGTGGCCCTATGTCTGCCGGTGCTTATTTCCACAATATACGGCGACCGTTCGCTTATGCGAAATACTGCCATAATGGCTGTAATCTGCCTTGGCATAAGCCTTATATGGGCATGGTTCATTGAGCGGCCGGGGGATATAATGCTTGCATTTAACGATTTAGTCGTGCTTTTGATAATTTTCATATCGTTCGTTATCGGCCGTGTGCTAAACCAGTTCGAGCTGGAAACCCGCCATCAGATGCGTATCGGCACAATACGCCAGCAGCAGCTGGAACAGCAGCTTCAAACCGACCAGATGACCGGACTTTTAAACCATACCTCATTTTACAAGCGCCTTTACGAAACAATAGACGCAGCCACCATCAGCTCCTCTCCCCTCTCATTAGCTGTCATTGACTTAGACGATTTCAAGTCGATAAACGATACATACGGCCATGAAAACGGCAACACTGTACTAATAGCATTCGCCCGTATAATGGAATCCTGCTGCGAATCCACTGATATAATCTGCCGCTACGGCGGTGAGGAATTTACGATAATCTTCCCCGGCAAGCGGGGCGATCAGGCGCTCAAAACCACCCGCCAGATACTCGATATTTTCCGTGCAACCGAGTTTGATTTTATGGATGAGCATGTTACGTTCAGCTGCGGTATCTGCCGTTGGCGGCAGGGGCTTACGCCGAATGATGTGTTCAAGCAGGCGGATATGGCAATGTATGAGGCGAAAAAACGAGGCAAAAACCGCTGTGTTCTGCAATAAAAAAACGTCCGTATACTGCTTCTTAAGCAATATACGGACGTTTTTTTCGCTATTTTAAAACTGCCGGTTAATTCATCGCTTCTGTAAGCTTTGCAGCAGCTGCATCATACGCAGCTTTAAACGTATCCGCCGCAGCCTGCACGCCCTCTGTATCGCCGGCTTCCGCCAATGCTACCGCAGGAGCAAACCCGCTTACCGCCGACGATATATCCTCAGCCGCAGCCAGTACGGCTGTAAAGTCTGCGATCCTCTCTGCCGGAATATTCTCCGCTCCACGGCGCAGCTTGCTTACCGTATCGGTGATGGCTTCCTCTGCAACGGCGAACTCCTCCCGCCATTCCGAAACCTCCGCACCGGGGCTCAAGCGTATAAGCTCTGCCGTCTTTTCCGACAAAAGCTCAAGCTGGGAAGTCAGCTGATCCATCGTAGTATCGTAAACCGCCGTATCCATAACCGCCGACGGCGAGGATGACGGCAACGGCGTCGCAAGGCCGCCCATAAGAGCAGACGGCGAACCTATGAAAAAGCAGCCGGATGCCGCCAGCATCAGGCATATTGCCGGTATTATCGTTAAAACTATCCTCACTATATCCAAGACCTTTCTCCCGCGTAACTTCTGATTCCTGTCTGCGGGCGACAGGCAGTTTTCTCTTGTATCATCCTTATAATATTATAGCCTAAGCAAAGTCTTTTGTCAATCGGTCTTTTTTAAACAAAATAAGAACTTTATGAAATTTTTTGCCGAAAAAGCGAAGCAGCCTCGCATATGATCGAGACGCTCCGCTATTTTCTTTGGTTAATTCATGTTATAAATGACGTTTATATCCTCGTTCCTGCCTACCAAAACGGCTCTGTCACCCTCGGCAAAAGCATAATCCGGATCGGGGCTTACCTCAATATCGTCCTTGCCGTCAGGCTGAACGGCTATTATGTTTACGTCGTATCTCTTGCGGACGTTTAAGTCTTTTATTGACCGACCTATCCACTTATGCGGAACATCCACCTCCGCTACGCCGTATACATCCGACAGCTCAAGCACTTCCATCATGTTGTTGGAGTTTAGGGAAAGCGCAAGTTTTGCTCCCATTTCCTGCTCAGGTATAAGCACACGGTCTGCGCCTATCTTCATCAGTATCTTCTTATGGTTCCTGTCCATTGCTTTGCAGATAACGTTTTTAATACCAAGCTCCTTTACAAGCAGGGTTATAAGCACACTGTCCGTCACGTCCTCTCCTATGGCAACAATAACGGTATCGTAATTGCGGATACCGACCGCACGCAGCGCCGATTCTTCCTTAGCGTCGCAGGCTACCGCATGGGTCACATACTCAGAAACCGCCTGGATTCTGTTCTGATCCAGGTCTATCGCCAGAACCTCATGTCCCAGCTCAAAGAGCTTCTTCGCTACCGAGAATCCGAATTTTCCCATTCCGATTACGGCAAAAGTTTTCATTTTCGTTGTCCTCCTTGAATTTATCCCAGCAGCAGCTTTTCGCCCGGATAATTAAGCATATCATCCTTGGCAGTGCTGCCCTTGGTCAGTGTGGATACGGTGATCGTCATTATACCTACCCGTCCGAAGAACATATAGAGTATGAATATCCAATGCGTCACCAATGAGTTGTCAAGCGATGTAAGACCTGTGGTAAGTCCCACCGTTCCATATGCTGAAGCCGTTTCATACATGGCGTCTACTATCGTAGCATTTTCCTGCATCGATACCACAAATCCGCCTGCAAACAAGAGTATCAGCGCAAGTATCGTAAGTGCGGCTGCGTACATTATCTGCGAATGGCCGATATGGCGGCCGCTGATAACGACCTTCTTGTTCGACTTCATTATGTTGAATGCGGATATAAGCACCAAGCCCACTGTAACGGTCTTAATACCGCCGGCAGTAGAACCGCTCGAACCGCCTATCATCATCAGTATCGTTGAAATCATCTTTGCCTGCTCGCTCATGTTCGCCTGGTTAAAGCTTGCAAAGCCGGCAGTTCTTGTCGTAACCGACTGGAACAGGGAGTTTACGGTCTTATCCGCCGTACTCATATCTCCCATCGTCTCGGGATTTGCCCCCTCTAAAAGGTAGAACGTAATCCAGCCTGAAACTATAAGTATAGCCGTTATTATAAGCACCATTTTTGTATACAGGCTAAACTTCTTCCAGCGACGCTTGCTCAGAATATCGTCCCAAACAAAGAAACCTAAACCGCCTATTACTATAAGGGCACATATCGTGATAAGTATTATCGGATTGCTGTTTACCGGCTCCAGACTGCCCATCGGCATTATGACTCCCAAAAGGTCAAAGCCCGCATTACAGAAAGCCGATATGGCGTGGAACACTCCATACCATATCCCCTTGCCCACACCAAACATCGGTATGAACTGGGATGCTAATATCGCCGCCCCTATAGCCTCTATGGAAAATGCGATTATGATAATCTTCTTCATCATTCGCACAATGCCGCTCATGCTGTCCACATTCAGGCTCTGAGCCATCATCATCCTGTCTCTTAACCCGATATGGCGGCGGCTTAAAAAGAACGTTATTGACAGCACCGCAATAAAGCCCAGGCCGCCTATCTGAATAAGGCAGAGCATTACAAGCTGCCCGAACGCATTCCAGTGCATCGCCGAATCAACCAGCGCCAGCCCTGTAACACAGGTGGTGGATGTCGCCGTGAACAACGCCGTTATGAACGAGGTCATCTCTCCGCTGTTTGATGATATAGGCAGCATCAGCAGAAAGGTTCCCGTAAGGATAACCGTTGCAAAGCCGATTACTATCCTCCTCGGCGCATTAAGGCGCTTCCTTTGAGTGTAGAGTTTCGTCAATAAATACTTTAGATCAACCATTTTTCTTCCTGCGGCCGCAAAGCCGCCCCCCTGTTTAACCTGTTTCAGGCAGCCAAAAAA
>DBQZ01000045.1:20978-21501 GCA_002305435.1 Clostridiales bacterium UBA1381
GGGGATAGTGATGTTCTCAAGGGCGTTGGCACGTTTTTGCGTCTTTTTGATATTCATTGCAAGCCTGTATACGGAATTTTCTATTTCCGCAAGCCTTACCGTCAGCCGCTTTACACGGTTAAATTCCACCAGAGCTTCATCAAGCGCAGAGCTTGTGTCGTAAAACCCGTAGGCAGGCTTATCCTGCTCATCCGAGTTCATTCTGACAATCGGAAGCTCTACTCCCATTACGCTTCTTAAGTGAAGGCTTATCCCGTTTTCTATAACAGCCGACTGAGCATAATCAGCAACGGTATCTACGCCCATTACAAAGTTTGCCCGCTCAAGAGCGTGATATGCCTTTGCAAAGGTATCCTCGATACGGCTCTCAACATCCTTGGCCTCCTCGATAAGCTGCATCATTTCCCGGATAAGGATGTTTCGTTTCTTATCCAGCATCTCATAGCCCTGTTTGGACAGCCGAAGAGTGTTTTTCGCCACCATCAGGTTACCCTTGGTAGGCGCCAGCTTCTGTGCCAAGTCA
>DBQZ01000123.1:0-825 GCA_002305435.1 Clostridiales bacterium UBA1381
GAAAAACGAAAGCAAGCTCTTGCTCTTGAAATTTAAAAGCGGTATCTGCTCTGCTGCAAAGCAGCTGTCCTCTGATGCTAGATTCCGGTTTCAGTTTATATTCATTTGCGCCGCAATTTTGATTTTGGCGGCGGCCGGAGTATATTTGACTTCGCAGCTGGCGTTTGCCAAGCCTGAGGCGGAGGAGACAGTAAGCTATGTGGAAGAGGAAGATACGCCTCAGGCGCATCACGGTGAATTTAACGGCAGCAATATGCTTCCGACGAGCGGCTGGGGAGAAAATGGGGCTGCTGTTGTAATGAGCGAGGGGGAAGTTACCCTTACGCTTAAGGACAATATTGCCGAGTACGACTTAAGCGCAGATGTGTTCCCGATTATTCTGGCAGACCGTTCTCTTGTCTGGGAGTCACAGAACCCGCAGGTTGCAGCTGTCAGCGAAAACGGCCACGTAACGGCAACAGCTCCCGGAACAACGACTATAAGAGCTGTCAACCCGCAGACAGGGGCAGCGGCAGAATGTCAGGTTACGGTAATACAGCCGGTTACGGGACTTTATTTAGCTACTACGACTATAAATATGTACACCGACGGTTCCAATCAGGCGGTACAGGCGGTGATAACGCCAGAAAACGCATCAAACAGGAACATTATCTGGAACACCTCAGATCCGGCGGTCGCAATGGTTGACGATACCGGTACGGTTATGGCTGTGGGGGCGGGAACTGCTGTTATAACGGCATCCTCCGAGGACGGCGGCTATTCGGCGGAATGTATCGTTACTGTTTCAAAGCCGACGCTTACAACCTCGGCGCCGGTGACTCAGGT
>DBQZ01000123.1:874-5041 GCA_002305435.1 Clostridiales bacterium UBA1381
GTGGATGAAAACGGCGTGCTTCGGACTATAGCGGAGGGTACGGTTACAATAACGGCTTCGGGTGAAGACTCCTCCTCTGACAGCTTTATTTTAGAGGTAAACAATACCAGCGGCAGGAGCTATAACACAAAGCTTGCAGCGGCTCAGGACGAAAATTATTCGCCGTCAATATCCATATCCGGAAACCACGGCGGCAGTGCGTCGGGCGGCGTTTACTATACGATGTATCCTACAGATTTTGATACGGCGTTGAAGATTCAAAGTTCGCTTTCTACACCGCGTACTATCTGGAACAGCGGCTCGGCAGAAAAAGCCTCGCAGTCGCAAATATCGCAGTATATGGATCCGGCGAATTTCTCAACCGGAGCGTATAAGTACCAGTTCCTTGACCTTTCAAAGTCTAACGGCGTAGGCGCAGATGCGCTCAACGATTTCCTTGACGGTAAGGGAGTACTTTCGGGTCACGGGGATACATTCATGCAGGCGGCTCAGGATTACAATATAAGCGAAGTGTATTTGGTAGCCCATGCGGCGCTGGAAAGCGGCGACGGTACGTCTAACCTGGCACGGGGTGTTGAATACAACGGTGTTACTGTATATAACGTATTCGGCATAGGTGCAGTTGATTCCAATCCCTTAAACGGCGGAGCACAAAAGGCTTATGAAATGGGCTGGACAAGTGTTGAAAAGGCGATATACGGCGGAGCTGCGTGGATAAGCCAAATGTATATCAATTCCGAGAATTATCAGCAGAATACGCTCTACAAAATGCTCTGGAACCCGGCGCAGCCCGGAGTCCATCAGTATGCTTCCGATGTAGGCTGGGCAATTAAGCAGGCTGTGCAGATAAAGAAGATATTCGATGACTTCCCCGAAGCGGTGCTGACGTATGATGTTCCGGTATATTCGGGAATGGGTGAGACGCCGCTGTATTAAATCATTGATAAACCTTAAGTAATACAAAAAATTCCGCAGGATCTAAAAACGGTTCTGCGGATTTTTTATATCCCTAAAGATGACACGGTTGATTTTGCGGCTGAAAAGTGATATAATCGGATTATAAGCAGTGGGCAGGGATATTTTCGATGAAAGCGGGGATGTATGTTGCTAAGTCGAAGTGCTAAGAAAAGAGGCGTTTAGAATGAAAAGGCTTATTGTATCTGTTGCTGCTGCAATGTTTCTGTCAGCGCCATTGTGCGCATATGCGGCCGAGGAGGTGTACAGCACTGATATCGGAGCGCTCATAGACTCTCAGCCGATACAAGCGTATAACATAGGCGGCAATATGTACGTTATAGCAGAGGAGCTGCGTTCCTATGGGTTCGGCGTGGACTGGGATGAGGAGGAACGCAGGCTTGATATTTACCGCAATGGTACGTTGGCAATTACAACGCTGGAGCCGGATGAGATAAATATAAAAAAAGCTGATTGCCCTGTAAACGAAAAGCTATATGACGTATATCCAAGCGATATTTCAGTATACGTGGCAGGCGAGAGGGTAGAGGGAAAATCAATAGACGGGCGGATGCTTGTGAAGCTCAGGGAGCTTTCACGATACGGTACGGTCGAGTTTGACGCTGAACGACGTTTGGCACAGGCCGATATAGCAAAGAGCTGTCTTGAGTGGGACTTTAACCAGGCTGAGAAGCAGACGCTTGTTATCGATGAGAACACTGTTTATGAGGGACAGGTGTTAAACGGTGTTCCTTACGGAGTGGGGAAGATGACAACGGTAGAAAAGGATCGTAAGCTGCGCGTGGATTACAGGTCGCTTGGATCTGACTGGCAGCCGTATGAGCAGCGGCAGGTGTATGAGGAGCGGGATTTGACGACATGTACGCTTGCGTATTTTAAAGACGGTAAGCCGGTACAGACGGTTTATACGAGCGGTGATATAGTGTATGACAGCGTGAAGCGTGATTCGGTAACAATTCAGGATTTGCCGTTTAAACAGGAGCGGCTTGAATATTATGAGGACACAGAGCTGACAGGTGGACGGGCTTGTGTGCATTCGGCATCAGATTTGCAGATATATTACGAAAGCTTCTGCAAGGCCGAGGACGGTAGCTATTACAATGACGGGATAACGTTTTTAAAGGACGGCCATCGGTATGAGTACGGCGTAGTATGGGATGATGATTATTTATACGGTATACGTATAAATAGCCTGCGTGTAGACGGCAGGCTTACAAGCGTAATGCCGTCGTCGGAACCGGTGAAGTTCACCTTGCTTATAAATGACAAAACCGCCCTTGACGAAAATGGCAATATGTACGTTTGGGGGCGGGAATACGGCTATACCACGATAGATCGTCCTGCGCTTATAAGGGAAAATGTCAGGGATGCGTCTTTAGCGCACAGTGAAAATCTGGCGTATATGAGCGGGGATTATTTTGATTTGAATTACTATTTTGTTACTGATGATAATAAACTTTACAGAACAGTTGATCTTTTCGATCCGTCAAAGGATATTTTTATAGATGATGATGTAAAACTGTTCGAGAAAAATTCGAGAATGGTTTACATAACCGACTCGGAGGATACGCTCTACCGCATAACTGACTTTGATTATGATACAGGTTCCGCATGGGAATTTTCACCGAAAAAGCTGTATTCAAATGTGAAAGATTTCTCGCTTGTGGGGGATACAGAACAGCTTGGTATAGTAAATACTGATTCGGATGCGGAACGGGTATTTATGCTTAAAGGCGACAGGGTTGAGCTTAACAAAAACGGCGAGCTTTTGCTTGAGGGGCAGATCATAGACAGCGGCATACAAAATGCTATTCGCAGCTATTGGGAAGATATGCTCGTATACATAAAAGAGGACGGAAGTCTTTGGGTGTATTCCAAATCGCAGAAAGTGTTCGCTCAGGCGAATAAACCGCAGCTTTTGGGCGAGGGATTTGTGTCGGCAGACGCATCTCGTTCGATATTGGCACAGAAAGAGGACGGTTCGCTGTGGCTGTGGAATTATACGGGCGATTCGCCAGAGCCGGTGATGATATGCGAAAATTGTGCCGATTACCGAATTGATGCTGAGGGAGCTTCAAGCACGGTGATTTCAGAAAACGGCGATATAATCATAATAGACAACAAAACGCTTGAGCAGACGAAATTCGATATGGCAGGGCGGCTGCTTCCTATGGGGACGGTGGAGAAAACAAGCCCTGTAAGCGGAGAGTATCCGCTTTGGCAATAGAAACGAAAAACCGCCCGTATACCTTGAGCTTCGACAAAAGCTCGGGCATGCGGGCGGTGAATTTATATTTAAGATTAGTCGTAACGCTTACAGCAGATGGCTGCGCAGTTCTTCGCCGCTCTGTCTGCACAGATAAGCCGGTGCAATATCAAATACGGTTTTGCAGCCAGTCTGTCCCTCTTTGCTCAGGCGGTAAGCCGCTCTGGCGTAAGCAATCAGTACAGATGAGGTGAACTCAGGGTTGGAATCAAGCTTCAGGCTGTATTCGATGATATGTGTATTTTCGCCGTTCCAGCCGGTCTTTCCGCTGCGGATAACGAAACCGCCGTGGGGGATGCCGCTGTGATCTCTTTTGAGCTCCTCCTCAGAGATGAAGTTTACAGTTGTATCATAGTCTGAGAAGTAGTTGGGCATATTCTTTATTTCACTCTCGATACGAGCCTTATCTGCTCCCTCTTCGGCTACCACGTAGCACACTCTTGTATGCTTCTGACGGGTAGTAAGCTCGGGGTTTTTGCCGCTGCGAACGGCCTCAAGAGCTTCCTCAACGGGCACGGTGTACTGCTTTGCGTCCTTTACGCCTTCGACTCTGCGGATGGCGTCGGAATGTCCCTGGCTTACGCCTTTGCCCCAGAACGTGTAATCGGCGCCGTCGGTGAGGATGGCGTTTGCATACAGGCGGTTCAGCGAGAACATACCGGGATCCCAGCCGACGGAGATAATGCCCACATGGCCGTTTTCCTTAGCAGCTGCATCTACTGCTGCGAAATGCTCGGGGATTTTTGCGTGAGTATCAAAGCTGTCGATTACGTTGAAATATTTTACATATTCCGGTGTCTGCTTCGGAAGATCTGTTGCACTTCCGCCGCAGAGTATCATTACGTCGATCTCGTCTTTCATTTCTGCTGCCTTATCCACCGGATAAACAGCTGCGCTTTCGGTAAGTATTTTTACCGTGGCGGGAT
>DBQZ01000123.1:5189-12538 GCA_002305435.1 Clostridiales bacterium UBA1381
TCGGCGAATTTGTCAAATTTATCTACAAGCAAAATAAAAAAACAGGAACGGGAACGCCGCTCCTGTTTAAAAAAATAAAAACCCCATGATGACCGATGACCGAGTCTTGTTTTCTACCTGCGTATGCAGGTGGGTCGTTTCCCAGATACTTTATATGTCCACTGGCAGTTCCGAAGAAAAGGAGGCGTATACGCCGCATCCGGAGTAAACATCCCTTATATAATGTGTTGGTAAAAAAATCGACTCCCCACGAGAAACACAGGGCTTATTCTGTTATAACTATAATACCACATTTCCCGTTAAAATTCAACATAAAATTAAAAGAAATTATGTTAATTTTTTGTTACAATTTCATTGCAGGAATATTCCCTATCAATCATATAGTTCTTCGTCACGGCATAAGAATTCATCAAACGCCCGCTGCAGCTCTTCTTCATCCTCAATGGAAACAAGCTCTATATCGTCGCCTTCGCCCTCAACACGCATTATAAGTACCTCGTCCTCCTCAGCGTCCTCCGGCGTTTCGGTTTCGACCATTGCAAAGTACGTATTCCCGCCGTTTGTGTATACGTCTATAACTTCAAATTCTATTGATTCGCCGTCCTCGTTTTCGAGTACTATGATATTATCTCTTTCATTTTCCTGCATTTTGACACCTCATTATTATTTATTCGTTTTCCAAAATCATCCGCCCGGCGGATAACCATTGATATTGTAATATAAAACCGGGCAAATGTCAAACATTATTTTCTTGATGACAAATAATTTTCCAAGATAATACAAGCAGCCACAGTGTCGAGCACTTTTTTTCTGTTTTTGCCTCTTGTGTTCGTATCGTTGAGATAGCGTTCGGCGCCGACTGTGGAGAGGCGCTCATCCCATAGGATTATTTCGCCCTGATATATCGTCTTTAGGTTTTCGACGAATTTTTTTGTCGCTTCTGCTCTGAAGCCTTCGCTGCCGTCCATATTTTTCGGCAGGCCGACGACTATAGCTTCGGGGGAGTATTCCCGGATTATTTTCAAAAGCTCTGCTAACAGGGTTTTCTTCCCGGAATTTTTCAGCGTGCCGACTCCCTGAGCCGTCCAGCCCATGAGATCGCTTACTGCTACGCCCACGCGGCTGTCGCCGTAATCTATTCCAAGTATGCGCATCTTTTTTCCTCCGCTGTATCTTCTTATAGTATTATTATACATAAAAGCGGCGGTTTATGCAAGAGGGTAGCTTTAAAAATTTATGGTGAATATAAACAAAAATAATATTTGATATTGTGGATATTGACGTAATATTTTTTGTTTGTTTTGTTGATAAAATGGGCAAATATTATATATGTTTTAGGCGGATTACATAATAAGATTTAACCGCGTATATCGTACGGCATCTCGGCGTTCAAAAACAGGGCGCACCTGCCGGCGCATACTGTATAAAGGAGGATTACTTAATGAAAGATTACAAGATGGATGCGATCAGAAATGTGGCGATTATGGGGCACGGCAAAAGCGGCAAGACCTCGATCGTTGAGGCAATGCTTTTTAACGCCGGCGCTATCGACCGCCTGGGCAAGGTTTCAGACGGTACTACCGTGACCGATTTCGACCCGGAGGAGGTAAAGCGCCAGTTCACCATATCCGCAGCGGTTGCACCGGTGGAATGGAAGGATATGAAATACAATATAATAGATACGCCGGGATTTTTCGATTTTGTCGGCGGCGTTAAGGAAGGGCTGCGGGCTGCCGATTCGGCCCTTGTTGTGCTGAGCGGACGCAGCGGCGTTTCTGTCGGAACGGAGCAGACGTTTAAATATGCAAAGCAAAAAGGCGTTCCCATTATGTTCTTCGTGAATAAGATAGACGATCCGCGAGGGGATTACCAGAAAACCCTCGAACAGATGAAGGAAGTTTTCGGAAAATCCGTAACGCCTTTCGTATATCCCATACGTGAGGATGGCGAGTTCAAGGGATTTGTTGATATAGTTGACATGACTGCCCGCCGCTATGACGGCGCATATCGTGTAGAAATGCCGGTTCCCGAGGGAATGGAAGAGGTCGTTGCCCCGCTCAGAGAGATGATAATGGAGGCTGTTGCCGAAACGGACGAGGCTCTTATGGTTAAATACTTCAACGGCGAGGAATTTACAACGGACGAAATAAAGGGAGCTATCCGTCAGGGCGTAAAGGACGGCAGCATTTATCCTGTATACTGCGGCAGCGGACTCAATAACATCGGCGTGAGAAGCCTTATGGACGGTATCGGCAAGTATCTGCCCGCACCCTCGGAGATAGAAGAGGTTGCGCACAGCGCTTCCACAGGCGAGCCGGTAGAGGTTGTACAGACTGAGGAGGAAAGCACATCGGCAATTGTATTTAAGACGATAGCTGACCCTTATGTAGGCAAAATGTCGCTGTTTAGAGTGTACTCCGGAGAGGTAAAGGCTGATTCTGTACTTTATAATCCCAACAGAGGCGCAACGGAAAAAATAGGCAAGCTGTATTTTCTATGCGGTAAGAAGCAGACCGATACAAAGAGCGTAAAGGCGGGGGATATAGGCGTAGTTACGAAGCTCGATAAAACGAAAACCGGTGATACGCTCTGTGCAGATGGCAAGGATATAATCCTTACCGGCATAGATTTCCCGGCTCCTGTCCTTTCAATGGCTGTAAAGCCCGTATCAAAGGGCGACGAGGAAAAGATTGTCAGCGGTCTTACAAAGCTCACAGAAGAGGATCCGACGTTTACAATTTCAAATAATTCCGAAACGAAGCAGACTCTCATAAACGGTCAGGGTGAACAGCACATAGACGTTATAATCAACAAGCTGAAAACGAAGTACGGAGTAAATGTGGTTTTGGAGGATCCGATTGTTCCGTACCGCGAGACTATTATCGGCAAGGCGACCGTTGAAGGAAAGCACAAGAAGCAGTCCGGCGGCCACGGCCAGTACGGTCATGTTAAGATAGAGTTTGAACCGGGTCTTACTGAGGAGATGACATTTGAGGAGAAGGTATTCGGCGGAAGTGTTCCGAAGAATTACTTCCCGGCAGTAGAAAAGGGTTTGCGTGATTGCTGCCAGAAGGGCGTTTTGGCAGGGTATCCGGTTGTAAACCTCAAGGCTACGCTGCTTGACGGCTCATACCATCCGGTAGACTCTTCAGAAATGGCGTTTAAGACTGCTGCTTCAATTGCCTTTAAAGAGGGCGTAAAGCAGGCTAAGCCGGTGCTTTTGGAACCGGTAGGCAACCTCAAGGTATATATACCGGAGTCCATCATGGGCGATATAATCGGCGATATAAACAAGCGCCGTGGTCAGATAATGGGTATGGGTGAAAGCGACAGAGAGGGGCTTTCCGTTGTTGAGGCGGAGGTGCCTATGTCGGAAATGTTCAAATACGCTACGGATTTGCGCTCAATGAGCCAGGGAAGAGGTTCGTTTGTATTTGAATTTTCCAAGTATGTTCAGGCTCCTCAGAACGTTGCAGACGCTGTTATCCAGAAAAAGAACAGTGGTGAATAATTAACAAAAAATTTAAAAGTTTTCTGTTAATATTTCCGGAACAGACATCAAAACAAAGAAACAACAGATAAAATCATAATAAACAAAAGACAAACTGCAAAGCAAAACAAAAAATACGTCGGAAAAAGACCGATTTTGAGACTAAAAACGCCTCTTTGGTGAAATTGGCTAAAAATAAAAATAAAATTCGTACAATCTGAGTATACCACTTTTATAAAAAATGTGGTATGATATAGATACATTAAATCAATCATAAAACGAGAGGGGACATAAACAATATGGCAGATTTACAGTTGAAGCATATTTACAAGAGATACGCAGGCGGAGTTACAGCCGTTAGCGATTTTTGCCTTGACGTAGAGGATAAGGACTTCATAATCCTCGTAGGACCTTCAGGCTGTGGTAAGTCCACAACATTGAGAATGATAGCCGGTCTTGAAGAAATATCTGACGGCGAGCTGTACATAGGCGGCAAGCTGATGAACGATATTGCTCCGAAGGACAGAGATATAGCAATGGTTTTCCAGAACTACGCTCTGTATCCGCATATGACGGTATTTGAGAACATGGCTTTTGCTCTTAAGCTGAGAAAGACTCCGAAGGACGAAATCAAAAAGCGTGTAACAGAGGCTGCTAAGATACTCGACATCGAGCACCTGCTTGACAGAAAGCCGAAGGCTTTGTCCGGCGGTCAGAGACAGCGTGTTGCCATGGGTCGTGCTATAGTTCGTAATCCTAAGGTATTCCTCATGGACGAACCTCTGTCAAACCTCGACGCTAAGCTCAGAGTTGCGATGAGAACAGAGATCAAGAAGCTCCATCAGAAGCTGCAGACAACGTTTATCTACGTAACACATGACCAGACAGAGGCTATGACAATGGGTACAAGAATCGTTGTTATGAAGGATGGTCTTGTTCAGCAGGTAGATACTCCGACTAACCTGTACACAAAGCCCTGCAATATCTTCGTAGGCGGCTTCATCGGTTCACCGCAGATGAACTTCATCAACTGCAAGCTGGAAAAGAAGGGCAACGATCTGTATGCTGTTATCGGTAAGGATTCAATAAAGATTCCTGCTGGAAAAGCAAACCTGCCAGAGCTTAAGCCGTACATAGGCAAGGAAGTTGTTATGGGTATCAGACCGGAAGATCTGCATGATGACGAAGCATTCCTTTCCACATATCCTGAAGCTATATGTACAGCATACGTAGAAGTAACTGAAATGATGGGTGCTGAGACATATCTGTACCTGACAATAGACGGAACTGCCTTTACAGCCAGAGTACATCAGCGCTCCACATCGGCAGCCGGCGATACGATTAAAATCGGTTTTGACGCAAATAAGATTCATATCTTTGACAAGGACACTGAATTGGCTGTAATTCACTAAGATTTAAAATAAAAGCATCAAGAGATATGAGAAATATTTCTTGATGCTTTTTTTCTGTTTTGATGTGAGAGATAAGAACCAGCAACAATTTTAACAAATTTTTTCGCTTCCTTTGAAAAAATATTGTGTTTGATTTTCTTGCAAGAGCAAGGATACTATGGTATAATTTTTACAGATATTTTGAAGCCGGTTTTTGTCCGGCGGAAAGGAAACGAACAGTGTTAAAAACAGCGTTGACAATAGCAGGCTCCGATTCCATAGGCGGCGCCGGTATTCAGGCAGATATAAAGACTTTTTCCGCTTTTGGCGTATATGGGATGAGCGTTATAACGGCGGTTACGGCGCAGAACTCCATGGGGGTATTATCTGTGCAGGACGTATCCGTGCCGGTGCTGGGCGACCAGCTCGATGCGGTATTTGAGGACGTGCGGCCGGGGGCGGTGAAGATTGGTATGCTGTCCGGATTTGAAACAGTACGTGCGGTCTCCGATAAGCTGCGCAGATATAAGGCGCATAATATTGTGCTTGATCCGGTAATGGTATCAACAAGCGGCCACAGGCTTTTATCCGAAAGAGCGGTTAGCGTAATGCGTGAGGATCTTTTTGAGCTGGCAGACCTGATAACGCCGAATATGCCGGAGGCGGAGGTGCTTTGCGGCTTTGCAGTGCGGAATGAGGCTGATATGGAAAAGGCGGCAGATGCGCTTTCATCAATAACAAGAGGAGCGGTGCTCATAAAGGGCGGTCATCTTTGCGACAGCGGCAACGATCTGCTTGCATATAACGGGGAGAAGCAGTGGATAACTTCCCCGAGGATAAGAGTAGAAAGCGTGCACGGCACAGGCTGTACGCTGTCCTCGGCAATAGCTGCCGGGCTTAGCTTGGGATTGCCGCTTTTTGAGGCTGTGAAAAAGGCTAAGGCTTATGTGACAGAATCAATACGTGCTTCCGAAAAATTGGGCGGCGGTTCATATCTGCTTAATCACATGGTAAACGTTTGACAATATTTAAGCGAGGGAGGATTACACAGATGAATGAGGTTATTAAATGGGCAAATGAGCTTAAGGCTAAGGAAATTATCGAGATATTAAAATCACGTGATTTTAATGCCGTATACGCAAAGGATGCTGCTGAAGCTCGTAAGTTGTGCATGGATATGATACCCGAAGGAGCAACTATAGCCGTGGGCGGTTCGGTAACACTGCAGGAGACGGGGATAATGGACGATATACAGAGCGGAAAATATAACTTTATCGACCGTTTCCACACACCCAATTTTGAGGCTATGCTTGATAAATACCGTGAGGGCTATACGGCTGATGTTATGGTATCAAGTACGAATGCAATCACTAAGGAGGGGCAGCTTGTAAATATTGACTGCTCCGGAAACCGTACCGGTCAGATAGCTTTCGGACCTAAAAAGGTAATAATTGTGGCAGGAGTGAATAAAATAGTAGATACGATGGAGGATGGCATAAAGCGTGCAAAGTCCGTCGCACCTTTAAACGCCCGCCGCATAACCCACAAGACCCCCTGCGCCGCAGACGATTGCTGTACCTGCAACGATTGTCACAGCAGCGCCCGTGTCTGTAATGTGATAAGTATCGTGGACGGCTGCCATTACTTCCCCGGACGTATAACGGTAATTGTTGTTCCTGATACCTTAGGGTATTGATAGAGTGAGGAAAATTTCATCTGCGAACAAATGGAGGTTTTATGGAAACAAAAAGCTTTGTGGACAGCTTTGCGTGTAACGTATTTAGCGATGAGGTAATGCGTGCACGGCTGCCTAAGGACGTATATAAGAGATTGACAAAGACTATTGAGGATGGAACGGTTCTTGAGGACGATATCGCCGATACAGTCGCCTCTGCCATGATGCAGTGGGCGATAGAGCACGGAGCCACGCATTATACGCATTGGTTCCAGCCGCTGACCGGCGTTACTGCTGAGAAGCATGATTCGTTCATAACAAATCTTCCCCATAATAAAGCTATCTGCGAATTTTCCGGAAAAGCTCTGATAAAGGGCGAGCCGGATGCGTCAAGCTTCCCGTCGGGAGGAATACGTGCCACGTTTGAGGCACGCGGCTATACTATGTGGGACTGCACGTCGCCGGCTTTTTTGAAAGAGGATCAGTCGGGAGTGACGCTTTGCATACCAACGGCGTTTTGCTCGTACACAGGCGAGGCGCTTGACAAGAAAACCCCGCTTCTGCGTTCAATGGAGGCTATTTCCACTCAGGGCGTACGTGTTATGCACCTGCTTGGGTATAACGACGTCACCAGAGTAATGGCATCCGCCGGGGCGGAACAGGAGTATTTCCTGATAGACGAGGAGGATTTCAAACAGCGCATGGATCTGGCTTATACAGGACGCACGCTGTTCGGAGCTATGCCGCCTAAGGGACAGGAAATGGACGACCACTATTTCGGCGCTCTTAAAGA
>DBQZ01000123.1:12547-26919 GCA_002305435.1 Clostridiales bacterium UBA1381
GAGCTTGCTCCGATATATGACGATGTAAACCTTGCCACCGACCATAATCAGATGATAATGGAAACGATGCGTAGAGTTGCAAAGAGGAACGGCTTTGAATGTTTGCTTCACGAAAAGCCGTTTGAAGGGGTGAACGGTTCCGGTAAGCATAACAACTGGTCGTTAAATACAAATACCGGAATAAATCTTTTCAGCCCCGGCAAAGATCCGCAGAATAATCTTCCGTTCCTTGTATTCACCTGTGCGGTGATAAAAGCTGTGGATGAGAATGCAGCCCTTCTGCGGGCGTCGGCAGCAAATGCCGGAAACGACCACCGTCTTGGAGCAAATGAGGCTCCTCCGGCGATAGTGTCGATGTTCTTCGGTGATCAGCTGACAAAAGTGCTTAAGAATATAAATAAGAAAAACACCTCCTCCTTTAAGGAGAGGCTTGATATGGGTGTTGCAACTCTGCCGGATGTTTTCCTTGACGATACCGACAGAAACAGAACAAGCCCCTTTGCGTTTACGGGAAACAAGTTCGAGTTCAGAATGGTAGGTTCATCCGCATCAATTGCCGGACCGAACACCATACTTAACACGATAGTTGCCGAGAGTCTCTGCGATATAGCAGACCGCATGGAGATAATGAAGGATGTGAAAACCGAAATATACGGTCTTTTGGAATACATCATTTCAAAACATTCCCGTGTCATATTCAACGGCAACAGCTACAGCGAATCGTGGAAAGAAGAAGCAGCTAAAAGAGGTTTGCCGAACATTGACAACAGCGTTGATGCTTACAGCGCTTACCTTTCGCCCGAAGCGATACACATGTTTGAGAAGCACGGCGTATATTCCGAAAAAGAGCTGCGTGCAAGATATGAGATAAAGCTTGAAAAATACGTGAAAGCGCTCAATATCGAGGCACGGGCGATGATACAGATGGCTAAGCGCCAGATATTGCCGGCTGTTATAAAATATGCCGGAGATTTGGCAGAGGCGGCGCACAAGGTATCGAACGCTGGCTTTGATATTCTTCCCCAGAATGAGCTGCTTACTGAGGTTACAAAAACTCTGCGTTCGTTTACCGAGCATTTAAAGACGTTAGAGGAGAAATCGGCAAAGTCTGCAAGTCCTGAGGTTGATAAGATATTTGAGCAGGCGATATTCTGCCGTGATGAGCTTAAAGTTCATATGGAAAATCTGCGCCAGGATGCAGATTATCTGGAAACAATCTGCGACAAGGAATATTGGCCGATTCCCACTTACAGCAAGCTGCTGTTTGGTATCTGATAAACGTATATAAGAAGGCGTACTGCAAAAGCTATGCGGTACGCCTTCTTATTGCGATTGGGTATGGTATAGCACAAATTCAACACGGAGGATTTCATATGCAGGAAAAACTGAGGACAAACCTTGATACGAATTTCATCAAGCTGGTGGCTATTATATGTATGACTATAGATCATATAGGAGGAGCGTTTTTCCCTTATGTGCCGGTATTCCGCTGGATAGGGCGGCTGGCGTTTCCGCTGTTCTGCTACTGTATGACTGTTGGGATGTTGTATACGCACGATATTAAAAAATACCTGCTGCGGCTTGGTGTATTTGCCCTAATTTCACAGCCGTTTTGGATATTGGCGTTTAATGCTGATGATATTCTTGGAAACATTTTTAACCTTAATATATTTTTCACGCTGTTTGTGAGTTTATTGGCAGCATGGGGATTTAAGGAGAAAAAGTGGTGGCTGTTTGCGGCCGGGGCTGTACCTCTATGTGCAGTCAATTTTGACTACTCGATAACGGGGCTTATATTGATGCTGATATTTTATCTCTGCCGCAATAAGCCGTGGCTTGGAGCTGTTTTGTATACAATAAGCTATTTGCCGGCGCTTTGGGGAAGCATGGAGGATCCGCTTGCGCTGAAAATAGGGTCATATGCGGCGGGATTTGAAATTTTCGCCCTTTTTGCCCTGCCTTTTATTTATCTTCACACAAACGTCAGACCACGGATACCAAAGTGGTTTTTCTACGTATACTATCCGGCACATTTGCTTGTGATATATTTGGTAAGTTTGTTTGTGAATGTATAAGATAAAAAAATAAACTCTTTACTTTTTCAGATAAGGATGATATAATGATTTAGAATTTGAAAGGAGGTTTGGATTTTGGAGAATGGGATTAAATGCCCGCCAATGGGATGGAATAGCTGGGATTGCTACGGAGCCAGCGTCCGTGAGGATGAGGTGCGGGCGAACGCTCTTTATATGGCAGAGCATCTGAAACCGTTCGGCTGGGAATACATAGTAGTAGACATTCAATGGTTTGAGCCGCTGGCAGAAAGCGCCGACTACCGTCCGGGAGCAGAGCTGGTAATGGATGAATATTCACGGCTTATGCCGGCGGTGAATAGATTCCCCTCGGCTGCGGGCGGTAAAGGTTTTGAGCCTTTGGCAGAGTTTGTCCACAGCTTGGGATTAAAGTTCGGCATACATATTCTGCGGGGAATACCGAAGCAGGCTGTGCGTGACAATACAAAAATCCTTGGAAGCGATAAAACGGCAGCATATATCGCCGATATAGACAGTGTTTGCGACTGGAACGGAGATATGTGCGGAGTCGATATGACGAGGGAAGGGGCGCAGGAATATTACGATTCGATAATATCAATGTACGCCGACTGGGGCGTTGATTTTCTGAAGGTGGATGATATAGCACGGCCTTACCATAAGACAGAAGTTGAGGCTATACGAAAAGCCATAGATAAAACTGGAAGAGAGATAATCCTTTCACTCTCGCCCGGAGCGGCTCCGCTCTCGGAGGCGGCGCATCTTGCGGAAAACGCCAATATGTGGCGTATGACGGACGATTTCTGGGATGGCTGGGACCAGCTTAGGAAAATGTTTGATTATTGCCGTGATTGGTTCCCATATGTGCGGCAAGGGGCATGGCCTGATTGTGATATGCTTCCGCTTGGAAGGATAGGAATACGTTCGCACGGCGGAGACAGGATGACGAATTTTACGCATGATGAGCAGAAGACGATGATGTCTTTGTGGTGCATATTCCGCTCACCGCTGATGTTCGGCGGGGATATGACGTATAATGACGAATTTACGCTTTCGCTCATGCAGAATACGGAGGTAATAAATATTTGCCGTCATTCACATTCCGGGCGTGAGGTATACCGAAAGGGGAATGAGATAGTTTGGGCTGCAAACGGCGAAAACGGCGTTTTCTATATCGCACAATTTAATACGGGTGATGAGAAAATCTTATCATCAGTACAGCTTTCATTTTTGGGAATAGAGTCACAAGCAGCCGGCAGGGAGCTTTGGAGCGGAGAGACTGCAAGGATAGAATACGGGACGATAACCTCTGAGGTAGAACCGCACGGCGTACGCTTATACAGGTTGGAAACGAAATAAAACAAGACCGTCCCGGTTTAGTGCGGGACGGTCTTGTATCGTTTGATAAGGTTCGGTTTAGTGCTTTAAAACGAAGGAATTGCAGTCGGTGCACTGTACCTGAGTAGGATTGGTTTCATGCGTGCCTACCTGGATGCTGTTCAAGGAGCAGTAATCCTTTGAAGAGCAGTGGTGAGCGCACTGTGTTACGGTACATTTGATAGCTTCGTTTGCTTTACAGTTTTGTTCCATGGTTCATTCCTCCAAAAGAAAAGTTTTGCCGCCGATCTTGAAGCAAAACAAAAAGGCAGTGTTTTTGTTTTTCTGCAAGAGCTTTTGTGGCGGTGATAGTATTATGCCCTAAAGTGGACTGTTTTATTATAAAAATTTGTAGCTGTCTTACGTCAGCCTTACACAAATTTAACCTCTGGCGGGTGTTGTTAAAAGAGAAAAGGCGGTATACTTTTTATGGAAAAAATTGATTTTTTCCGAAAGATTAAGGAGGTAGCATTTATGCACAACAGTAAAAAAAGGCTTATATCAGCTTTGACGGCGGCCGTGGCTTTTGCCGGCTGTATGCCGTCTTTTGCGGTATTTGCCGATGAAACAGCGGATAATGATATTGACATCTATTTTACAAACGATGTTCACTGCGAGTATCTGCTCTATGACAAGGTGGCAGAGATAGTAAAGGATAACGACTTGCTCATAGATGCAGGCGACAATATCCAAGGCGGTCTGGTGGGAACGCTCTCAGACGGCGGTTACATGGTAGATATAATGAACTACATGGGCTATGATGCAGCTGTTCCGGGAAACCACGAATTTGACTACGGCATGGATAGATTTCTGGAGATAGCAAAGGGAACGGAGGAGACTCCCAAACTTGCGAATGCGGATTATCTTTCGTGCAATTTCTTTGACAGTACTACCGGTGAAACGGTGCTTGATCCTTATAAGATATACGATGTAAACGGCACTGATGTAGCCGTAGTCGGCATAAGCACGCCGGAGACGATAACAAAAACTAATCCCTCATATTTCCAGGACGAGGAGGGCAACTGGATATATGACTTTGCCATGGATGAAACAGGCGAGCTTCTGTACTCAACCGTTCAGGATACGGTTGATGAGGCAAGGGCTGCCGGGGCAGATTACGTGGTAGCGGTAGGCCATCTTGGTGTGGATTTATCATCAAGCCCGTGGATGTCCACCGAGGTTATTGCAAATACTACCGGCATAGACGTGTTCATTGATGGCCATTCGCACACGGAATTTAGTACAACGGCTAAGAACGAGGACGGTGAGGAGGTTCCCACCGTTCAGACAGGCACGAAGCTTGCCAATGTCGGCAAGGTGACAATAGCTGAGGACGGGGAAATTACAACCGAGCTTATCCCCATAACAGAGGAAAGTCCGGCGGATGCTGATACGACAGCCTTCCTTAACGAGGTGACGTCCAGATTCGAGGAAACTCAAAATCAGGTAGTTGCACAGTCCGAGGTTAAGCTGACGACAGTTGATCCCGAAACCGGGGAGAGGCTTATAAGAACGCAGGAGACAAATCTCGGCGATTTCTGCGCAGACGCTTACCGTGCGGTTGCCGGAGCTGATATTGCCTTTGTAAACGGCGGCGGTATCAGAGCCGATATTGAAGAGGGCGATGTTACCTTTGGTGATATTGTAGCTGTACACCCGTACGGAAACGAGCTTGTACTGGCTGAGGTTACAGGTCAGCAGATACTCGACGCTCTCGAGTGGGGTTCAAGAGGAACTCCGGTTGAGGAGATAGGCGGTTTCCAGCAGGTATCGGGTCTTTCATACGAGGTTCATACGTATATAGATTCTCCGTGCGTAGAGGATGAATACGGCGCTTTTGCCTCAGTCGGCGAGGGTGAGAGAAGAGTAAAGAACGTAAAAGTAGGTGGCGAGGATATAGATCCCGAGGCTACATATAAGCTGGCCGGTCACAATTATATGCTTTTAAGCTACGGCGACGGCTTTAATATGTTCAAGGACTGCACAATACTGGCTGAGTCGATGTCCATAGACAACCAGGTGCTTATCGATTACATGACGGATTATCTTGACGGCGTAGTAACTGCCGATTCCATCTACAGCAATCCCTACGGCGAGGGCCGTATAACGCTCTACGAGGAAGAACCGGCTCCGACACCTACAGTTAAGCCGACTGCAACTCCTACAGCTTCCCCGACAGCCTCTCCTGCTCCGACTCCTGCAGGTCCCGGTTCAGGAACAGCAGGAACGGGCGGCGATGATGACAACGATGATATAGGAAACGGTTCGGGTACGGTTTCAACAGGCCCTGCAACACCCTTGATGACCCCGTCACCGGCCCCGACAGCCGCTCCGGCAAACGATACACCGTTTAATGATGTAAGTTCTTCGGATTGGTTCTACAGCGCAGTTAAGTACGTTTACGAAAACGGCATAATGAACGGCGTTGTTGATACGCAGTTTGCGCCCGATATGACGACAACGCGCGGTATGCTTGTTACAATGCTCTATAGAATGGAAGGCTCGCCGGCGGCAGAGGCCGCACAGTTTGCTGATGTAGCTGCAGATTCGTATTACGCTTCGGCTATTGCATGGGCAAATGCAGCCGGTATTGTCGAGGGCTACGATGAGAACACATTTGCTCCCGATGACAGTATAACGAGAGAGCAGATGGCAACGATACTCTATCGTTACGCTGGGTTAAAGGGTATTGATACTTCCGCAAGAGGAGATCTGGCGAAATTTACCGATGCTTCAGCTGTCAGCGGATACGCTGTTGACGCTATGGCATGGGCTAACGGAGCCGGTCTTGTAAACGGTGTTACCGATACGGAGCTTTCTCCGCAGGGAGGAGCTGTAAGAAGCCAGGTGGCGGCAATGCTGATGAGATTTGACGCTCTGGCATAATTAAACTTAAAGCCAATTTTTCGGCGCAGCAGCAATAAAAACTGCTGTGCCGTTTTTTGTTTAAAAAAGCTCGTTGAACCATTCTACAATGCGGAATTTTACCTCTATATCGTCGCCGCTTATAAGGTCGCTGCTTTCTTCTGAGAGTGTGTCTTTTAGAAGTTTTATATCCTCCTCTGACAGCTCTCCGGCGGGGCTTTGGGAAAAGCACAGCGGAGGGAACATCACGCACCACCAGTTTTCCCCTCTGCCCTCGCCTATTGTTATACGTACTCCCGTATAATCACCGGCGGGAAGCGTTATGTTTTTGTACTGCTTGCGGGGAAAATGGAAACGTCCGAAATCCGCTTTGGCTCCGCAGTAAAAACCATTTTCCTCAAGGATGCGTTCAGCCGTTTCTTCTATCTCCGCCAAGTGATACGGTATTTCCTCGGGAGAGTACTTGTCCTCTGAAAGCACAGCATCCCGAACCTTGAGCTTTACCTCCTGTTCGGCGGGCGAGTTGCCGGAGGCGATAATATGCAGCCGTACGAGGTTAGATGACAGGTCGTCTCCGATGTCGGCAGATGCTGCCATTACGCTTATAAAACAGACCGATAGTGCTGCCGATAAGTACATGAGAAGCTTTTTCATACGATACTTCCTTTCAACGTTTGATATTAGATTATCGTCGATGTGAAATGGTTTTATACGTAAAAAAGCGGATGCGTACACTTGAAAACGCATCCGTTTTGTTTCAGCCGTTTAGGATATATATCCCCCAGTTAAGGTAAGAGGCGAACAATATCCACAAAAGGTAAGGCAGCTGCAAAAGCCCGGCAATCCTGTTTTTCCTGTAAAACCGCAGTATCATGATTATAACAAGTATGTCGAGAGCCAGAATACACAAAAGCGCAGCCAGCCGCCATTTTAAAGCGAAAAACAACAGAGGCCAGAGAAAGTTTACCAGAAGCTGAATATAGTATATCCGCTGTATTTTCTCATCCGCCAGCATCCCATCCTTTAAAATGCCGTATGAAATCCCCATCAGTACGTACAGTACGCCCCACATCAGCGGGAAGAGGAAAGACGGCGGTGAAAGCGGCGGTTTTGCAAGCGTATTATAGTCGATTTTACCCCATATTAACAGACCTGCCAGACCGCCGATAAGCAGGGGTACGGCTATGGAAACGGCATAAGTTTTGAATTTTGACATCTTCGATACCTCCTCAATACATTATTATTTCCACGATTACAGGTTTATCACACGCAGCTCGGAGAGAATATTTTTCGGGACAGAAATACATAAATTTTGTGCAGAGAGGGAAATAATATCAGTAAACAATGCGGAAAGGAGAGAAGCAGATGAAAAAGCGGGCGGCAGCATGGATACTGGCGGTCGTTACGGCTATGACGTATATGTTTTATACGAACGTTTCAGCGGATGGACATTCAGCAAGCGATATTCAGCTTTTGGCAAGAGCCGTAAACGGGGAAGCCAGAGGTGAACCGTACGAGGGGCAGGTCGCAGTGGCGGCGGTTATTTTGAACCGGGTCAAGCACGCATCCTTCCCCAACACGATTTCCGGGGTCATTTATCAGCCCGGAGCGTTTACAGCGGTGGCTGACGGACAGATAAACGTTCCGATAGACCCTGATTCTACCGTGTATAAGGCTTGCCAGGATGCCTTAAACGGCTGGGATCCGACAAACGGGGCAATATATTACTTTAATCCCGAGACTGCGACCAGCGAATGGATATGGTCTCGGCCGCTTATTGTAAAAATAGGCAAGCACAGATTTTGCAAATAAAAAGGAGGAGCCGATATGGAAGAAAAAGAAGCGGGCAGAGCCTACCCGTGGATACTGGGGATATTTGCTGCGGCGCTTGTCGCCTCGCTTATATGGGGATATTACGGACGGAAAAACGCCCAGGCGGCAGAGCTTAATCTGGAAAACCAGTATAACAGGGCGTTCCATGAGCTTGTCGGTTACGTGGACAATATAGAGGTATCGCTGTATAAGGCTCAGCTGTCGTCCGATGCGGCGCAGCTGGCTTCAATATCCGGTGATATTTTCCGTGAGGCGGCAGCGGCTAAGTCCTGTCTGGGACAGCTGCCGACTTCGCAGATACAGCTTGAAAATACGGCGAAATTTCTTTCCCAGGCCGGAGACTACACGTATGTGCTTTCGCAGAACATGATACAGGGGGAGAACATTTCGCAGGAGGATTACCAGAACTTAGCCTCCCTTACCGAGTATGCTGTCGGACTAAACGAAACTCTGCAGGAGATAGAGGGGCGCATTTACAGCGGCGAGATAAGCTTTATGAACGATGAAGATACAGGTGCAAATACAGCTCAGGCGGCAGGCGGGATTTTGGAGGATCTTGAGAACGTGGAAAAGTCGTTTGACGATTATCCGTCTCTGATATACGACGGACCGTTTTCGGAGCATATAGAAAACCTTGAATCGTATATGATAAAGGAAGCGCCGCAGGTTTCGGCTGAGGAAGCGCTTAATACAGCACGGGAATTCCTCGGCAGCCGCTCAGACGGTATGCAGGTGACTGGTGAAACTGCAAATTCGGCGGTAGATTCGTACACGATGAGCGTGGAGAGGGAAAACGGTTCCCGCATTAGTGCAAGCGTTACCAAAAAAGGCGGGTATCTTTTATACTTCCTTGATACAAGGGAGGTAGGCGAGGAAAATCTGGATATAAACTCAGCCATTGCCGCAGCCCAGACGTATCTTGACAGCCACGGCATAACCTCAATGGTGTCAAGTTATTATGACAAATCAGGCGGAGTGGCAACGATAAATTTCGCTTATTCGCAGGATGGTGTCGTCTGCTATTCAGACCTTGTTAAGGTTAAGGTTGCACTTGATAACGGAGAGATAGTCGGTTTGGAAACGAAAGGTTACCTCATGAACCACAGACAACGCGAGCTTGGAGAGGCAGCTCTTACAATGGATGAGGCAAGAGAGAGGATAAATACGAATCTTGAGGTGACCGGCACAAAGATGGCTTTAGTGCCGAAGGATTCTATGCAGGAGGTACTCTGCTACGAGTTTCACGGAGCTTTTGCCGAGCGGAATTTTATAATTTACGTAAATGCTGCAAACGGTCATGAGGAGAATATACTGCTTCTGATAGAATCGGAGCAGGGCGTGCTTACGGTATGAATAAGCCGCCGCATATGTGGGGAAAATTTTTGTATACCGCATCCATATTCAGGGTGCGGTATACTTTGGTTTTTATCTGCATGATTTTTTGCAGCAGAAATACATATATGTAGGCGCTGGTTTTTCGTTCTTTTTGTTCCGAGTTCCGGCAGATATATGATTTATTTTCTCGCTTTTGTGGGCGGGCTGTATATTTTTGGGATTTGTGTAAATAATATATAAAAATTTGCGTGATAATTTAAAAAAACTATTGAAAAGTACAAAAGAGTGTGCTATAATGTAAATAATGACAATACGGTGCTGGATATGCACGTTATGCAAGGAGGAATTTTCATGGAAGAAGAAATCAAGAAAGAGGTCGAAAACGTTGAGGAGATAGAATCCTCTGTACAGACCGAGGACGGTATGGACGTTATGGGCAATATTAAAATAGCCGTTGACGTTGTTTCCACAATTGCCGGTATCGCCGCTGATGAAATAGAAGGCGTTGCCAATATGTACAGCTCGTTTGCGGGCGGTATCGTGGAGAAGTTCGGCAAGAAGAATGCTTCTAAGGGCGTTCGTGTAAATATGAACGACGACAGCGTGACTATAGATCTTTACATGATCGTAGATTACGGAGTGAAGATCCCCGAGCTTGCATGGGAAGTGCAGGAAAACGTTAAAAACAGCGTAGAAACAATGACGGGACTTACGGTTGATAACGTAAATATCCACGTTGAGGGTATCAGCTTTGAAAAGGAAAAGGCAAGACTGATAGAAGAAGCTGAAAAGGCAGAGACTTCAGAAGCTGCCGAAGCAGAAGATACAGACGATTCCGAGGATATTGAAGACTAAAACATAAAAGAGCGTGCAGTCTGCCGCTCTTTTTCCATTTTGGGGCGAAGTTTTTTGAAAAATTTTCATTTTACCTCTTCCATTTATCTGCAAATTGAGGTATAATAATCTTGACTATAACAAGGAGAGGAACAGCGAATGAAAAAGCAGTCAAGAAGCGAAGCGAGGCGCGAGGCGTTTTCGCTGATATTTCAGATGAATCAGCAAAAGGACACAATGGCGGAGCTTGTAAAAGAGCTTGGCGAGGAAAAGCCGGAATGTCTGTCCAACATGGAATATATACGTACCGTTGTTATGGGCGTGCTGGAAAAGGAAGAGGAGCTTGAGAATATTATAGAAAAGAGCCTTACGACATCATGGAGTATTGGACGTATAAACAAGGTGCCGCTGTCTGCCCTGAAGCTGGCGGTATATGAAATAAAGTACGTTGACGACGTTCCCGCAAAAGTGGCGATAAACGAAGCGGTAAATATCGTGAAAGAATACGGTGATCCGCAGGCTGCGGCATTTGTAAACGGAGTATTGGCAGGGGTAATGGAAAAAATATGACGTGGCTGGGGATAGATACAAGCAATTATACCACATCGCTTGCGGTAGTGTCAGAAGATGGGATTATACAAAGGCGCAGGATATTGACAGTTCCGGACGGAGCAAGAGGGCTGAGGCAGAGCAATGCGCTTTTCGAGCATATAAAAAATCTTCCGCAGCTGTGGGAAGAGCTGCTTTTAGAAGCAGATCCCTGCAAAATATCAGCCGTTGGCGTGAGCGACAGACCCCGCAATGTGGAAGGTTCATATATGCCGGTATTTTTGGCAGGTGAGATGGCGGCCAAAATGATAAGCGGCGCACTCCAAAAGCCGCTGTACCGCTTTAGCCACCAGGACGGGCATATTATGGCAGGAATATACACAGGCGGTTTTTCAGATCTCCTGCAAAAGCGGTTCATAAGCGTTCATCTTTCAGGAGGTACAACAGAGATACTGCTCACGAAATTTAACGGCCGCAGTTTTGATAACGATATAATAGGCGGGACGAAGGATATTTCAGCAGGACAGCTCATAGACCGAATCGGCGTAAAGCTGGGGCTTTCTTTCCCTTGCGGCAAGGCTCTGGAGGAGATGGCAGCAGATAAGGGAGAGAGACTGCCGGTAAATGTCGAGGGAACGTACATGAATTTTTCGGGTGCGGAAACAAAAGCCTATCAGCTATCAGAGTCCGTGTCCCCGCAAAGTCTCGCACGAGGGGTACTGGAGGCTGTGGGACACTCGCTTTATAAGGCGCTTGAATATGCAGCGGCGGAGTATAAAGCAGACGATATTCTGATAGTGGGCGGAGTTGCGTCCAATAAAATAATACGGGGTATGCTTGGGCGCCTTGATGTTAGGCTTTGCTTTACGGAGCCGCAGTATTCGACAGATAATGCTGTCGGTATTGCCGCTCTGGCGGAGAAAGGATATTTAAATGGAAATTAAAGTAGCTACAGTCAGCCAGATAAACGGATATATAAAAAAGCTGCTTGACCATAACCAGATACTGAACCAGATATGGATAAAAGGGGAAATATCCAACTTTAAGCATCATTACTCGGGTCATATGTATATAACGCTCAAGGATGAGGGAGGCGTTTTAAAGGCGGTAATGTTTAAAAGCGCTGCCGGTACGCTTACATTTGAGCCGAAGGACGGAATGAGAGTGCTTGCAAGGGGCAGGATAAGCGTTTATGAGGCTGGCGGAGCATATCAGCTTTATATAGAAGAGATGATACCGGATGGTGTTGGCGAGCTTTATATCGCTTATGAGCAGCTGAAAAAGAAGCTTGAGAACGAGGGATTGTTTGATGCAGCGCATAAGAAGCCGATACCGAAGTTCCCGGAAACGGTCGGTGTGGTTACGGCTGCTACAGGGGCGGCGGTCAGGGATATAATAAACGTTATATCACGCCGTTATCCGTATGCAGAAATAATAATCTCACCGGCACAGGTACAAGGGGATAAGGCCTCGGAATCAATTGCGAGGGCGATACGGTATTTTAACAGAAATAATCTGGCGGATGTGCTTATAGTAGGCAGAGGCGGCGGCTCGATAGAGGATTTGTGGGCGTTCAACGAGGAGAATACGGCAAGAGCGATCTACGAATCAAGGATACCGATAATATCGGCTGTGGGACACGAAACCGACTTCACCATAGCCGACTGGGTAGCCGACTTGCGGGCGCCGACACCGTCGGCAGCGGCGGAGATAGCCGTTCCGTCGCAGATAGAGCTAAAATCGCAGATAGCAGGATTTCAAACACGGCTCTACAGCGCTATGGCTAAGGGGATAGAGCTTAAGCGTATGCGCTTGTCACGGGCTGTGATGCGTGATCCTCGTGAGCGGTTCGGAGATGAGCAGCAGAGGATAGATCACCTGACGAAACGGCTTGAGCAGTCATACAGGATAAGCGAGATGAACTGTAAGAAGCGCCTTTCTCAGCTGTGTGCTAAACTCGACACGCTAAGCCCGCTTTCTGTAATGGCACGCGGATATGCGATACCTATGGAAGAGGATGGGACTGTTATAAAGAGCGCCAGATCCCTCGTAAGCGGCAAGGAGTTTTCTCTGCGCTTGTATGACGGGGAGAGGGAATGTGTAGTTAAATAGGAGGAATAAAGGAATGAAATTTGAAGAAGCGGTAGTCGAGCTTGAGGGGATAGTTAAGAAGCTCGAACAGGGAGATTCATCGCTTGAGGAATCGCTGGAGCTTTTTGAAAAAGGGATAAAGCTGTCAAAGAGTTGTCAGAAGATGCTTGATGAAGCGGAAAAGCGGGTGTCAATATTGGCAGTGAGGGATAATGAGGTCGTAAAGGAGCCTTTTGAAGCGGAATGATGAATATGAAAGAACAGTTACAACAGGATGTAAATATAATAGAGGATGCGCTTGGCAAATACGTTCCGGAGAAGGACAATTTACAGTCGAGCATATACAAGGCTATGCGCTACAGCCTGCTTGCGGGCGGAAAACGGCTGCGGCCTGTATTGATGATAGAAACAGGGAAGATGTGCGGAGGCGAGGTGGGAGAAATATTGCCGTTTGCCTGTGCAATGGAAATGATACACACGTATTCGCTGATACACGATGATCTTCCTGCTATGGATAACGACGAGCTGCGCCGTGGTATGCCTACAAATCATATAAAGTTCGGCGAAGCCGAAGCCATATTGGCAGGCGACGCACTGCTTAACCGGGCGTTTGAGGTTGTAGCCCAAAATCCTGGCAAGGATCCGGCTCGTACGCTTAAGGCAATATCTATCCTCGCAGAATCCTCCGGAACCGAAGGTATGATAGGCGGTCAGGTGATAGATTTGGAAAGCGAAGGGAAGCGTATAGACGCTGATGTTTTGAAAAAACTTCACTCATTAAAAACCGGAGCGATAATCCGTTCTTCCTGCGTTGTGGGAGCCGTACTTTCTGGCGCAGCTGAGGAGGAAGTAAGAGCGGCAGACGAGTTTGCATTGAATCTTGGGATAGCGTTCCAGATACAGGATGATATTCTTGATGTTACGGGAGATGAAGCCTCGCTTGGCAAGCCTGTTGGCAGTGATGCGGATAACGAAAAGAGTACGTATGTTACGTTGTTTGGGATGAAGCGTGCCGGTGAGCTTTCACGGGAATATACGAAAAAGGCAATTTCGGCGCTGGAAATATTCGGCGATAGGGCGGGTTTTCTTAAGGAGCTGACGCTCAGCCTGCTTGACAGAAATTCATAAGCTGAAAGGAAGATTTTCATTGAGATACTGGACAGAGTTTATCCATAACGGCGTTTTGGGAACCGCCGCTCTCGGGTGGCTTATCGCACAGATACTTAAGGTCATATTTGTTTTTGTGACGCAGAAAAAGCTGGACATGGCAAGGATAGTCGGCGCTGGCGGAATGCCAAGCTCCCATTCATCATTTGTAACAGCGCTTTGCACATCAATAGGCTTGGTAGAGGGGTTTGATTCCACACTTTTTGCAATGAGTTTCGGTGTTGCGGCTGTGGTTATGTACGATGCCGCCGGTGTGCGCAGGGCTGCCGG
>DBQZ01000054.1:0-3688 GCA_002305435.1 Clostridiales bacterium UBA1381
CCCGGAAAACCCACTATTATTGATGTCCTTATAACAGCGTTCACCATTTTCTCCCGTATTTTGCCGATGACGCTTGTTATCTCTTCCCTATTCGTCCGCCTTGCCATGCGGCGGAGTATTTCATTTGAAGAGTGTTGTATCGGCATATCTATATACGGCAGTATCTTCCGGCTGTTTGCAATCGTGTTGATAAGGTCATCCGTAACTGCTTCCGTATAAAAATAATGCACTCTTATCCAGTGCAAACCTTCTATTTTGTCAAGCTCGCAAAGCAGGGTGTCAAGCGAATATTTCCCGTAAATATCCACCCCGTACCTCGTTGTATCCTGGGCTATGACAATAAGCTCCGTAACCCCCGAATCAGCCAGTTCCTGCGCTTCTGCAACGAGCTCTTCAATCGGTCGGCTGCGAAAACGTCCCCGTATCAGCGGTATTGCACAGTATGTGCAGCGGTTGTCGCAGCCTTCGGCTATCTTGAGATATGCCGTATATGGCGGCGTTGTAAGCATCCTCGGAAGCCCCGGCTCCATATCACGCTCCTGATGCCCCCACAGTGTGGGATGCTCTCCGTCTGCGGCTCTTTCCACCACTTCTGCAATCCTGTCATAATCACCGGTACCAACAACAGCGTCTACCTCCGGCAGCTCACGCATTATCTCCTCACGGTATCGTTCGCTTAAGCAGCCCGCAGCGATTAAAACACGGCAGCGATCCTTTTTATACTCCGCCATCTCAAGCAGAACATCTATCGACTCCTGCTTTGCCGGATCTATAAATCCGCAGGTGTTTACTATTATTATATCGGCCTCCGACGGATCAGCCACTATCCTGTGGCCGTCCTCCGCCAAAAGCCCCAGCATCGTTTCCGTATCGGTCTGATTCTTCGCACAGCCTAAAGAAACGATTCCTATATTATACTTCATTCTCTGCTATGATCCTTTCTATACAACTGTTGATCAGCGAGATCGAAAAACCTTTGTTGTAAAAATATCTTTTTGCCTTGTTCCTCTGCTTCATATCAAAATCACCATTTAACTTCCTCTCAACCATTGGGATAAGCTCTTCCTCTGTATATTCTTCTATCTCCGCCAAAGCCGCCTCTATATCCTCCGGAGAGATCCCCTTGCGCTTCAGCTCATACGAAATCTTTTCCTTGCTGTAAATCTTGCTCGTATGCAAATGCCTCGAATATGCTTCGGCAAATCTTGCATCGTTTACATAATTGTACTCGCGACAATATTCTATTACCCTTTCAACATTCTCTGTCTCGGCTCCAGACCGCAGCAGCTTTTCTGCAAGCTCCTTTTCAGAATGTTCCCGCACTCCTAAAAGTCTGAGCGCCTTATCCCTAGTTTCCTCGTAAGTTAAAGTTGACTTTTTACTAGTAAACATTAAAAAGTCACCCCCCCCCAGAAAATTTACATTTATTGTAAGTCCTCCACTTTAAAATATCCGAATAAACTTCCAAAGTCAACACCGCCTATGATTTTTTCCCTGTATCGTTCCTTAAGCTGCTTATATCCGTTTACCATTTGTTCTGACCGCACTCCGTACGCAAGGGAAAGATATGCCTCAATATACGCCGACAGATGATCGCAGCCTCTTATGATCTGGCCGTCTATGGGATCATACTTGTCCTCATTAAATTTCGCATTTATCTCGTCGGAGGTAGTGCAGTTCATCCAAGAACCTACTTTGATTTTTGAACAAAACTCATCCTTTGTAAAATAGCTGATTTCTTCTTTCCAATCCTCAGGCAGAAGAGGGTATATTACCTCCCTCATCTGCTCATCCTCTATCTCGTTGATTATACTGTCAAGCCCCTCTACAGAAGCCTTCACAGGCGACACAATATCTCTTGTGAGAACCTCCGGCAAATCGTGGAACAATCCCCCGAAAAAGGTATTCACCAGCCTTTTCTTGCAGCCGCCTATCTCACGGACGCACAGAAAAGAGAGTATCGCAACTACAAGCATATGCCCCATAACGAACGTCTGCGGCATCCTCGCCGCCTTGCTCCAGCGCTGCTGATACCGCAGCTTCCCGATAAGCGATAAAAATTCCTGCAAATACGGCGAACCGGCAAAATAACGAAAACCCGCAAACGTATCGCAGGCTGCCAGTCCCTGCATCATTTCCTCTTTTACCTGCTCAATGCCGAATGTAGTCGGATTCATCGGGTATATCACCTTAAACTCCCAGTTCGAGGCATGGTAATGCGCCGCCTTTAATATCCGCTTTTCCGCAGCAGCATAATCCTTATCCAGATAGTATCGTTCCATAGCCGCATAGACGCTGCCTCCGGCAATAGGCTCAAGCATTTGCCTGAGCTGGTCTAATACCCACCGGTCTATCTGTTCACCCTTTTCGGCAACCAGCTTATGATATATCGGCGGTTTTATGTCGGTCATGATTATCCTGTGCAGAAATTCAAATATGCCGCCTTCAACAAGGCGTAACCGGTCGTATTTATCCTCACCCTCGCATCTTGCCAAAACATAGGCGTAAAACATCTTATGCGCCTGTTTGTCAAGCTCCGTAAATCCCGTCCACGGACGGATATGGTCGTTCCAGCGTTGGATGGAGGCAGCTTCGTATATCAACGAGATCAAGGCTTTAGGGATCACCGCTCATCGTCCTTTCATCATTCGAGTACTACTTTATACCCGCATTTTTCCAGCTTGCTTATAACACGCTGGCCGTGTTCTCTTCCTCCAACTTCACAGGCTATGTGGATGATTACCTCGTTCGGGTTAAGATCGGCGCTGAAGCGGTCGTACTGTACCATGACAATATTGGCGTTGTTCTCACCGAGTATTCTTGATAGCTTTTCAAGGCTTCCCGGCGTATCAAGGAGTGTAGCTGAGAATTTAAGTCTCCTGCCGCGGTTTACAAGACCAAGCTCTATTATCCTGTGGATAAAGCTTACATCTATATTACCGCCGGACATAACACAGACAACCTTTTTGCCCTTGATATCAAGACGGTTGTTTAAAACCGCTGCCAATGGGGTAGCTCCCGCAGGTTCTACTACCTGTTTTACACGCTCGAGCAGATACAGTATTGCTGCCGATATTTCAGCATCTGAAACCGTCACTACGTCATCTACACAATCGTTGATTATCGCCTGCGTAAGCTCTCCCGGCGTTTTTACGGCAATACCGTCAGCTATCGTATTTACACTTTCGCTGCTCAAATGGGACTTTGCGGCAAAGGATTCTGCTATCGCCGGCGCTCCCGACGCCTGTACGCCTACGACCTTAACTCTCGGGTTTATCTGCTTTATGCAGGATGCAACGCCGGCTAAAAGTCCGCCGCCGCCTGCCGGAACGATTATCATATCAACCGTCGGCAGTTCCTGCAATATTTCTATGCCTATTGTACCCTGTCCTGCCATTACCTCATAATCGTCAAACGGATGCAGGAATACAGCGCCCTCTTTTTCACATATCTCCATAGCCTTGGCATAGGCGTCGTCGTAGCAGTCGCCCGACAATACGACCTTTGCCCCGTATCCCTCAGTTGCCGACACCTTTGCAATAGGCGCAGATTTCGGCATTACAATCGTTGCCGGAATATTATGCACGTGCGCAGCATATGCTACACCCTGGGCGTGATTTCCTGCAGAGGATGCCACAACTGACGTTGCTTCACCACGTTCAACCAAAGCCGCTATCTTATTAGCAGC
>DBQZ01000054.1:3713-5774 GCA_002305435.1 Clostridiales bacterium UBA1381
TCAAGCTTAGTTTTATGGACCGTTTTTTCCAGCCTTTTTGCTGCAAGCTCTATCTCTTTTAAGTCCAATATCATCTAATAAAGACCTCTTTTCGTAGTGTATTAAAAACATCAAACAAGGGGTAAGATTTTAAATTATGTAAACCGCCTTAACCCCTTGTTATATTATATTATACATTATTATCCCCGACTTTGCAAGACCTATTTTTGTCAAAAAGCAAAAAAGACACCGGACAACATTATCCGGTGTCAAAAACATATCTTTTTTAATATGCTCCCTTGTGGAAAAGAACAGCAGGGATAGTTCTAAGAATTATCTCTATATCCTTGAAAAAGCCTCTCTCCCGTATGTACTTCAAGTCAAGCTCAACCCACTGGTCAAAAGCAATATTGCTTCTACCCGAACACTGCCAATAACAGGTCAGTCCCGGTTTTACTGCTAATCTTCTGCGCTGATGGGCGTTATACTCTTGTACCTCATTTTCCAGAGGCGGACGCGGGCCTACTATACTCATATCTCCCTTTAGGATGTTTATAAGCTGAGGAAGTTCGTCTATGCTTGTCTTTCTTATAAACGAACCAATCTTAGTTATACGCGGATCTTTCTCTATTTTAAATACAGGCCCGTCAGCTTCGTTCATAGCCTGCAGCTCCTTGAGCTTTTCCTCTGCGTCAACACACATGGAACGGAATTTGTACATTTTGAAGCGTTTGCCGTCTTTTCCCACACGTGTCTGCGAGAAAAACGGGCTTCCGCCATCCTCGGCCTTTATCAAGACAGATGTTACTGCAAATACAGGCGAAAGAACTATAAGAGCCAACAGTGAGCATACTATGTCGAAAAGCCGCTTAGCCGTTTCGTACCCTATGCGCTCACGGCGTACGCCTATCCATTTTCCTCTGTCAGCGCCCAACTCTACAGCCTGTGCAGAATCCCCATCCAATACTCCTACTGCAAATTCTTCCCCTTGCTTCATTTGCATTTTACCTCACTTTTCCTTCTTATAATACCAATCCTGCGATCCCATCCTGCGGATAGATATATGCCCCATATCCTTTATAGTGCTATCATACCAGAAAATCTTGTCTTTGTCAAGGTATTTGCCGTTTTTTAGCTATGCGCCTGGCATTTTCAGAAATTTATACAATGTGCAAAGTTGATTTCGTAATGATTTTGTAACAAGTTTTTCGCACCTTGTCATATGAGTTAAACATATTTTTAACAATGTTGCATTATTTACCAAAAATGGACAATCCTTAAAAATATAGCACAAAACTTACGAATTGACAAAACAGTCTTTTCGGTGTATAATGGTATCTGTTATAAACGAGCGTCCAAATACAGAAAGGCTATGATTTAATGAATTTTACAGCGATAGATTTTGAAACTGCCACCTCCAAGTGGTCGAGCATATGCAGTATGGGGATATGCGTTGTCGAAAACAGCCGTATCGTTGAAGAGAAGGAGATCCTCATACGTCCCGAACCCTTTGAATTTAACGATTACAACATACACATTCACGGAATAACTCCGGCAAAGGTCAAGGACAAGCCGCTGTTTAAAGACATCTGGGATGACGTCAAGCCGTACGTAGACGGCCGCCTTGTTGTCGCACATAACGCCAGCTTCGACATTGGCGCAATGCGCTGTACGCTTGATATGTTCGGTCTTGATTATCCCACGCTTAAATACATCTGCACCGTGAAACTCTCGCAGCTTGCCTACCCTGAGCTTCCGAGCCACAAGCTGAACAAGCTTTGCGATGCGCTTGGAATAACCTTCTCCCATCATCATGCAATGGACGATGCTTTCGCCTGCGCAAGCGTTCTGCTACGTATAATGAGGGATTACTCACTCGAATCCTTATCGGAACTTGAGGAGTGCTTTGAAATAGGCATAGGCCAGCTGTGGCCGGGATATTCCGAACCGTGCACAAAGCGCCGCAAAAAACATCACAAAAACGCCTGTGCCGAGCAGGCATGAGCTCACCGGTATATCACGCTGTACGGTCTTTCGCTTTCAAAACGGTTCGTAAGGCCTTCGGTTATATATATACCGCCA
>DBQZ01000054.1:5832-18527 GCA_002305435.1 Clostridiales bacterium UBA1381
CTGACGCTTATAAGACCGCTGTCCGCCGGGTATCCCGTTTTGGGATCGAGGATGTGGTGGTACCTCTCACCGTTTTCCTCAAAATACCGCTGGTATCCTCCGGAAGTCACAACCGCCTCATCCTCCACCTTAACTGTGCAGAAATATGACGATTCATCCAACGGATCCTGCACTGCCACGGTCCACATTTCCCCGTCCGGTTTTCTGCCAACCGCACGGACATTGCCGCCAAGCGATACTATCCCCGAGGATATACCGTACTCCTCGAATATATCCGCTGCCGCCTCGGACGCATAGCCCTTTGCTATGCCGCCTGCGTCAAGCTTTACCTCCAGCGGCTTTTTTACCACATTCCCGCTCTGTGCTACTTTTTCCCAGCCGACGTTTTCCATTGATGATTCTATTTCCGCTTCCGACGGAACACGGTACTGCCGGTCACGAAATCCCCACAAGTCCCCAAGCGGAGCCATCGTCATATCGAAACTGCCGTCTGTCATATCGCTTATTTCAGCCGCTCGCATAAGCAAATACGAACAGTCCTCCCCTACGGTACACGAGTCGGAATTATTTATCCTGTATATATCGCTGTTTTCATCTCCACGGTCAAATATCCGCTCAAGATGTCGTATCTCCTCCACCGCTGCATCTGCGGCCTCGTCCGCCCCATTTCCGTATGCCCGAATATCCATCACCGTATCCATTGCAAATATCGACCGCTCAGCAGCCTGCTGCCCGCATCCGCAAAGACATAATACCGCTGCTGTCAAAATAATAAAGTATCTCAAACGTTCGGCCTCCATTTCTTCACCACTGCCTGAGCCGCTACCCCTGTAAATACTCCGGTAATTATCCCCGAAATCACCAAAAGCGGAAAATAGTAAAACACCTCTAAAGTTCTCGTAAAGAGATATGCCATAGCTATCTGTCCCGCATTATGAGATATTGCCCCGAAAACACTCACCACCCACAGCCTTTCATCGCCGAGCAAACGAAACATAATCGCCATAACAAAAAAGCACAATACCCCGCCGGCAAAGCTGTAGAAAAATACCGTGGGCAAGCCGGAGAAAATGCTTCCAAGCGTTATCCTGAGTATAAGCACCAAAAATGCTTCTTTCCTGCCATACCATACCATTACAATTAGTGTGATTATATTTGCAAGCCCGAGCTTTACCCCCGGTATCGGCACAAGCGGCGGCAGCTGAGCCTCTATGATAAATATCACCAACGCTATGCCTAATAACATAGCCAGCGCTGTCAGCTTCCTCGTACTCATTCTATCCCTCCCTGCGCCGTTTAACGGTTATAATTGCTCGCTGTCACATATTATACTCTGATTTTATCATTTTTGTCAAGTCCGGCCGAAAAAAGCGCAAAAAAAATACAGAGCCCCTCCGGAGCCCCGTACAGTAATCCTTCTTAAGCAAACGCCGGCCGCATTCTTGCAAAAAGCGGCTGGAATTTATCCGCAACACAAAGCAGCATTTCCCTGGTAGCAACTATTTTATCACAATACGTCACTATCCAGCCCTCCTTATACCTTGGCACCATCGGCACGAGCGGGAACATATGCTTTTTTATTGCATCCCGCTGGCGGTCCGTAAGCTCAAAGTGGAACGATGCGTTTTTGGCTGCTGAAAATCCATGTTCAAAAAGATGCGAATGCCAGATGCGTTTTAATCCTCTGTACTTAATGTTGTCAGGTTTTCCGTCACGCCAGTCATATCCCACAAAATCATGCAAAAGAGCCGCTCTTGTTATAGACTCGGTATCCTCCTCCGACAGCTCGAGCCGTTTTGCTATTCTGTAGGCAAAATGCGCAGTCGCCACGCTGTGAGTGTATACATTATTATTTTTTCCGTGATGTATGATGTTTCTGGTCTTTTGAAATTCAGGATGGTTTATAATATCCTGAATCATGACTACAAATTCTCTGTTGACCGCCAAATCAATCACCTCTGTAATTGATTATACTCCGCTAACCCGAATTTGTCAAGTGTAATATCTTCCTAAATCACGGAGATTTTTTATACAGTTTTAATGCACATTTTGGCGATTGGCTCTTACTCCCCAAAACCGCCTTGACATAAGCCCTGCAGCCTTTAATATTTCCTCCGAGCCGCTCGTTACCATAATCTCTGCAAACGGCCAGGCCGCCGCCATACGCCGGAGCCTGTATTCAAGCTCTGCACTACCGCAGGCTGTTATCTCTATCCGCCCGGGTCCAGTTTTTAACCATCTTTCATACCGCCTGTTTTGGATAAACACAAACAGTCCGCATAAAAAAACGAATAACGCAAAAATCAGCACAATTGCCATTAACAGCCCCTCCCCTCCCGCAGATTTTATATAAATATAATATTCATACAGGTCAGATTTGGTGAATTATACAGTATTCTGTTTTATATCCATCTAAACACCTTGACAAACCACGATATTTTGTATAAAATAGGTGTATAAAAATCTCAGCTGCATTCTTTATTATAATTGCAGCCGGAAATCTTTCAACGGAGGTAATCAAATGGGACTGACATTAACAGAAAAAATTCTGTCCAATCATCTCGTCGAGGGTGAAATGGTCAAGGGTCAGGAAATCGGTATCAGAATCGACCAGACTCTTACACAGGACGCCACCGGCACAATGGCTTATCTTGAGTTCGAGGCTATGGGCGTACCCAGAGTCAAGACTGAGAAAAGCGTGGCTTATATAGACCACAACACTCTCCAGAGCGGTTTTGAAAACGCCGACGACCACCGTTTTATCGGCAGCGTCTGCAAAAAACACGGCATATATTTCTCACGCCCCGGCAATGGTATCTGCCATCAGGTGCATCTTGAGAGATTCGGCATACCCGGAAAAACTCTTATCGGCTCCGACAGCCATACGCCCACAGGCGGCGGCATCGGAATGATCGCCATCGGCGCAGGCGGCATGGACGTAGCAGTCGCTATGGGCGGCGGCACGTACTACATCACCTGCCCCAAAATCGTAAAAGTAGAGCTCACCGGAAAACTCAGCCCGTGGGTAGCCGCTAAGGATGTTATCCTTGAGGTTTTAAGACGGCTTTCCGTAAAAGGCGGCGTTGGCAAGGTAATAGAATACTGCGGCAAAGGCGTAAAGACGCTTTCAGTACCTGAGCGTGCCACAATAACAAACATGGGTGCAGAGCTTGGCGCTACGACCTCTATCTTCCCGTCTGACGAAATCACCCGCCAGTTCCTTAAGGCTCAGGGCAGAGAATCCGACTATACACCGCTGTCTGCAGATGAGGACGCTGTATATGACGAGATCGTAGAAATAGACCTGTCCGCTCTTGAACCGCTGGCTGCCTGTCCGCATTCTCCGGACAACGTAAAGTCCGTAAACGAGATCGGATCTATGAAGATAGATCAGGTCTGCATCGGTTCCTGCACAAACTCCTCGCTGCTTGATATGCTTAAGGTTGCATACATTCTAAAGGGTAAGACGGTTCATCCGGACGTATCGCTTTCAATCGCTCCCGGTTCAAAGCAAGTTCTGAATATGCTTGCTAAAAACGGCGCTCTTTCGACAATGATAGACTCAGGCGCACGTATCCTCGAAAGCGCCTGCGGCCCCTGCATCGGCATGGGACAGTCGCCCAACTCCGGCGGTATTTCGCTTCGTACGTTCAACCGTAACTTTGAAGGCCGTTCAGGCACCAAGGACGGTCAGATATACCTCGTTTCCCCGGAGGTTGCAGCCGCTTCGGCAATTACCGGCGTGCTTACAGACCCCCGCACTCTCGGCGAAATGCCTGAGTTCAAACTGCCTGAGGTATTCGACATAAATGATAACATGGTAGTAGCTCCCGTTCCCGAAGAGGAAATGGACAGTGTTGAGGTATTGAGAGGTCCCAACATAAAGCCGTTCCCGGTATCGGAGCCGCTTGCTGAAACGATAGACGCAAAATGCAGCCTCAAAGTCGGCGACAATATCACAACAGACCATATAATGCCTGCCGGCGCAAAAATACTGCCGCTGCGCTCGAATATCCCAGCTATATCCAAGTTCTGTTTCGCTGTATGTGATGCAGACTTCCACGACCGTGCGCTTGAGCTCGGCAAGAGCATTATTGTCGGCGGTTCAAACTACGGCCAGGGCTCATCAAGAGAACACGCAGCCCTTGCACCGCTGTATCTGGGCGTAAAGGCGGTTATAACAAAATCGTTCGCCCGTATTCACATGGCAAACCTGATAAACGCCGGTATCGTTCCGCTTACATTCGAGAACGAGGCCGACTATGACCGTATAGACCAGATGGACGAGCTGGTAATAGAAAATATTAAAGATCAGCTCCCCTCAGGCACGGTTCGTGTGAAGGATGTTACCAAGGGCTTTGAGTTTAACACGACAGTAAGCCTTTCCCAGCGTCAGCGTGAAATGCTGATTGCCGGCGGACTTTTGAATTATACAAAAAATAAGGCGTGAGCCTTAACTACAAGGAGGTAATCCCCATGGCATATGATGCTGACATCCAGGCCGCACTGGACAAATTTGCGGAGGTCCTCAAGGATCAAAAGGCAAGAGTGGAAAGAATGAAGCAGGAAAAGGATTTCATCGACTATTCCGCCCTTGACCAGATAGTAATAGGCGTATGCGGCGGCGACGGCATAGGCCCCGCTATAACGCACGAAGCTCAGAGAATTCTGGAATTCCTCTTAAAGGATGAGGTTGAAAAGGGCAAGGTATCGTTTAAGGTTATAGACGGCCTTACCATCGAAAACCGTGTAAAGGCAAATAAGCCTATTCCCGACGACGTACTTGCTGAGCTTAAGCAGTGCCACGTTATATTAAAGGGCCCCACAACCACTCCCAGAGCCGGAGATCCCTGGCCGAACATCGAAAGCGCCAATGTTGCTATGAGAAAAGAGCTTGACCTTTTCGCCAATGTTCGCCCCGTAAAGGTTCCCGAACAGGGCATAGACTGGACGTTCTACCGTGAAAATACCGAAGGCGGCTACGCTGTAGGCTCCAAGGGCGTACACGTAAACGACGACCTTGCGATAGATTTCACCGTTGCTACCACCGAAGGCTCCGAGAGAATCGCCCGTGCAGCCTTTGAATATGCTAAGAAGAACGGCAAAACACGTGTAACCTGCGTTACAAAGGCTAACGTTATAAAGACAACCGACGGTAAATTCCTCAAGATCTGCCAGGAAGTAGCCAAGGATTATCCAGGCATCGAGCTTGACGACTGGTACATCGATATTATGACAGCCAAACTCGTTGACCCCAAAAGACGCACACAGTTCCAGGTACTCGTTCTTCCCAACCTCTACGGCGATATTCTCACCGACGAAGCCGCAGAATTCCAGGGCGGCGTAGGAACTGCCGGAAGCGCTAACATCGGCAAAAAGTACGCTATGTTCGAGGCCATCCACGGCAGCGCTCCGAGAATGGTTACCGAGGGTCGTGCGCAGTATGCTGATCCTTGCTCGATAATCCGTGCCGGAGTTATGCTTCTGTCACACATCGGTTATCAAGAGCAGGCTGATAAGCTGGAAAAAGCTCTTGACAAGTGTATGTTCACTGAAAAGAAGCTCGTAATAACTGGTCGTGATACCGGATGCACAGGCGCCGAATTTGCCGATTACGTGATGGAAACAATTCAGAATATGTAAAATTATCATCAATTTTAGCCGGGATATGAAAAATGTCCCGGCTATTTTTTTCTTTTTTTATGCAATTTACTATGTACAAATCGTAATTTCTGTGCTATAATAAACCTATAATGATCGTTGTATTTCTAACAAAGAGCATATTTTATATACAATAATTGAGGTGAAAACGCATGAGTGATAATTTGAAGCCGGTACCGGCTGTTGTTATAAAACGATTACCGAGATATTACCGCTATCTGGGCGAACTGATAAAACAGGGGGTTCCACGCATATCGTCCGCCGCACTCAGCCAGAAGATGGGTGTTACCGCTTCCCAGATACGGCAGGATTTCAATTATTTTGGCGGTTTCGGTCAGCAGGGCTACGGCTACAACGTAGAACATCTATACACTGCCATAGGCGAGATACTGGGGCTTAACAACGGATATTCCATGATAATAATTGGCGCCGGAAACATGGGACGGGCGCTTGCAACGCACGGCACTTTTGAAAAGCGGGGATTCCGCCTTGTCGGGATTTTCGACAACAATCCCGAGCTTGTCGGCAAAGAAATAAACGGTATCACCATATGCCATACAGACGAGCTGGAAACCTTCCTTGACAGCGAAAAACCGAAAATAGGCATCCTGACCGTTCCAAAAGCAGCCGCACAATCGCTTGCGGACATACTTGTAAAGCACGGGGTAGCCGGAATACTGAACTTCTCATATTCCGAGCTTAAGACTCCCGCCGGAGTTTCGGTGGAAAACGTCCACCTTTCCGATTCGTTAATGACGCTTTCTTATAAAATAAAAGAGAACTGAGGAGTGTGAGATATATGAGGACGATCGCCTTTGTAGGCCCCAGCGGAACCGGCAAAAGCCACCGTTCAAACGCTGTTGCCTCCCGTTTTGGAGCTGACGGCATAATCGACGACGGCCTTTTGGTTTCGGGTACACGGATACTCGCCGGAACATCTGCCAAACGTGAAAAAACACGTGTGGCCTCCGTCAAGCACGCCCTATTCCTGAAAAAAGAACAGGCGGATGAGGTCAGGGATGCAATAAAAAAGAACAATCTCCAATGCGTAATGGTGCTTGGGACATCGGACGGAATGGTGGAGAAAATAGCGGGGAATTTAGGCCTTCCCCCTATTGAAAAGATAATACGCATAGAAGACGTTGCGACCCAGGAAGAAATGCAGCTGGCGCATGATATGCGTATTCATGAGGGCAAACACGTTATACCTGTACCCACATTTGAGATAAAGCAGGATTTTTCCGGATATTTTCTGCATCCGCTGCATTTCCTCAAGGATTTGCCGCGTGATAAAAAGGTCGTCACCGATGTAAAATCCATAGTGCGCCCGACTTTCAGCTATCTTGGCAATTATGAGATTTCAGATAACGTCCTAATCGCCATATCCACGTACGAGGCGCAGAAATTCCCCGACATAACAAAGGTGCACAGCGTTTACGTGCGCAAGACAAATCACGGCGCACACCTGGATATTACCGTATCGGTAAAATACGGCTGCGATATACAGGCAGTCTGTCACAAGGTACAGTCGGCTGTGGCTTATTCAGTAGAGGAATACACCTCGGTAAACGCCCGCCGTGTTCATCTGTACGTTAAAGGGATAGACAGAAAGTAAACACCACTATAACAGCACAAAAAAGGCATATCACCGCTTTTGGTGATACGCCTTTTGTTATTTTTATTGAGCATTAGCAACGGTGATATTCACCGTCATATTATCGCCGTCCCACTCTACCTGTCCGCCCAGAGACTGTACAACGAATCTCAGCGGCACAAACGTCCTTTCGTTTAAAATTACAGCCGGAACGTCCAGAGCTTCCTCTGTGCCGTTCACAAACGCCCTGTTCTGCCCTATCTGAAGCGTCAGATAAAGCACGCTGTCGCCGTTTACCTTTGATGCGTGTACGGTCTGCATTTCACCGTCCCAGACTACATCAGCGCCTACGGCTTCAAAAATAGCACGCATAGGCACCAAGGTTCTGTCATTTGCAACAAATGCCGGTGTATCCAGCTCAAGCGTTTGACCGTTTACATTTACCGTAACCGGATTTTCAGCCGCAGCTGTTATGTATATCTGTGTAGCCTCGTCGGCTCCGCCTATTACTGCCGTATCCTCAGCAGTGTTTTCTGCCGTAACGTATACATTGGTAGGTCCGTCGGCTCCGCCTATCACTCCAATGTCAGCTGCCAACACACTGCTGCCGCAGGCAATTACAGATACCGCAGCAAGCAATGAGATAAACCTTTTCATAGAGTTTTTTCTCCTCTCCAAACTGGTCTTTTCTATCAATCTAAATGGAATACCGGAGCCAAGTCGATAGATACCGGGCTGTTATCCGGATTGGTTTCCATTATGTCAGCCATGAAATCCCACCATTTGCGGTTGATAGCTGTATCAGCGCCCTTTGCCCACAGCTCTTCATCCTCTATTTCGATATAGCCGAACAGCGTAAGAGTTTCCTTATCAAGGAAAATTGAGTAGTTCTTTCCGCCGTGCTCGTGGATCATGTCCTGCATTTCGGGCCAAAGCTCGTTGTGACGCTTTTCATACTCCGCTTCCTGTCCCTCATAAAGCTTCATCTTAAAACCTTTTCTTATCATCGTACTTTCTCCTTTCGGTTCATGTTTGGCGGCAGAGGTTATCTGCCAGCCTATAAGCTCATATATATATTATACAACATCTTTTTTGATTTGTCCACCGGTTTTTATAAGATTTTTGAACCGTTGCACAAAATTCTAAGCGTCATGCCGAAAAACTCCGCACTTTTCTTGCACATCATCATTCTTCCGAGAAATATCTCAAAATAATCCATCACAGACGATATTTCCGTATCTATGGATATATCAAGAATTATCTTGTTTCTTTCCCTGTCAACTATCAAATCGCATTTTTCGACTGCGCTGTTCACGCTGTCGTGAATATCATACGCCCGCGAGGAATCCTTGCGCACTCTCGAACGGCGCACATCCGACTTGTCCGCCAGTATAAGCGCAGCCGCAATCGGCGTTACCGGATACCCCGCCCCTTCATCGTGGTTTCCTATAGCGGTGGATATTTGCACAACCTCGTGCGGTTCCATCCCCATTCGGGTGAGTATCTGGTACGCAAGTATCGCCCCTGTCTGGGCGTGGGACTCACGGTTTACCATGTTGCCTATATCATGGATATAGCCGGCAATACGGGCAAGCTCTATTTCCCGGGGCGAATATCCGCCTATATCCTCGAGCACACGTGATGCTTTTAAGGAAACTATTCCGGCATGGACGAAGGAATGTTCCGTATATCCGATGACTTTAAGCGTTTCATCAGCAACTCTGATACATTCTTTTATTTCCTCGTTGTTTTTTACATCTTCAAACGTCACCATACAGCTCATTCCTTTCCTCAGTATTATTCGCCGAGCTTAAGCGAAGCCTCTATCGCTATGGCACATTCCACACGCTTTTTCTCAAATTCGCACGCCAAAGCATACGGCTTGTCTATATCGCCGTTAAAGTTATATGCGTTGGCGCTGCAGCCTCCGCTGCAATAGAATTTAGCAAAACAATCCTCGCATTTCGGCTTTGTATATACGTTTGATGTTTCAAATCTGCTTCTTATTTCCTCATTTAGCTTGCCTTCAAAGACGTTGCCCATTTTAAAGTCCTCATTGCCGACAAACTGATGACAGGGGTAAATATCCCCATCCGGCGTTACCGCCAAGTATTCATGACCCGCACCGCAGCCTGAAAGACGCTTTACAACGCACGGTCCCTGGTCGAGGTCGATCATGAAATGGAAGAAATTAAATCCTTTCCCTTCTTTTCTGCGGCGTACATATTCCTCAGCCAGTTTTTCGTACTCAGAAAATACCTTGGGAATATGCTCCTCCCTAAGGGCGTAATCCTCGGTATCGGGAGCAACCACAGGCTCAACGCTCGTCTGCTTAAAGCCCAGATCCGCCAGATGTATAACATCCTTGGCAAAATCCACATTGTATGCGGTAAACGTCCCTCTTACATAATAATTATCCTGACCACGGCTTTCGGCTATATCCTGGAATTTCGGCACTATCGTATCATACGAACCGCTGCCGTCCACACGGTAGCGCACACGGTCGTTGACCTCTTTTGTACCGTCAATCGACAGCACAATATTCGACATATTCTCGTTTACATAATTCTTAACGTCGTCGTTTATCAAAAGACCGTTAGTCGTTATTGTGAAGCGGAAATTCTTCCCGTGCAACCTGCCCTGTTCCTTGGCGTATTCAGTTATCTCCTTTACTACGCCGAAGTTCATAAGCGGTTCCCCGCCGAAATAGTCTATTTCAATATTCCTGCGGCTGCCGGAATTATTGATAACAAAATCGATCGCTTTCTTTCCCACCTCAGCGCTCATAAGGCTTCTGCCGCCATGAAACTCACCGGTATCGGCAAAGCAGTACTTACATCTTAAGTTGCAGTCATGCGCCACGTGTAGGCACAGGGCTTTTACAACGGAGCGCTTATTCCATGATTTTGCTATATCCTTATAGCAATCCGGCATAAACAGCTGGTTAGCCCTCGCCAGCTCGCATATCTCACCGTAAGCCTCCTTTATGACATCCTCGCTGTAGGGAAGCTCGTCTATTGCTTTTTGGGGACATTCGGCCTCCGGGTCAAACGGTTCGGTGCAGTAGTCGAGCAGATCATACGTCACGTCGTCTACTACGTGTACCGCTCCGGAGTACACATCCATTACAATATCAAGCCCCAAAAGTTTATATTTATGTATCAATTCAGAAAACTCCTTAAATTTTTATAGTAAAACTTAATAGGACGGAATTGTCCCCAGACAACTCCGCCCTTTTCGCCGCATTAAACTCTTTCACATTTCTGGTTTGCTACGGTGCAAGAGGTCTTGCACGCCGACTGACATGAAGTCTGGCATTCGCCGCAGCCGCCATGCTTTGCGCTGTCCTTTAATGACGCCTTATTCAATGTTTTGATGTGGCTCATTGCATAACCCTCCAATACTATTTTATACTGATATTTTACCATATTTTTCGCTTTATGTCAATCCCTGCAGAGAAAAATCCCTCCCGTCAAATGCTATAAATTACATGAACTATTTCTGCCGAAAATGTTTATACTATCATTATTAAACCATCAAACCGAAAAGGAGCTTTATATATGAAACATATAATTCTTGCCACATCACTATTCCTGACCGGAATCCTTGCCGACATATATATGCACAGGTTTGACACTGCCGTAAAACGCCGGATGTACCGTGCAAGACCGTTGACCTCACGCCGTCTTATTCGCATTTCCAACGTATGCTTAGCACTTTCCACCAGTTTTTTGCATCAGCAGAAAAAGTATGAATCACAAACAGCTCTTCTAAACGGCAGATGAAAGTCCCCTGCCGTTTAGAGCTTTTCTTTGAGCTTTTCCACTTCGCTGTAGAGCTCATCAACCATTTTCTTGAGTTTTACTATCTCCCCAAATCTGCATTGCGGCGGCCGCTCTTTAACCGCCAGAATCGGATCACCGAAAAGCGTCAGCTCGTTATTAGAATGATACCCGTAACACATAACCGCCTCTGTATCTGCCGGACATACGTACAGCTCCGCTTTTGCGGGACTTATAAAGCGCATAGGCGCAGACCACGTCTTGCCCATATTAAAGCTTACGGCATACCTTACAAAGCTGCCGCTTTGCCACTCCAATAAAAGCTTATCCGGCTTGTATATGAGCGCCGGCCGCTCAGCGGTAAAATCCTCGATAACGGCTTCCCCGTTAAAGTACAGCTTGTGACGACATTTGTATGATAACAGCACACGTCCATCACCATATACGGCCGCTGGCATACTGCCGCCCTTAGCAACCTCTGAAAACTCCGACAATCCCCCTTCACCAAACTCCCTGAATCCAAGCATTGTCTCAGCATTTGTATAATACACCCTCCCTCCGGCAACGCATATTTTGATATGAGCCGGGGAGAGTTTATCGACCGTCAGCGGCTTTTCGTTTGCTCCCAGCAGACAATGGACAAGTATCGCCTCATTGTTATGCACAGCCGTATAAAAAAGGTGCAGCCGGTGACGATCGGATATTAAGAAAAACTCCTGCGGGACTATCTTCTCACGTCCCACAGAGAGGATGTATTTGTGCCACTGCCCGTTTTTTTGCAGAAAATACACCGTATCATGGTGCTTGTTCGTACATATAAGATGTGTGTGCCCCATCTCATCGCCGTAAGCGCCAAACCCGTCCTCTCCTTCACCATATAAAAGTTCCGCCTCCGTCCATTTACATCCACGGCGTTTTCTGTACCATATCCCCTGCCCTTTTTTCCAAAAATAATGCGCCGTCCCCTCCGGCAATTCAATAAGATAATTCGTCATATCAGCTCTCCTTGATCTTGTTTATAGATAAAGTTTATGAGAGAAATTTTTAAATTAGACGTATATTTTAAGCTATACGGGAGAGAATTATTATTGACCTCACAAAATACAAAACCCACTAAGGTTTGTAACCCCCTTATTTGAAAAACAGACGACCGCTCTTCTTTGGAACGGCCGTCTGTTTTTTTTCGTCAAATATTCATTTGTGAAGCATACCGGATGAAAATCCTGTAGACGATATAGGAAAATCCTATATATGCTCCGAACATAAGAGCGTAGGCGGCTGAAAAGCTGTCAAGCGATAGTACCATTTTCCCAAGCAGTGAAAACGGATGCAGAACATCCCACGAGTTCACTCTGACCACTCTTCCCATATAGATAGCAAATCCGCTAAGCAGCGATACCGTCGCTATCATAACCGCCCCGGCAGCTTTTGAAAACCGTTCATTCACTATCTTATGCATGAGATTAAGCGAATACAGCCCGAATATATGCGAGACAAATTCCCCTCCTCCTATATGCACGAGAGTCACCCAGTCGGATATATCACGTGAATACCGAGCAACGCCTTCCTGCACCGTATAAAACTCCCTCAGATGCAGGTGGATAAAATCAGTCAGCATATACGGAGCATTCGGAAAGAAGAGCAGCCATACCGCCGCG
>DBQZ01000139.1:0-1524 GCA_002305435.1 Clostridiales bacterium UBA1381
CTTCCTGCACCGTATAAAACTCCCTCAGATGCAGGTGGATAAAATCAGTCAGCATATACGGAGCATTGGGAAAGAAGAGCAGCCATACCGCCGCGCATAAAATGGACAGAACAACTTTTTTCCGTGTATACAGCCTGCTGCACACCTCCGCCGCAATCAGCGGTATCAGCGCTAAAAACAGATTCCACGCCATAAAGGTATAAAAGCTGTCGCCTATCACTGCGCTTATGATAACGCTTATAACAGCATATACCGCAAATATTACTATAGCCGCCGCTATCATTCCTCTGTTCTCCCACGCGGCGTCACGTATATCGTATTGTAGCCGTCATATATCACCATTCCGGGCTTTGCGCCATTCGGCTTTTTCACGTTTTTTATCCTCGTATAATCAACCGGCACCTGCGAGGATTGGCGTGCCTTTGAATAATACGCCGCAAGCTCTGCCGCCTCGACTATCGTCCCTGAGGGAACATCCTTATCAAGTCCCAGCTTTATGACCGCATGGGAACCATGGATGTTTTTCGTGTGGAACCAAATATCCTGCGAATTTGCAAATTTGAGCGTAAGATAATCGTTTTGGGTATTGTTCTTTCCCACGTAAATATCAAAACCGTCGCTTGATACAAAGTGCATCGGCTTTGGTGGGGCGTTCTTTTTCGGAGGATTCTTCTGAGGCTTGCGTTTTATATAGCCCTCCGATACAAGCTCTGAACGTATCTGGTTTAAATCCTCCTCGTCCTCCGCCTGCTCCACCGCCGTAAGCGTGCTTGAGAGATAGTCTATATCCGCTCGACATTCCGTTATTTGTCTTGCAACCTCCGTCTCTGCATTTTTCGCTTTACGGTATTTTTTATAATAATTCTGCGCATTTTGCATCGGGGATAATCTCGGATCAAGGGATATTGTAATAAGCGGCGACTGTTCATCGTAGAAATTTTCAAGCGACGCTTCGGTATCACCCTTATTTATGCGGTAAAGGTTTGCCGTTATCAAATCCCCGCTTATTTTGTATTTGTCCCGCTCCTTTGCGTCCTCAAGCGTTTGCAGTTGTAATTCCAGCTTCCTTGACGAACGTTCTATGCTCTGGCTCAGCAAATGCACCAGATCCGCCGATTTTTGTTTCATACGCTGTGCTGCGTCACGGCCGCTGTAGAAATCATCAAGCACTCTGTTTATTGAATTGTATTCTACTACCTCCGCCGCTTTTTCATACTGCTTTATCGAAACTGCGGAAAATTCCACCAGCCGCTGACCCTCACGCACCATGCACGGTGAAAACCGCCCCTCCGCGACCATATCACGCAGCTTTACTATCTCATCCTGCAGCTTTTTAGCCCCGAGTGCCAGCGCTTCTCCGGCTGTAACATCAGTGCGGCCGCACGCACGCCAGACGATTTCCCGAGCTGTAAGTGGGCTTATGCCTGAATAAGTGTTCATAAGCAGCTTTTCCAGTTTCATCCCGCCTTGAACGAATGACAGCTCCGAACCATCCGCCTCAATAAAATCCGTCCTGCCCTGTCC
>DBQZ01000139.1:1643-7301 GCA_002305435.1 Clostridiales bacterium UBA1381
CGCTCGAACCCGTCCTGACGAACGTCCGTTATCTTTCCTCCCGACAGATGCTTCCTAAGAAGCATACAGAACATCGGCGGCGTGGAGGGGTTTTTCTTCGCCCTGTCGGTAGTATGCACCCTCGGATTTGATGAAGAAGCGCTTAACACCAGCCGGTAATGCTGGGAATAAACCCTAATGTTGAGCATTAGCTCATCACGCTCCGGCTGATGAACCCTCTCTATTCTGCCGTCTTTGAGCATTTGGCAAAGCTCTCCGGAAAGCGCCCGAACAGCTATTGCATCTAACGCCATGATACCATTCCTTTCATAAAAATTCAAACCGGGCGGTTCCTGTTCATCGGATGCCGCCCGCTAAAAACCGGTGTGAATCTCGTTTTCTCATATTGTAAAACAGCCCTGCACCGTTTATTCCTCTGTATCTTCACCCTCGAAAAGAGCACGGGCAAAATCGTGCGCATCAAATTCCTGAAGATCATCAACGCCCTCGCCCACTCCAACAAACTTAACCGGCAGCTTCTGCTCCTTTGAAATGGCGATAACTATTCCGCCCTTGGCCGTACCGTCAAGCTTCGTAAGGATTATGCCTGTAAGCTCCGCCGCTTCTGAAAACAGCTTTGCCTGATTAACGGCATTCTGACCGGTTGTAGCGTCAAGCACCAATAGCGTTTCACGTGATGCTCCCGGAAGCTCTCTGTTTATAACCCTGCTGATTTTTTCAAGCTCCGCCATAAGATTTTTCTTGTTATGAAGCCGTCCGGCTGTATCACAGATGAGCACATCAGCGCCGCGCGCTCTTGCCGCATTGCAGGCATCAAACACAACTGCCGCCGGGTCGCTGCCCTCCTGATGCTTTATTATCTCGCAGCCGCTGCGCTCAGCCCAAATATCAAGCTGGTCGATAGCCGCCGCTCTGAATGTGTCGGCCGCCGCCAAAATAACCTTCTTCCCACGGCTTTTATAAAATGAAGCCAGCTTGCCAATGCTCGTCGTCTTGCCAACGCCGTTTACGCCGATTACGAGTATAACAGACGGCGTTGTTTCCAGATTCATGGAGGTATCAAGCTCGTTTAAAATATCGCTTATTACCTCTTTTAGCTCCTCTTTTACCTCGTTGCCGTCCTTTATTCTCTTCGTCTTGACCCTGTCTTTTAATTCTTCGATTATATATACCGACGTTTCCACGCCTATATCCGCCATTATCAGCGCCTCTTCCAGATTTTCAAATAATTCTTCGTCCACCTTGACAAAGACCTTGAACACCTGATTCACCTGCTCTGATATAGCTTGGCGTGTTTTCTGCATACTGTCTTTTAATTTCTGAAAAATTCCCATTTTTTCACTCCGTTCCTCTGTTCCTCATATCAGCCTGCCATATCCTCATCGACCTCGTCTATTTGCAGCGAAAGCAGCTTTGATATGCCCTTTTCCTGCATCGTAACGCCGTAGAGGACGTTAGCCGCCTCCATTGTTCCTCGCCTGTGAGTTATTACTATAAACTGCGTATCATCAAGATAATTCTTAAGGTACGTAGCAAACCTTGAAACGTTCACATCGTCCAGTGCGGCATCTATTTCGTCCAGAATACAAAACGGCGCCGGCTTTACATTCAATATCGCAAAAAGCAGAGCTATTGCAATAAAGGATTTTTCCCCGCCGGAATAAAGGTTTATATTCTGAAGCCCCTTGCCTGGCAGCTGCACCTCTATCTCTATCCCGCTTTCAAGCACGTTGTCAGGCTCCGACAAATAAAGTTTCCCGTGACCGCCTCCGAAAAGCTCACGGAACACCTTTTCAAAGCTTTCGTTTATAACAGCAAACTGCCGGGAAAAATGCTCTTTCATCAGCTCGTCCATCGACCGTATAACCTGCTCAAGATCCTTTTTCGACTTCTCCAAATCGCTTTTCTGAGCTGTCATAAACTCAAATCGTTCCTTGACATTTTTGTATTCCTCGATAGAATCCATATTGACGCTGCCAAGAGCTTTTATTTGAGACTTCAACCCTCTGAGCCGTTCTGCGGCTTCCTTTTCGTTGTCTATATCCTCAACGTATTCACGGGCAGCTGCTATCGTCAGCTCATAATCCTCCCAAAGACGGTTTATTATGCTTTCCTTTTCAAGCTCCAATTTCACCCGCCGGCTGTCAAGGCGGGACAGCTCCTTTTGCATCGCCAGAAGTTTTTCAGTAAGCTCTTTGCCGGAGCTTTGTATTCGGCGGAGCTTTTCGACTATTTCTGCTTTTTGCACATCAAGAGATTCCAGCTGCTTCTTTATTTCCTCGGAAAGGCTGTTGATATTAGCCATAAGCTGCCGATTTTCCTCTATCCTCTCAGTCAAACCCTCGTTGACTTTCGCTATCCTCTTTTTATCCTCTTCCTTGCTGATATTGGTCTGGTTTGTAAACGATATTTCATCCTCAAGCGAAGATATTTTTGCTCTGAGAGCTTCAACATCCTTTTCAAGCCCTGCCAGCTCCATCTTATCCTGCATTATTCGGTCGGAACTTTCTTTTTTATCCTCCTCAGCTTTTTCAAGCTGCTCTGAAAGTCTCGACACTTCCTCCTCAAGCTCGCTTCTCCTGTTCTCCTCAGAACGTATCGCAGCTACAGCCTCCGCCAGCTCATCCGCCGAATCTGCCAAACTGCGGGAGAGCTCCAACATCTCCTGCTCACGGCTTTCACGGTTGCCACCGCTTGAATCAAGCGACGACTGCAAATGCTCAAGCTCGCTCCCCAGTCTTAAAAGCTCATCCTCATAATTCCTTATTACCGTTCTATACGAGGTGGCCTGCTCTTTTGCAGCGTTAAGCTCATCTTGCAGCCTTATGCCCTCCTGCTTGGATGCTGCCATCTGCGATTTTAATCTCTCAAGCAGAGATAAAAGCCGCTTTATTTCAGCCGACCTTGACAAAAAGCCGCCCGTCTTGCCGCCGCTTCCGCCCGACATCGAGCCGCCGGCATTTAAAACGTCTCCCCGTTTTGTCACTATACGGAATTTATAGCCGAACTTCCGGCTTATCTTTATGGCATTGTCGATATTATCGACAACAGCCACACGTCCGAGAAGGCTTGTGAATATCCCCTTATAATGCGGATCGTACTTCACAAGCTCTGAACCAAGCCCTATATACCCTTCTTCCTGTTTTACCGCTTCAACATTTTCCAAAAGTCTTCCTCTTACGCTCGATACCGGCAGGAATGTCGCCCGTCCCGATTTCGTTTTGCGCAGGTATTCTATGCAGAGCTTTGCCTCATGTTCACTTTCGGTAACTATGTTTTGCAAAGCTCCGCCCAAGGCGGTTTCTATAGCTGTAACGTAGCTTTCGTCCACCTCTATCAATGAGGCAACCGTACCAAATATCCCAAGACCTTTTAATTCCGGGGCTTTTAGCACCGCCTTAACGCTGCGTGCGTATCCCTCATAATCGTTTTCCATATCAACGAGTATCTGCCGTTTTGAACGTGATGAATCATACTCAACGCTCATTTTGTTAAGCTCGTTTGAAATACGCTCACATTCTGCTCTTAACGATGATATTTTCTGCTCATCGTTCTCCAAAACTGCCGCAAGCTTCCGGCGTTTTTCATCCTTTGTTTCAATATCCGCCTTTATGCGGTCAATACTTTTTTTCGTTTCTTCTATGCCCTCATCAAAGCTCTGTATCTCAAGCTCCAGCGCACAGCGCCGTTCTATATCCGCCCTGCGCTTTGCTTCCAGCTGTGCATATGACGATTTCTTATTAGTCATTGCTTCCATGCAGGAGAGTATCTGCTCCTTGGCTTTATCAATCCCTGCTGCAAGCTCGCTTCTTTTCTGCTCAAAGCTCTCATCTTCAACAGCGGAATCTTGTATCTTTTCCTCCAGCTCCCTGCACAGCTGCTGCTTTTTTGCGGCCTCCTCATTTAAAGATGATATATTTTTTCTCCTCTCATCATTCCTTTCGAGTGAGAGAGCTATTTCTTTGTCTATCCTCACCACCATTGCACGGTTATTCTTTATATCGTTTTCCGCCATTGATACCATGTTGGCGTATGACATCGACTTCGTTTCACATTCACGCAGTTTCTGATGCTTTTCATTTTGTTCTTCATCGGCGCTGCGGCTTTTATTATAAAGCTCGCTTATTTGCTGCTCCGTTTCCGACTCCTTCGCCTTAAGCTGGTTAAGCTCCTCCTCAGCCTCCTCAAAAAGCTCCTCGGCCTCTTTGTAAAGGCTGTCGTTCTTATCAAGCATACGCATACTCATATTTACGTCAAGACGTTTCATGTCCTCGTACAACGCCAAGTATTTGCGAGCCTTTTCCGACTGACGCCACAGCGGCTCGACCTGTTTTTCAAGCTCGGCTGTAAGATCCTCTATGCGGACAAGGTTTTCATCCACACCGCCAAGCTTTCTTACAGCCTCCTCTTTTCTGTACTTATACTTAGAAACTCCGGCAGCCTCTTCAAATATACTGCGCCTGTCCTCAGCTTTTGTGGAAAGTATCTGCGCCACGCTTCCTTGACCTATCATCGAATAACCGTCACGCCCGAGCCCCGTATCCATGAACAGGGCGTGTATATCCTTTAGACGGCAGGCGGCACGGTTTATCTGATACACGCTCTCGCCTGAGCGGTAAACCCTCCGTGTCACGACTACCTCCTCAAAATCCACCGGGAATATTTTCGAGGAATTATCAAGCGTCATGCTGACCTCGGCGTAATTCACTCTGCGCCGTTTTTCCGTACCCGAAAATATTACGTCCTGCATATTTGAGCCGCGCAGGGATTTTGCACTCATCTCACCCATAACCCAGCGCAGCGCATCTGAAATATTGCTTTTCCCGCTTCCGTTCGGTCCGACAACGGCGGTAACCCCTCCGGAAAAATCAAGGACTGTTTTGTCAGCAAAGGATTTAAAACCCTGAAGCTCCAGTCTTTTTAACAGCAAATTCGTTCTCAACTCCTTCAGGCCAGCTCAACACTGCCCTTTTCTATCCCTTTATCCTGTATTATCTCAAGCTTTATACCCATTTGTTCAAACCTTTTTATATTCCGCCGTTTCTGTCCCACCGCCTTTGACATATCTGCCGGATTTACCCGCATGCGGCATACTGCGCCAGTTTTCTTCTTTATCATCATATCAAAGAATATCTCCGACTCCACCAGCTCACCGAACGCCGGATGATACGGGCCTGACGTAACCGATGCACCTTCTCTAATCTCCTCGGTCGGCTGCAATCCTACACGTATTACCTCTATATCCGCCTCTCTGAACATCAGAACAAGGGATTTCGACAGTTTTACCGCCTCCTCAACGGTTTGCGGACGGTAAAGCCCCTGTTCATAAAGCGTATCAAGCATAGTGTTCTTTATCACAAGCGTCGGATATATCCGCACCATCTGCGGCTTCAGGCGGATAAACTCCTTCGCTGTATAAAGCGACTTTTCCTCCGTATCCCCGGGAAGTCCCGTCATCATTTGCAGTCCGAGTCTTATTTTTGTCTGTTTCAGCAGGGCGGCTGCCTTTTCCACGTCGGCTGGACTATGGCCACGTCCGGAAAGTTTCAACACTTCTTCATCCATTGACTGAACGCCAAGCTCCACCGTCGTTACGCCGTATCGCAAAAGCCGCTCTATTACCGGCGGCGAAATATAATCCGGCCTTGTCGATATGCG
>DBQZ01000139.1:7347-23559 GCA_002305435.1 Clostridiales bacterium UBA1381
GTCCTTAAATGTGCGCAGATACTCCTCAATCGTCCGCTTAACGTCTGCTGATGATACCTTCCCGCTTTCACCGGTTATGTGCGTCTGGTTGCAGAATACGCACTGGAACGGGCATCCTCGATGACTGACAAATATCGGTATATGGTATTCTTTCATATAAGCCCCATCCCGGACAACGCCGCCTCTGCTGCCGCCTGTTCCGCTTCCTTTTTGCTCGTACCCGTGCCGCTGCCGCAAACATTGCCGTCCACTATAACCTCTACCGCAAATATCTTGCTGTGTTCTAAGCCTTTTGCACCGGTCATACGGTACGATACACGGCTTCCCGAACGCTTCTGCATTTCCTCCTGCAATATGGTCTTATAGTCCTTGTAATATTTCCCCGTACAACCAACTTCAAGCTCCTCAGCCATCAGCGACATCAGCCAGTTTTCCGCCGCCTCAAAACCGCCGTCAAGATATATAGCTGCCAAAAGCGCCTCGAAAGCATCCGACACAACCGACGCCCGCTCTCTGCCGCCCGTCATTTCCTCGCCTCGTCCCAGCAATATCAGGTTGCCCAAATCTATTTTTTTCGCCACCTCCGCAAGCGCTGATTCGCATACAAGAGTCGAGCGTATCTTTGTCAAATCCCCCTCATCCTTGCGGGACAGCTTGTGAAAGAGGTAATTGCTCACAATAAGGCTCAGCACCGAATCACCCAAAAACTCCAGCCTTTCGTTGCTCTGGGTTCTTTTTTCGTTGGCATATGAGCTGTGAGTCAGCGCACGCTCTAAATAACGGAGTTTTTTAAACTCGTAACCTATCTTTTTTTCAACTTCTGTCATTATATTCATAACCTTTCTATCTTTTATTTTCCGTTCATAACCCCGATATAGACTGCTCTCAACACTCGGCACGGCTGCTGAGAGCGATCCATATCATGCCAGAATAGGGACAGAAAAATTTCCTGTCCCTATTTTACGGCAATTATTCATATTTCTTAAACACGATTGTCGCATTATGTCCGCCGAAGCCGAGCGAATTCGACATCGCATATTTTACTTCCTGCTCCCTGCCTTCATTCGGAACTATGTCCAAATCACAAGCCGGGTCAGGTGTTTTATAATTGATTGTAGCCGGAATGAAGCCGTCCTGTATTGCCTTTGCGCATACGATAGCTTCTACTCCGCCGGCTGCGCCAAGCAGATGACCGGTCATGGATTTTGTCGAGCTTACCGCTACCTTGTAAGCAGCATCCCCAAAGACCTCTTTTATTGCCTGCGTTTCAAACTCATCATTATACTTCGTCGAAGTGCCGTGGGCATTGATGTATGTTATATCCTCAAGCTCTGCTCCGGCATCCTTTATGGCAAATTCCATCGCCTTGGCTCCGCCCTTTCCTCCGGGAATCGGGCTTGTGATATGGTAAGCATCGTCTGTCGCACCGTAGCCGACCATTTCACATATGATGTTTGCTCCCCGAGCCTTTGCATGCTCAAGCTCCTCAAGTACAACAAAGCCTGCACCCTCGCCCATTACGAAACCGTCACGCTCTGCGTCAAACGGCTTTGAAGCGTGTTCCGCATCATCGTTCGAGCCTGTAGAAAGCGCCTTCATATTGCAGAATCCGGCAAACGAAGTCGGCGTTATGGCAGCTTCTGCTCCTCCTGCAACGATTACATCGCTCGTACCGTACTGAATATGGCGGAAAGCCTCGCCTATGGCGTTCGTGCCGGACGCACAGGCGGATACCACATTCTCGTTTACGCCCTGCGCCTTTAATGTTATCGCTATCTGGGCTGCTCCCATGTTGGAGATCATCATGGGTATGAAGAACGGGCTTACCCTTGTATTGCCTCTTGTCATCATTACTCCATGCTGTTCCTCAAATGTTTCTATGCCGCCGATTCCGGAGCCGGTTATTACTCCAACTCTCCACGAATCTTCCTTTTCCATATCAATACCAGCCTGGGCAAATGCTTCTTTGGCAGCCACAACTGCATACTGCGTATAAAGATCCATCTTTCTGGCATCTTTTTTCTCTATATGCTCTGTAACGTCAAAATCCTTTACCTCGCCTGCAACCTGACATTTAAACGGGGCTGCGTCAAATCGTGTTACATTTGTAATACCGCTTTTGCCGGCTTTTATCGCTTCCCAAAATGACTCAACGTCATTTCCAAGCGGTGTTACGGCTCCAAGACCCGTAACTACTACTCTTCGTTTCATGAATTGTCCTCCAGTTTTCTCGTGGTATGTATGTATATATAAACTAAAAATAATATTCTTTATTTGGTATGCTGCCATGCTGTACAAACATCACGGCAGCATACCACGGTTTCATCAATCATGCTTCTCCTTGCTGATGTAAGCAAGCGCATCTCCAACTGTCTTAATAGTCTCAGCGCTCTCATCAGGGATCTCCATATCAAACTCAGTCTCCAGACCCATGATCAACTCAACAATATCCAGCGAATCTGCTCCCAGATCGTCAACAAAAGATGCCTCCATGGTTATATCACCCTCATCAACACCCAGCTGCTCAACGATCACTTTCTTTACTCTCTCGAAATCGTCCACTCGTAACACCTCCTTTTTTAATATTGCGCAGATCTTTTAAGACCTGCAAAATTTATATATATCCATAAAGGATTATATAACGCTTTTACATCAAAAGACCGCCGTCAACATTTATAACCTGACCAGTTACGTAGCCAGAAAGGTCGGAAGCTAAAAATGCTACCACGTCAGCCACATCGCCTACATCGCCAAAACGTCCCATCGGGATGCCTGCATAGTACTGCTTCTTTACCTCATCGGACAGCTTATCCGTCATATCGGAGGCAATAAAGCCGGGAGCTACGGCGTTGCAGCGTATTCCCTTCTTTGCAAACTCTTTTGCGGTCGTCTTTGTAAGGCCGATAAGCCCAGCCTTGGATGCCGAATAATTTGCCTGACCGGGGTTGCCCATTTCGCCGACTACAGATGCGATATTGATAATTGAACCGCCTTTCTGCTTCATCATTATTCTCGATACAGCCTTTATGCAGTTGAATGCGCCTTTTAAGTTTATGTCGAGAACCAAATCCCAGTCCTCCTCACTCATTCTTAGCATAAGACCGTCTCTTGTGATACCGGCGTTATTTACGAATATATCTATGCGGCCGAACTTATCAACTGCCGTCTTTACTAAGTTTGCAACATCCTCGGAGCTTCTCACGTCTCCCTTTACGACTATCGCCTCAACTCCAAGAGCTTTTATCTCCTCGCAGGTCTGGTCTGCATAATCTGATGAGGGAATATCGTTTATTACAATATTTGCTCCAAAGCCTGCCAGCTTCATAGCTATCGCCTTGCCTATACCTCTTCCGGAACCGGTTATAACGGCTGTTTTTCCTTTAAGCATTATTCAACACCCAATCCTTCCAATGTCTTTTCAAGCGAAGCCATATCCTCTACATTGAATATCTTCGCATCACGTGTTATCCTCTTCACAAAACCGCTGAGCGTCTTTCCGGGGCCTACTTCAACGAAGGTATCCACGCCGTCTGCAAGCATCTTGCGGATTGTATCCTCCCAAAGCACCGAATTTGACACCTGCTTTATCAAAAGCGGCTTTATATCCTCTTTCTTCTCTACATAATCGGCTGTAACGTTCGTTATAACCGGGATCTGCATATCCTTTACTTCTACGCCCTCAAGCTCCTTTGCCAGCTTTTCTCCAGCGCCGATTAGCATCTTGCAGTGGAACGGAGCCGATACCGGCATTTTTACCGCTCTCTTTGCACCCATTTCCTTTGCCAGCTCGCAGCATTTGTCAACCGCCTCCGGCTCGCCGGATACAACTATCTGACCCGGGCAGTTAAAGTTTGCCGGAGAACAGATACCAAGCTCCGAAGCCTTTTGGCAACATTCGTTTACCTGATCCTTGTTAAGCCCCAGTATAGCCGCCATTGCGCCCTTGCCAACGGGGACTTCCTCCTGCATATATTTGCCACGTTTTTTAACCAAGCGTACAGCATCGGCAAAATCAATAGAACCCGCTGCGATATGAGCCGTGTACTCGCCAAGGCTAAGTCCTGCTACAACATCAGGCTTTACGCCCTTTTCTTCAAGCACTCTCAAAGCCGCCGTACTCATCGTCACTATCGTAGGCTGTGTATTTTCGGTTATCATCAGCGTTTCACTGTCGCCGTTGAATATCATATCCTTAATATCAAATCCCAAAGCCTCTGAGGCTTCGTCAAACGCCTTGTCGGCAACAGCGAAATTATCCGCCAGCTCTTTACCCATACCAACCGCCTGAGCGCCTTGCCCTGCAAATATAAATGCCAGTTTTCCCATTAGTTATTCTCCTTATTTCAGCTTTTCTGCTATTTTCTCGAGTAATTCCTCGCAGCCCTCAAAATAACTTCTTATAATATCAGCGCACGGCTCTATCTTGTGAACCATCGCCGCCGACTGTCCCGCCATCAGCGAACCCATCTGCACATCACCCTCGGCAAATGCACGTCTTAAGCCGCCTACTCCGAGAGCTTCTATCTCCTCAAACGGAGCGCCCTCTTTTTCAAGCTTTTCATACTCTCTTGTCAGCTTGTTTTTAAGCGCTCTTACCGGAGCTCCGGTACTGCGTCCTGTAACAACAGCGTCACGATCCTTTGCCTTTAGAACAGCCTGCTTATAATTATCATGGGCGATACATTCATCAGAGCAGATAAATCTCGTTCCTACCTGTATGCCGTCTGCGCCCAAAGCAAAGGCTGCCACCGTGCCGCGGTTGTCGGCTATGCCGCCTGCTGCTACTACCGGGATGCTTACCGCCTCTGCCACCTGCGGCACAAGTACCATTGTCGTAAGCTCGCCTATATGGCCGCCGGCCTCGGTACCCTCTGCGATAATTCCATCTACCCCCAGCTTCTCCATGCGCTTTGCCATAGCTACGCTTGCTATAACCGGAAGTATCTTTATACCCGCAGCCTTTATATCGGCTATGTACTTGCCGGGGTTGCCGGCGCCGGTAGCTACTACGGCCGGCTTTTCCTCAATTATTACCTTCATCACCTCATCGGCAAACGGGGACATCAGCATTACGTTTACACCAAAAGGCTTGTCAGTAAGCTCCCTTGCCTTTTTTATCTGCTCACGCACAACCTCAGCCGGAGCGCTTCCTGCTGCTATCAGACCCAGACCGCCGCCGTTTGATACAGCCGCTGCCAACTCCGCCGTTGCAACCCATGCCATGCCGCCTTGGATTATCGGATATTCTATGCCCAAAAGCTCACATAATCTTGTATTCATACGATTCCATCCTTTCCGAGCTTACCACTCTATAACAGCCGCACCCCATGTAAGGCCTCCGCCGAAGCCTACAAGCACGATCTTNNTCATGATCTATGCCCATACGCTTTATTGCGCTGTCAACTATGCGATAATTAGCCTGATGCGGGATTACAAGGTCTATATCATCCCATGTAAGCCCTGCCTTTTCCACCACTCTCTCAGAAGCGCTTGCCATAGCCTTAACGGCAAATTTCATTACCGCCTGTCCTGCCATCCAAAGCGTATCACGCCTTGTCTTATCAATGCGCTTTTCCTCTTCCTCTTCATCACGCCTGTATGCAAGGCTTGTTATCGCCTTGTATCCGGTTCCGTCAGAACCTATATCGGTGGAAAGTATTCCAGATGTTTCAGATGCTGATACAACCGCAGCCCCTGCTGCGTCTCCGAACAGCACGCAGGTCGCTCGATCCTTATAATCTGTAGCCTTTGACAGGACGTCGGCGCATACTACAAGCACATTTTTATACGTATCGGAGAGTATAAACTGCTTTGCTATCGTAAGCCCTGTTACAAAAGCCGAGCAAGCTGCATTATAATCAATGGCCGCTGCATTAACCGCCCCGATATTGTTCTGTACCACGCAAGCGCACGATGGTGTGAAGTAATCCGGTGTCACTGTCCCAAGCAGCAAAAGGTCTATATCCTCTGCCTTTAAGCCGGCGCTTTCCAAAGCCTTCTGGGCGGCAATTGTCGCCATATCGGTGGTGTATTCATTATCGGCTGATATACGCCTTTCCTTAATCCCGGTTCTGCGCATTATCCACTCGTCGCTCGTATCCACAATGCTCTCCATATACGCATTGTCGTATATTTTCTCCGGTACATATGCGCCCAATCCGATGATCCTTGCTTCTGCCATTTAAATTTCCTCCATGCCTTGTATATTCTTAACGATTTCATCAACAACGTGATGCTCGACAAACTTCTTCGACTGCTTTATTGCAGAGTACACAGCTTTTGCATCCGAGGAGCCGTGACCTTTTATCACCGGCTTTTTCGTGCCTAAAAGCGGCGCTCCGCCGTATTCACGATAATCCATCATTGAACGAAATTCAGCCAGCCCGTCTGCGACACAGAGTGCACCGATTTTTCTTCGGAGATTTTTTGTAAACATTTCCTTTATGAGTTTTCCGACTGCTGAACCCATTCCTTCAATCGTCTTAAGTATAAGATTGCCGACAAAGCCGTCGCAGGCAAACACTTCTGCATTGCCTTCCATTATATCTCTGCCCTCCATGTTGCCGATAAAATTCAGCTTCATTTCCTTGAGCATCTGGTACGTTTCTTTCGTCAGCTCGTCGCCCTTGCCCTCTTCTTCTCCGTTTGAAAGTATCCCGACACGCGGGTTTTCTATGCCCATTATCCGTTTCATGTATATATTACCCATAACCGCAAACTGGACAAGGTTTTCCGGCTTACAGTTTGTATTCGCACCGGCATCAATGAGCATCTTCGGCCCCTGCAACGTCGGCAGCAGCGTGCCTATGGCAGGACGCAGCACTCCACGTATTCTTCCCACAATCAAAAGCCCGGCAGCTAAAAGCGCCCCTGTGTTTCCCATTGCCAAAAGCGCATCTCCGCCGCCGTCACGCAAAAGCCGTGCCGCTACGACTATCGAGGCATCTTTACGGCTTCTTACTGCCATTGCCGGTTCCTCGTGATTACTTATAACATCATTTGCTTCCACTATCTTTATTCTGCCGTCAGGATACGAATGTTTCGCAAGCTCCTCACTGATCAGATCGGGTTTTCCTACCAATATAATATCCAGCCCGTCTATCGTGCTGACCGCTTTGGCCGCCGCCTCAACCGGCGCCCACGGCGCATTATCTCCGCCCATAGCGTCAATGATCAATTTCATTACAGCTGACATTCCTTTCCTTTTTTACTTTGCGGTTCATGCTAATTCCGCAAGGGACAATTTCCCCCTGAATACCTCAAACATATTGGACTTTATCCTGACGTGAACAATATATTCCTTCTCACGCACCCGTATCACTTCGGATTTGGCTACCAGCCGCTCTCCGGAGTGTACCTCTCTTATATATTTAACATTCGCCACCTTTATAAGCGCCGCCTTTACATCGACAACGCTCAGCGCCAGATTCTCCGCCATTGCATATATATACTGGCTCTTTACTATGTCGGTGTTGGCAAACGTCATATGCTCGTCCGTATCCACTACCGAAATACCGTCATGGTATAAATTCAGATCCAGCAGCTGTTCATTGCCCGTGAGAGCGCCGCTTCTGCCGCCGACTGCCGCCGATTTTATCCGTTCCCGGTACTGGGCTATTCCCAGCTCGGCTCTGTCCATGCGGATGGTCGCCACACTTACGCCGGCGGCCTTGGCAAGCTCCTCATCTTTCATGAACGGAGATTTTTGTATGGTCTTTAACAAGAACTCGTGCCGCTGAAGCTTTTGCATCTGCCGTCCCATTGTAAGCTTCCTTTCTCCGTTTTTCGACTGTTTTCGTACGTCATGTTAATATCAGGTGATAACACCAACTATAGCAATTATATACCAATACGGCGGCAATTGCAAGAGTTTTTTATTTTTCATCATTTTTACCTAATATCACCGTGTACACGGCCACTCTTTTATCTATTTTATATTAGCATACCATGTTTGACAGAAAAAATCAATACCTATTTAGAAATTTTCTCTCACCTTGGCAATATGCGACGTATAGTTCTGCAAAAGCCTGAAATTTATCTGCCTTAGTCTTTCCAATACGTCCCGACATAAAATAAAGCTGCGGCAGAAAATCCGCCGCAGCCTTATATCAATTTATTTATCTCTGAACACGACCGGAACCGTCGCCGCCTACGAGGTTGTCCACGTCTGAACGTGATACCATGTTGAAGTCGCCGGGGATTGTGTGCTTCAGAGCTGAAGCCGCAACACCGAACTCAAGGGCATCCTTAAAGTTCTTACCGTCAACAAAACCGCAAATAGTTCCGCCGGCAAAGCTGTCGCCGCCGCCTACACGGTCAACGATGGGGCTTATACGATATTCTCTCGAATGGTAAAATTCCTTCGTATCTCTTGAGTAGATGCAAGCTGACCAGCCGTTATCGGAAGCCGAATGGCTGACTCTCAGCGAGCTTATAACGTACTCAAAGTTGAACTTCTCTACCATCTGCTCGAAAATGCTCTTATAACCTGCAAGCTCCAATTCGCCGCTTGTTACATCTGTATTGCCGGGCTTGAAGCCGAGAACCTTTTCTGCATCTTCTTCGTTGCCTATGCAAACATCAACGTACTGCATGAGGTTTGTCATTACCTTCTGTGCCTTTTCAGATGACCACAGCTTCTTTCTGAAGTTCAAGTCACAGGATACCTTAACGCCCTTAGCCTTAGCAGCCTTTAAAGCAGCCTCTGTAAGCTCTGCTGCAGCATCCGATACAGCCGGTGTAATACCTGTGAAATGGAACCAATCAGCTCCCTCAAAGATAGCGTCGAAATCAAAATCTTCAGCCGTTGCTGTAGCTATTGAGGAATGTGCACGGTCATATACAACGTTTGAAGCACGCATAGCTGCGCCTGTTTCCAAGAAGTAGATGCCCAGTCTCTCGCCGCCTCTTGCGATATGCTTCGTTTCAACGCCCATCTTTCTAAGAGCTGCAACCGCACATTCGCCGATAGGATTTTCAGGAACCTTTGTAACGAACTCAGCATCGTGGCCGTAATTAGCCAGCGATACTGCTACGTTAGCCTCGCCGCCGCCGTAGCATACGTCAAATTCATCAGCCTGCATAAACTTTTCATTGCCCGGTGTGGACAGTCTGAGCATGATCTCGCCCATGGTAACAATCTTTGCCATTTTATGTTTCTCTCCTTATGTTATGAATAAAAATTACTGACCTCTTGCCTCTTTAATCTTGGCAATAAATTCTTTTGCCGTAGCGGTGATTGCCGCATAATCGCCGGTCTTAGCTCCCTTTGTAAGCGAAGAACCTGCACCTACAGCTACTGCGCCTGCTTTAATCCACTTGTCAACGTTGTTTACGTCAACGCCGCCTGTGGGCATCAGTCTGGCCTGCGGAAGAGGACCTCTTACGTCCTTGATAAAGTTNNCGGATTATCTCTGTAAATGTCATCGTGCCGGGCATATACGGTACTGCGTAACGGTTGCAGAGCTTTGCAGCCTCAGCGTTAAAGCCAGGGCTTACGATAAAGTTTGCTCCCGAAAGGATAGCCTGTCTTGCCGTTTCCGAATCAAGAACAGTACCTGCTCCCAAAAGCATTTCGCCCTTCGTGTACTTAGCAGCCAGAGCCTCTATTACCTTGTGCGCTCCCGGAACTGTAAATGTCAGCTCAATGGAGGGGCAGCCGCCCTCAAGGCAAGCGTCAGCAATCCTAATAGCCTCCTCACCGGTGTTTGCACGAACAACGGCAACCAGACCGGCGTCAGTCATTTTGGTCAACACTTTTTCTTTTTCCATCATACTTCTCCTCTCTGTGGTCGGCGTCTGAAAAATCCTTTCCCAGATCCTTTGTTATATACTATTTTATCACAAGTCAAGATGTTTTGCAATATTTTTTATGAAAATTTTGCACAGTTTTATATGTTTTTCATTCAATTTCCGGCCCCTGCCCAAATTCGGACCTGTCCGCCCACGAGCGTGTTACCATTCCCTCTTTAAGCCTGAAATACAGCTGGATAAACGTTGTCTCCACATACGGGTTTACAAACAGTACGCCTATTCCAAATGCAAGCATACCCAAAAAATTCCACCCGATAAACGACAGGCTCAAGATGAAAGCATTCAGCTTATGGCCGTACATCATATCCCTGCTCAGGCGCAGAGCGTCCTTATATCCTATATGCGGGTTTTCCGCAAGTATATACTCTACCATCATATATTCGTAGCTCTTTATTATTCCGGGGATTATAAAAAGCAGAGTCCACAGGAATATATAAAGATTTTTCATAAAGCTGACCTTGACCACATTCTTATACTGGCTGCGTTCAAAGCAGCTTGTTATATACGAAAAACTCTTCTCATCTCCGCAGAGCTTTATAATAAACCGTTTACAGCCCACACCAAGCGGCGCAAACAGGAAAACACTAATGGCAATCCCCGCAATAACCGCCACAAGCGCCACTGCAAATACCATATATATTCCCAGGGCTACGGTCTCTGCTCCATATTCACCGACCATCTGCGTATATGTCTGCTGCGTATCTGCNNGTGGTTGCCAAAAAGATATACCAATACCACTTCTTCATAACGGCCTTAGCCTTCGTTTTAAGCTCCGCCCGCTCCCATATGACATTCATCATACATCCTCCTCTCTGTACTGACTCTGACCGCTCTCGTAGAGATCCTGTCCCCTGCAGTCCATAAGGACTACAGCCGGAAAATCCTCAACCTCAAGCCGTCTTATAGCTTCTGTCCCCAAATCATCATAGGCGACAACCTCCGCCTTTTTTATGCACTGGGCGATAAGCGCCCCNNGACTTCAGCGCTTCTTGCGCCCTTGCCTATCATCGCCCCAAGCCCGCTGTCGAGCAGAAGCGGCGTATAGGCGTCCATTCTTCCGGCTGTAGTCGGCCCGCAGGAGCCTATAACATCTCCCGGTTTTGCCGGACACGGGCCGGCGTAGTATATCACCTGGTCATGCAAATCTATCGGGAATCCCTCTCCCTTTTCATATGACTGCGCCATTCTTGCGTGCGCCGCATCTCTTGCGGTGTATATCACGCCGGAAATAAGCACGGAATCTCCGGCGTTTAATTTTTCCCTCTCTGCTCTTGCAAGCGGGACAGTTATTCTTTTCTCCATTATTCCTCCTCCGGCAAAAGTCCCGGTATTTCCGGCAAATGCCTTACGTCCTCTAATATGTATTCAGCGCCGTTCTCCCGAAAGAACTGCTCAGCCCTGCTGCCACCAACTCCGGTCAGCACGGCCGCAAAATCCGCCCCCATAGCTTTTGCCGCCAGCATATCCGCTCCGGCATCGCCGACAACGAGCGTATCGGGGAAGGAAAACTCCTCTTTCGCCGCCCTCTCGTCAGGAAAACCCTTTCCCATACGTGATTTTATGAACATATACGGATGCGGCTTTGTGAGATTTTCTCCCAGCCTGTTTTCGGCAGACTGCACATCGTTATATGTTATGAACGAATCCCGGTCAAAATACTCAAGCGCACCCCAGCTTTTTAGCGGATAGTATATTTCATTATACGGTCTGCCTGTGCCTGTTCCAATGCGTATTCCCGCCTTATATAGCCGCTCCAAAAGCTCCAGAAGTTCTTCCTTTGGCACTATCGGACGCTCCTCGTTAAGCAGACCCGGCTTGCCGCTTCTCTGAGGCTTTTTGTTGTACGTTTTAAAGAACAGCTCATCGCCTAAAAACCATTCCTGAAACCTCTCCTGCAACCCTGACCAAAAATCAGAGTTGCGGCCAAAATCTCCACCGAAACGTTCCTGCATCTTAGCTGCCATACGGGAGTATTCGTCCATGATATTGCCGAACCCCTCCGCATAATCGCATATTTTTGCAAAATCCTCCGTATCGAGGATTTTTGCAAGACACACCGTCACGTAAGCCAAATCCCAGTTGCTGTTTACACCCTTGTTCTTCAAAACGGATATAATCTTGTCGCCGCAAAATACCCGCCGGCGTATATCGCTTACCGGCCAATCTATAGCCTCTTCGCCCTTAAGCGTTTCCCAAACGGTCATCGCCGCACTGTTCCAGTAATTCTCCTCCGAGGTCATAACCCCGTCCATATCGAAAATTATCGTGCTGTATCTCATCTTATCTCCCATTGGATGCTTCCTGCCACTCCGCTTGTCATACCGCGTCTTTCGGGATTTTTGTACAAAGCACGGTTAAGAGCCGAACCGAAGCTGCGGTAAATCGCCTCCCAGATATGGTGTCCGTTATGGCCTTTTTCAAGATCTACGTGCAGAGTGCATTGTGCGCCTTGGGCGAAACCCTCAAGAAACGTCTCAAGATCCTCGCTGTCCATTCCCTCCACACGCTTTGCCGGATCATTACCGTGGTAATCAAGATCGAAATACGCCCTGCTTTCAAAACTTATCGCCGTTTGCGCCTTTGCTTCATCTATAATGCCGACCGCATCGCCAAAGCCTGTAATACCTTCATCCTTCATGCGCTTTATGTATTCGCTGACCGCCTTGCCGAATGCTATCCCCAAATCCTCGCATATAACGTGTGTGAGTACGAATTTGTCCAGTCTAACACTCACCTCAGCGTTAAAACCACCTCTCCATACGATATGCTCTATCATGTGATTCAAAAATGTTATGCTCGTATTTATTTTTTTCCGATAATCGGGTCTTACCGGCAAAAAATCCAGTTTTACCGTCATCTCCGATTCTGTAGTCTTTCTCACTGCTGTTATTGCGTTGCTCATTTCCCATTCCTCCCGAACATAAAGTTTCCTATTGCACATAAACCCGTGCTCCGAAGAACACGGGTTATTATTTACTTTCTCTCTTTTACCGCCAAACCGTGAGTATCAAAGCCCTCTACCGTAGCAAAGCGGTAAGCGTATTCCCTCACGTTTTCAAAACCTGCCTTTGACGCATAGCCGACCGAGGAACGCTTTAAGAAATCGTTCACCGAAACGCTCGAATACGTCTTTGCAAAGCCGCCTGTCGGCAGTATTGCATTCGGGCCGAGTACAAAGTTGCAAAGCGTTACAGGGGTATAATCGCCCAGTAGAATTTCGCCTGCGTTCTTTATTTTCGGCAGCACATCAAAAGGCTTTTGTGTCATTACCTCCATATGCTCCGGAGCGTACTCGTTTACAAACTCTATCGACTCCTCAAGCGAATCCGTCAGGATAACCCCGCCGTACGTTGTGAGGTTCGTCTTTATAAATTCCGCCCTCTTGGCAGATATTTTCTCCAGCTGGCGGTTTACTATCGGAATGGCTTTCTCCACAAGCTCCTCAGAATGAGTCACTAAAAGCGCAGCAGAATCAGGGCCGTGTTCAGCCTCTATCATCCAGTCAAGGGCTACCTTCTCAGGGTCTGCATACTCATCAGCCAAAACGATTATCTCGCTCGGTCCTGCCGGAAGTCCTGCGTCTATGTAGCTTGCAAGCACACGCTTTGCCGCCGTTGCATAGCTATTGCCGGGGCCTATTATCTTATGGCATTTGGGTATAGTTTCTGTCCCGTAGGCAACGGCCGCTACAGCCTGTATTCCGCCTACCTTATATATTTCAGTTATACCGATTATCTTTGCTGCGCAAAGTATAGCGTCATCCACCTCACCCTTTTCATTAGGGGGTGTTACTACCACAATTTTCGGCACCTTTGCAACAACCGCCGGGATACCAAGCATACACAATACCGAGGGGAAACTTCCCTTGCCATGGGGAACGTACAAGCACACGTCAACAATCGGCGTAGTCTTTTCTCCGACCATCAGCCCCTCGTCAACCATAGTGAACCACATTTCCTCTGGCAGCTGCTTCTCATGGAAGTCATAGATGTTCTTATAGGCGTACTCTATAGCTTCACGTGTTTTATCATCACAGTTTTTATAGCCCGCCTCTATCTCCTCCGGAGTAACCTTCATGGTCTCTCTCGTGAGCTTTACATGGTCGAACTTCTCTGTATATTCCAATACCGCCTCATCGCCGCGTTTTCTTATGTCGTCAGACACTTCTTTGGCGATCTTCATCTGCTCTGTTATGTCCATCTCTGCACGGCGCATTATAAGCTCACGCTGCTCGTCGGTCATCTCTTTGTATTTGTATATGTTCGGTCTCATCCGGTTTACCCTCCTGCTGTCTATTAGTTGTTAAAGAAATCCTCCAGCTTTTTCCAGAACGATTTCTTCTGTTTGTAATTCCTGTCATCGTCAAGTTCCTGCAAAAGCTGTTTCTGTCTTGACGAAAGGTTTCTCGGAACCTCCACGTTTACCGTGACATACTGATCCCCACGGCGGCCGCCACTGTTCATGTAAGGGATTCCCTTGCCCTTAAGCCTAAAACGTGTTCCGGGCTGGGTTCCCTCGGGGATGGAATACTCCACGGCTCCGTCAAGCGTCGGTACTTTGAGCGTTGCGCCCAAAGCTGCCTGCACAAACGTGATCGGTATCTCCATATAAACGTCGTTTCCTTCACGGTGGAAAAACTCATGCGGTTTTATACGGAACGTTATCAGTAAATCGCCGTTGGGGCCGCCTCTCTCGCCGGCCTCGCCAAGCCCCGAAAGCTGCAGCGTCTGACCGTTGTCGATACCTGCCGGAACCTCCACTTCTATCTTTCGGTTGCGACGCACTCTTCCTGTACCACGGCAGTCGGGACAAGGCTCCTTTATAATCTGACCCCTGCCTCCGCAATCGGGACAGGTAGTAACGTTTGTCATATATCCCAGTGGCGTCCGCATCTGCGTCTGTACCTGACCGGTACCGTGGCACTTGCCGCAGGTTACGGGACTTGTGCCCTTTTTCGCCCCTGTGCCGTTACATGAGGAGCATTTTTCCTGCTTTGTAACGTTTATCGTTTTTTTGCAGCCGAAAGCCGCCTCTTCAAACGTTATATCCATAACCTGGCGAAGATCAGCTCCCCGCCTGGGTGCATTTCTCCTTGACGAACCCCCGAAACCGCCGAAGCCGCCGCCGAAAATATCGCCGAAAATATCGCCGAAATCGAAACCGCCAAAGCCCGCTCCGCCGCCGGCGCCGCCCGCTCCAAAGTTCGGATCAACGCCCGCATGGCCGAACTGGTCGTATTTTGCACGCTTATCGTGGTCGCTTAAGACCTCATACGCTTCATTTACTTCCTTAAATTTTTCCTCAGCCGCCTTATCGCCCGGGTGAAGATCCGGGTGGTACTTCTTGGCGACCTTTCGGAAAGCCTTTTTTAATTCCTCGTCAGACGCTCCGCGCGGCACTCCGAGGACTTCATAATAATCTCTCTTATTTGCCATTTGCTTCACCTGCTAACCATTATACTAAATTTTTGTGCGTTTGTAAAGGGAATTTTGATATTTTACACGTGATTTTCAAAAAGCCCGCAAGAATTTTCCCTCTATACCCACAAAGGCAGGCGAGCCTTCACGGCGGCGCCTGCCCCTGCTTATATTATTTATTGTCGTCGTTATCGACTTCTCTGTAATTAGCATCGTAATACTGGCCGCCGTTGTTTGCACCGCCTGCGTTGTTGTCAGCGCCCGGAGCCTGCTGGCCGCCGTTGGGGTTAGCCTGCTGGTACATCTTCTCCGATACTTTGTAGAACGCCTGAGTAAGGCTTTCCTTTGCAGCCTTTATAGCTTCGGTATCGCTGCCCTTTAAGGCTTCCTTAACCTTATCTATCTCAGCCTGAACCGTGGCTTTTTCAGAAGCATCTATCTTGTCGCCCAGCTCATTTAATGTCTTTTCGCACTGGTATACCATGGATTCGGCTTCGTTTCTCGTATCAACCTCTTCCTTGCGCTTCTTATCCTCTTCAGCGTATTTTTCAGCCTCTTTAACGGCTCTTTCAATATCCTCATCGCTGAGGTTTGTGGAGGAAGTAATGGTTATCTTCTGCTCATTGCCTGTACCCAGATCCTTTGCCGATACATTTACGATACCGTTTGCGTCAATATCAAACGTAACCTCTATCTGAGGAACGCCTCTGGGAGCCGGAGCTATGCCTGTAAGATTAAAGCGGCCGAGCGTCTTATTATACTGAGCCATCTCACGCTCACCCTGCAGGACGTGTACCTCAACACTCGTCTGACCGTCGGCAGCTGTTGAGAATATCTGCGACTTACTTGTCGGTATCGTTGTGTTTCTCTCAATGAGCTTTGTGAATACTCCGCCCATTGTCTCAATACCGAGCGACAGCGGGGTAACATCAAGAAGAAGTACTCCTGTCTCCTCACCGCTCAAAACGCCCGCCTGCTTAGC
>DBQZ01000016.1:0-5895 GCA_002305435.1 Clostridiales bacterium UBA1381
TCGTCCCTTTCTCCAGCCGACGAGATACTGCTCAAGCTGCCGTGTCAGTTCCCCGCCCTTTACCAGGCGGTGTGAATCAATTACAGCATCTTTTTCGCCGGAAAGGGTTATTTGCCCGTTATCCATTACGACTATATAGTCGGCGGTCCGGTCGAGGTCGGAGGTGATATGTGTGGAAATCAGCACAGTAATGTCCTCACGCTCCATCGTTTCCGTGATAATATCAAGCAGCTCCCCACGTGCCATTGGATCAAGGCCGGAGGAAGGCTCATCCATCACAAGTATTTTCGGGTGGTGTGAAAGCGCCAGAGCTATGCTGAATTTAGCTCTCATGCCCTTTGAGAGATTTCCGGTCTTTCTGTCATACGGGATAGAGAACCGCTGCATATAGCTGTCAAAAAGAGCCTCATCCCAGTTTTTGTAGAACGGCCGCACCATATTTTTCATAGCTTTTGTGGTTATGCTCCTGTAAAATCGGCCGTCATCAAGCGATACGCCAAGCTCCTCTTTAATTTCGATTTCATTTTCAAGAAGATCCTTCCCGAGCACCGTTATTTGCCCATTGTCTATTGGCATTGCGCCGATAAGAGCCTTTATAAGCGTGCTTTTTCCGGCACCGTTGCGGCCGACAATGCCGGTAATGCAGCCGGCGGCAATATCAAGGCTTAAGTCGTTAATTGAAAATCCCGGGAATATTTTCGTCATATTACGTATCTCTATCGCATTCATTACAAATCCTCCTTAAAAAGTTCCCTCGCTATCTCTATAAATTCATCTTCGCCTATATTAAGCTCTTTTGCGGTGTCTATCGCTGATAGCAGCTGCTGCTCCAAAGCTGCCCGCCGATGCTCGGCCGCTAAGGAGGCGCTTCTGGCGGAAACAACAGAGCCTCGCTGAGGGGTTGTTGTAATATAACCCTGCTGTTCTAAAAGCTCATAGGCATGCTTCGTGGTTATAACGCTTACCCCGAGTTCCCTTGCCAGTGAACGTATCGACGGAAGAGCATCACCTGCTGAGAGTTCCCCTGAAATGATGTTATTGCGTACACCGTCTGCTATCTGGCGGTAAATTGGAACATCGGAGTTGTTGGACAGTATAATATACATATCTGACCTCCAATCTGTGTATATGTTGTATTCTCTGTATATATACAGTATACACAGTATAACCGGATTTGTCAAGAGGATTTTGAAAAATTTATAAAAAAACACCGCCCGCATTTTTGCGCAGGCGGTATATGAGATTTTAGACTGATAATGAGGGATAAAGCTCAGAAATGTCTGCAAATACGGCTTCTGTTTTATCATTGCTGCATGGGCGGTTAAAGTACAGACGTTTTCCGTCACGGGAGAATGAGGGGTTCGGATGAACCTGCTTTTTCCAGACAATTTCCTCAAAATGGGGGATTTCAAACACCGCCAAAGGCTCTTTGCTGCCGCGGCGGTATACCGATACATCGGTTGAATAGCCGGGATAGCAGCGGTCGCCGGCAAAAAGCGTCCTTGTGTGGTCTGCGTCCATATGGTTTGAGATGCCTCCGAGAACCTCAAGCTCTTCGCCGTCCTTGGAAAAGCGGGCGATATAGCTTGAATCCATTTCTATGCGGCCATTTCGGTAGAACTGGCGTGTCGCCATGTACGTTTCGTCGTCGAACCAGAGTTGATGGACGGGCTTGTCAGGGATGAGATGGGTATTTCCTGTATCAAGATCAAAGCAGCCCAGAGCGCCGAATACAGGACACTCTTTAACGCTCATACGCATCATAACGGAGGTTGCGGAGGGGTTCAGCTGAACGTGGCTTACAGAGGCTGTCGTTTCGGTCGGCGTTAAGCCGTGGCTTTTTACGAGCTCTAAAAGCTGTTCTTCGCTTGCGGCAAGGCTTATATCGCCGGTGGAAAGATTTAAAAGGTATATGCCCGAGCGGGTGATTTGCGGATACTCAGGGTTTTTGCCTAAGTATTCTGACGATATCGAAAACGGGTACATACCGTTTTCTCCGCAGTGGCTCTCCTTTGCGGCTATGTGGCAGCGCACTTTGAGAGTATTTATATCCATTATGTAAAATGAGGACATATTGTCCTTTACCTCTCTGAAAACGACTTCATGGTCGTTTAGGAAGGTGGCTGACGGCCCGTTATGATTGGGGCAATCCACCTCTGCTATAGTCCGGTGATCGGTGAGATCGGAGGAGCAGATGCGCACCTCTGAGCGTGGGCTTGAGAGGTCTTTTTTAGCAGCGTAGATTATCTGTTTCCCGTCGGGGCTTTCCACCATGCCGCCATTCATGCCTAAGAGTGTGGAATATTCTCCGTCAAGAATTTTTGTGAGTTTCATTGTATTTGATCCTTTCTTTTATAATATTAAAGGGCGTGGTGTCACGCCCTCTAACATTTTTATACATTCAGTTCGCCGATTTTCAGGTTATCTATTTCAGTTGCCCATTCAAAGTTTCTTTCCTGGCGGACAGCTAATATTTCAATTGAAGCAAAGTCTACCGCATTGCTGAACGCCATATCGTTTATCCGTCCGGTGGTTGAACCGCTTGTAACGGTGACGTTGCATACCTGGTTGTCAAAATCAGCTTCCACTGCGAAGTGGTAATATTTATCGTCCTTGAAGCCAACGCCGATATTTTTCCATTGTGCTGTTTCCAGTCCGCCGTTTGATATGGAGCCGCCTGTTGAATATTGCAGCTCGCTTCCGGGCATTGTCTTTATCCCGAGGAATACCTTGCCGGTACTGTCTGCCAAACGCAGCTCGCCGTAGGATGTGCCGCCGGTACACTCGCCGGGCTTCCAGTCAAACTCTATAAGAGCCGTTCCGCTTACCGGGAAGGGAGCTGTATATACAGCGTTTCTGTTGCCCTTGGAGGAGCCGGAAATTCCCATAACCTTGCCGCCGTTGCCCTCGATAACGCCAATGCTGTCTAAAGGTGCGGGCTTCGTTCCTGCCCAGCCGGCAGGATCTGCGAGGGAGTAGGATTCAAAATCTTCATCCACATACAGCTTCCAGCTTTGTCCTTCAGAGTCTGTGTATTCGGTAAACTCAGCCCCGATTGTCGGATCCTCTGTCGGAGCAGGGGTGGGTTCGGGAGTGGGGGAGGGCATAATGCCGCTCGTCATTGCTTCTACTAGTCTCGGGGTGTCGCCCGCATCGTAGAAGGGATGTTTGCCAAGATATATCAGCTGATTGTCGCCGTCCCATTCTACCTGCATACCTACTGCTTCTGCCATTGCTCTTAGCGGTATCATTGTGCGGTCGTTTATCGACTGAGCCGGTACATCGAGGGTGAACGGATGGTCGTTTACTGTGTATTCGCTGCTGTCGAGCGTCATTTTTACGGTATAGCCGTTGCCGTCGAGAGTTACGAGCCGGCTTTCGTGGTCGTACTCAACGTTCATGCCCAGGCTTTCTGCGATAAACCGTACAGGAACGAGAGTTCTGTCATTCGTTATCATTGGAACAACGTTTTCATCAGCTTCGTCTATTTTAACTACGTTGGTTCCAACTATAGCATTGGGGCTGCCAACGAGCAGCTTCATCGAGAATGTTCCGGCAGAACCGCTGTGTATCGTATATGTGCCGTGGTCTCCGGTGAGGTCGGGGTTAGTGATTTTCTGACCGTCACGCATTACGTATCCCTCGAAAATGGGAACCTCGGTTGTTTCTGCACCTAAGTAATAGCTTACGTTAGGCGGCTGATTGTAGTGGTTGTTCTGTATTGCTACGGAGGCTCTGTAATATGGGTCGTGCATCAATGTCGGGATTTTATACGATGTCGGGATGGCGGTCGAATATATGCGTATTGACTTTTCATCTGTCGTCTTCCATACAATTTCTTCACGCCAGTCGCCCATAAGGTCAGCTGAAATACAGGGAACAGCCTTTGTTCCGCTGTTGGAAGCACATTCTTTTTCCTCCATAATTATATCTACAGTTTTATCCTCCCAGTTCCACTTGGAAACGGTAACACCGTCCAAAAATTCGCTCAAGAGGTCGCCGTCCCAGTATACCTTGAAATTGACGGGCAAAGAACCGGTCACAGCTATTGAACCGTCGGGATTGCGGAAGTCTATCTCATCCCATTCGCCGTCTATGATAGGTTCATCATTAAACGTGGAGGGAACGGTTGCCGTTGACGCCCATACCTCGTGGCCGCGGAATGTGGGATCAATATCGCCCGAACGGCTGCGGCCTGTATCCTTGTTTTTGCCGTAGCCCCATGCTACCTGGCCGGTGCGGGCATCGTGCAGGTCTACGTTTGCCATAAGCGGCGAATTTTCGTGACACGCCCATACGAGATAGCCGTTGAAATCGGGATCCATCTTAGCGACGTCGAAAGCATCGCCGTGCAGAAGCTTTTGTACGTTGCCGTTATTATCTATTGCCTGTGTAGCATACATTTGGCTTCCGTCATCATCTATTGCCATGGGACCTGAGAGTATTTCATCTTTCCCGTCAAAATCCACATCGGCAACCGATAGGTTGTGATTGCAGGCTCCGTATATGCTGTTGTCGTCCTCTTTGTTTTCAGTCAGACATTCCCAGTCAACAACAAGGTTGTTTCCGTCCATATGCCAGGCGGCGGCACGAACATTGTCCCATGCTCCTCTTACCATTACTACGCTCGGCGTAACCCCGTCAAGATATGCTACTCCGAAAAGATAGTGGCTGGCACGTTTTGTAAGTCTGCCGGTATCGCTGTAGTTATACGACCACTCCGACAACGGTTCCCGCTTTGGAAGAAGCTCCGTCCGGGATATTTCCGCACCGGTTGACCCGTCGTATACCGACAGGAATTCAGGCGTGGATATTATGTACTGCCTGTCCTGGAAAATTGCAAGGTTGTCCTTGTTCAGAGAATAATCGGTGATACCGTCGTTGTTTGTATCGCCGATCTCTGCGCCAGTACCATCCTTTGTGCCCTCGAAAGAGCGCAGTACAACCTCTGATTTGCCGTCGCCGTTTAAATCGTAGGCGAGGATGTTTATATCAACCTCGTTTATTTCGTTGGGACCGATGTCTATTGTCCACATATGAGTGCCGTCTATTTCATATGCTTCAATAAGCGGGTAAGTTGTGCGTGTATCAACATCCATGCTCGGCGTGCGTCTTAAAAGCAGCTCAAATTCGCCGTCGCCGTCCAAATCTGCCGCAGCCCCGTCGTCGATGTTGTAGCCCTCACGCTCTGTAACGTTAAACGATATGTAGTTGTCGCTCCATGCTGTCGTTTCTGAAGCTATGTCGGTTTCCGCTCCGGCTGAGTCGAGCTCCACAAGGCGGTAAACTGCGCCGGCGGGAGCGTCTATGTCGAAATAGCTCGAAGCGTTGAGCGGTTCGGCGTTTAGCTTTTCCCCGTTGCGGTATAGGTTGTAGGACAGGCTGTTTGAATCCGTGCCCAGAAAACGCCAGCTGACGAGGGTTCCTCCCTCGCCGGGAACAGCGATAAGTCCTCGTGACAGATCATCGTACTGACGTTCCATTTTCGGCCGTGCAGCGTAGAGCTGTTCTGTTTGTGTGCGGTCTGCTTCATTGAACGGATCGGTATAATGTCCGAGAGTCATACCGTCGCCGTCTGTGTACTGCTCATACTGGGCAAATACCGATATTGCCGACAGGGCAATAGCTCCGGCAGATACTGCCGCTAATATCCTTTTTCTGCTCATCTTTAATCCTCTCTTTCTTTATTTTTTAAGCCAAAATTGCTTGTACATATTATACCATAAAAGTTTACGGTTTAACAGGTATTTTATGCAGAATATCTGTTAATCAAAAGAAAGTATCTGAATTTTTGTATATCTCGAACTATTAAAATTATCCGCCCGCAAGACCTGTACCAAACGATGGCAGACTGTACGTTTTATTGTCCGCACACAGCTCCAGTCCGCCGTCACG
>DBQZ01000016.1:6006-19159 GCA_002305435.1 Clostridiales bacterium UBA1381
ACGCTCTCCACCTGTGCGCTCACATCGCTTGTGCTGCCACGAAGATTTTCAACGGTCGTATTCATCGCATAATCGTAGACGTGTATTGCCGCACTTTCCATATCAACGTTTTCCAAATCAAATTCAGCTGTAACAGTATTGCGGCTTCCGATTTTTTCAGTATCAGTAAACGTTTTCGTCTGCTCTTGGAGGATACCGTCTGCATCACGCCAGCTAAGCGTTACCGCCTGCACGTAGTGGTTATCGGAAACATCAGCCTTTAAAACGCCGTTTTCCTCCGACATGGAATCTATCTGCGGAAGTTCCCTGTCAATTGTGATCGGAAGTGAAAATGAGCTGTCGTAATCATCATCAGCGGACGGGGCATTTTCGCTGCCGGAGGGGGCGGAGGATGACATATAATAATCAAGCCAGACCTCAAACGGCGATTTCTTTTCGCCGTCCTGACCGTACACGGCCTCAGGCTCATATTCATACGTATAGTCGCCCCAGATTGTAAGGGTGTATTTTCCATCGGCAAGCTCGCCAAAGCCGTCTATTGGGTAGAGATTTTCGGCGAATTTTGCGCACGGTTCTCTCATCGCCTGTTCGATAACTATGTTACCGTCCTTGTCGGTCACTACGGCTTTTATCCTATCGGCAGAGCGCAGGGGGGAGAGCAGCATCAGCACCGAATCATCCATGACAAGGTTGTTCGGTGAAATGGCGATAAGCTCACGGTCGGCATACAGCTTATCCTCGAACATATTCGCCCCCAAAAGAATATTTGAGCAAATAAGCAGTGTTGCCGCAGAGAAATTGTCTTCCTCAAGGCTGAAGAGGCTGTTATCATCATACAGGGTATCGCCGAACATCGGCGCTCTGTCCCAATCGCCGTAAAAGCCCGTAAACGGCATGCTAAGCTCCGATACTTCCCCTTTGGGATCGGTAAGAATTATATAGCCGTCCACAAAGAAACCGTTTTTAAATATGAGCGAATTTTCGTATGCAAATTCCTCGTCAAGGAATACATTAACAGTAACCGCAGTTTCCCCGCCCGGCTCTACGGTTATATTTTTCGGCATTACGACCTCAGCCGGAAATGGGACGCTGTCTGTTATCAGAGAGTCATCCGAACCGTCAGTTATAAGCTCTGCTGCGGTTTCGTAATGGAGAGCTTTGTCGGTGAGGTTTCTCACCTTAAATGTAAAGCTGAACTCGTTTTGCAGACCATCACCGAGACTGAGCTTGGAGCGGTTATCATCACCGATAATCACCGCCGGTGTGTTTACAGCGTTATTTATATTTATCAGGCCTGCTCCCTGCACACGGGGAGAATACGGGGTTCCGTCCTCATAGCGGACTATATCAGCGCCTGACATTAGCAGCGATTCTATAAGATCCACACGGCTTTTGCCGAAAAGGGTGTTATAGCGGGCGGAAAACGGTTTTGTGTCCAAGTATTCGCCGATTACAGCGGAGGCTCCGGCAGCAAACGGGGCTGCCATTGATGTGCCGGACATATATACGTAATCATCATCGGGTATGGAGGAGTATACGTACCCGCCGGGGGCGGTAAGCTCAGGCTTAAGCTCCAAATCTCCTGTAGTACCGTAGCTTGAGAAATAGGAGATAGAACCGCCGCCCTCCTCCTCATAGTTTTCATACCGTATTTCGCCGGTAGTGCGAAGGCTTTGCGAATGTGAGCGGAATAGCTTCACTCCCTCAGAACGTGTAACGTACGCCATCGGCAGCTCGGACATAACCGGAACCTCACCTACCCTGTCGCCCGTGCCCCAGAATACGATCCCAAGGCCGCCTGAGCCGAACACCGTTTCTGCTACCTTTGATGCATTTGTATTCTTTGTGTATATCACCAAAGCGATTTTCCCTTCAATATCGACTACATCCTCAGGGTCTCCGAAAGCGCAGTATACGTACGGATACAGCTTGTCGGAAAATTTGGCGTCAAATGTCGTTTCACGGTTTCTGTCTGTATATTCGACTTCTGTACCGTTGCCGAGCTTCATTATTTTTACGGCTTCCTGATGAAAGCCCACGTCAATAGAACCTACCGCTGTGGCTGAGGAATAGGAGCCGGGGACTCCGAGAGTTGCATAGTCGATATTTTCCGCAGAGGGAGGCTGCATATCCTGGCCCCGACCGCTGTTGCCGCTTGAGGCGGAAATATATATCCCGGCTTCACGCACGCTTTCATATACGAGATTTTCAAGCGGGAATGAGGTCGCAGAAACGCCGCCCACTCCGAAGCTTATATTTATAGCGTCCACACCGAGCTTAACCGCATCATCGACGGCTGCAAGTGCGGCAGCATCGGAAATCATGCCGGAATCGGAAATATCCATCAGGACGAGCTGTGCCTCAGGGGCGGTTCCCTCGTACGGGGAGCCGTCGGGCAGACTGCCGCCGCTGCCTGCCGCTATGCCTGCAACGTGTGTGCCGTGCACTTCAAACAGGGATTTGTCGAAGGTGTCGGGGCTGTCGGTGACGTAATTGTACACGAAAGGTATTTTTTCGTTCTTGTACACCTGATTTGCTGAAACATCTATATTGAAGCTGTTTTCGCTGAGCAGCTCTTTTATATCGTCCTTTGTAAGACGTGGTTCTTCCGGCATTTGGGAAAATAGGTAGTGATTTGTGTCAAACTCCGTGTCGATAACTGCAATTACCTGTCCGCGCCCATCAAAGCCTGTCGTATTTTCCTCGTAATCAAGAACCGGTGCAGACGGCGCTTGCGACGTTTCGGCAGAGGTTACCTGCATCTGCGAGGAGGGGAATACGGCTGATACTCCCTCATAGGAGGCAATATCCCAGTACGTATCGCTTGGCGCTGTCAGGGAAAAGCCGTTAAATACGGCGCTGTAGCAAAATCCCGCTTCTGCGCCGGTCTGGCGGCAGATTTCCTCGAGTACATCCTCAGGGGTATCTTTTGTGTTTTCGTCGAGTACTACTATATATTCCGCCTTATCGTCTTGGGTTGGATTTGCATGGGCGGGGACAGCTTGGATATTTGCCGATAATAGCACACAGCTTAAAAGCAGTGATACTGTTTTTTTCATAAATCGTCCTCCGATACTGCTTTATTATATGTAAACATTTTTTGTCTGTTATCCGTTCTTTAGGGTGAACCGCCTGTTTTGCGGGGGGCGGTATTCCTGTGCTTTTAAGTACATTATAGCACAGCAAAGATTAAATAGCAATACGCCATTAGAGGGGCGAGTGAAAAAATTTTCCCGCCTAATTTTTGATTTGCTCTTGCATAATATCGCCGGGGGTGTTATAATATTTGAAAATAATGCAGGAGTTGATAATAATGGATTTTAAGGAACATATAATAAATTCCCTGACCGAAGCAACCGGAATTGAGACGGCTGAGGTGGCAAAGCTGGTGGAAACGCCGCCTGAGATGAAGCTCGGGGATCTGGCATTTCCGTGTTTTGTGCTGGCAAAAACGCTGCGCAAAGCTCCGGCTGCCATCGCTAAGGATTTAGAGTCGAAATTTACAGGTGATGAATATATCGGCCGTGTGGAAGCCGTAGGCGGATATTTAAACTTTTTCTATAACCGTGAAAAATTCGCCGGCAGCGTGCTTGAGGGCATACGTGAAGCCGGGGAGAGCTGGGGCAGCTCCACAGAGGGAGAGGGAAAGACAGTCATCGTGGAATTTTCCTCGCCGAATATTGCAAAGCCGTTCCATATCGGCCATTTGTTTTCGACTGCCGTAGGCAATTCGCTTGAAAAGATATGGCGTCATCTCGGATACAATACCGTTAAAATAAACCACCTCGGCGACTGGGGGACGCAGTTCGGCAAGCTCATATCCGCCTATAAAAGATGGGGAGATCCGGCTGTTATAGAAAAGGATCCGATAAACGAGCTGTTGAAGATATACGTGCGCTTCCATGAGGAGGAGGAAAAGGATCCCTCGCTTGATGATGAGGCAAGGGAGTATTTCAAGATGCTTGAGGAAAATGAGCCGGAAACTACGAAACTCTGGCAGTATTTCCGTGACATCAGCTTAAAGGAGTTTGAGCGTGTGTACAATATGCTCAATATCAGCTTTGATTCATACGCCGGTGAGAGCTTCTACAGTGACAAGATGCAGGAGGTTGTCGATATTCTCGATGAAAAGGGGCTGCTTGTGGAAAGCGAGGGCGCACGTGTCGTAGACCTTTCCGATAAGGGGATGCCTCCCTGCATAATTATTAAATCAGACGGGGCAACGATATACGCAACACGTGATATTGCCGCTGCCCTTTACAGAAAACGCACGTATGATTTTTACAAAAACATCTACGTTGTAGGTACGCCGCAGGCTCTGCATTTTAAGCAGATATTTGCAGTTATTGAAAAGGCGGGCTTTGACTGGGCGAAAGACTGCGAGCACGTCGGCTTCGGGCTTGTGAAGTTCCCCGATAAAAAACTCTCTACACGTCACGGCGATGTTGTGTTCTTAGAGGACGTTTTAAACGAGGCTATAGCAAAAACACGTGAGGTAATAGAAGAAAACTCGCCCGAGATGGAAAACAAGGACGAGGTAGCAAAGAAGATAGGCATAGGCGCTATCCTTTACACCTTCCTTAAGAATAACCGTGAAAAGGATATAGTATTCAGCTGGGATTCGATGCTTGATTTTGAGGGTGAATCTGCTCCATACTGCCAGTACGGATATGCGAGAGGCAGGAGCATACTGCGCCGCGCGGGAGAGCCGGAGCTTAAAGAGATAGACTTTAAAAAGCTCACCGGCGATGAGGAGTACGCCCTCATCCGCCAGCTGGACAGCTTCGGCGCTGCCGTAAAGTCGGCTGCGGAGCGCAATGAGCCGTTCCACATAAACCGCTATGTCACCAATTTGGTAAAGCTGTTTAACAAGTTCTACAATTCACAGCCGATTTTAAGAAGCGATGTTGATGAAGAAACGAGAAACGCAAGACTTGCGCTCGTAAAGGCTTCAGTTTCGGTGATAAAAACCGCTTTAGCTCTGTTGGGGATAGAAACGGTCGAGAAGATGTAATAAACAAAACAAGCGGATTTGCCGTTTGGACGGCAGATCCGCTTGTTTTTTTACAAAAAAAATATACGGCAGACCTTTTAAGCCTGCCGCAGGGATTTATAAAAAAGAGAGAGAGGACCAGATTTTTCATCTGATACAACAGTATTATATCATAGATTTTTTGGAATTGCTATTGCATTTAGTGTATTTTCCATTGCATTTTTTGACTAAATGCGGTGATATAGTGCAATATGACCGAATACATCGTTCTATTTATATACGAATTATCACAAAGAAGCAGTTGACAAATCTTGAAATATTTAGTATAATGTACATGAGGAAATATGGTCTTGGCAATTGTCTGACCTGTTCCGATAAAATCGGTACAAACAGTTTTTTTAACTGTCTGTATACACCACCGCATATCCGCCATCCTGCGATCCCCCCCTATATAACAGGATGGAATCCCTGAAAACGCAGAACATTTTCCCCTATACCCTAAACCCTATATAAAATAATATGCGGATTCCATGATATGCGGAACATAATATCCGTCTTCCGCCAACCTCCCCTTGAGATGCGGAAGACGGATTTCCCTATTTTTACAGGCGCCTTTTCGGGCGTTATTTTTTTGAATATTATCACCCTATTGACAAAAAAGGAAAAATGCGGTATACTATAGTTAGCAAATACTAACCTTGTAGGACGGTGAAATAAATGGAAAATTTATCAACGATTATCATTTGTGCGCTGATAGCGGTTTTATGCGTTATCGGAGGATTCAGCTTTAAAAAGCGGCTCAAGAACGGCTGCTGCGGCGGAGGCGGCGGTGAGGTAAAGGAAGAGAAAAAGAAGATCGACAAGGAGCAGTATCCGTACCATTATGAAGTGGGGATAGAGGGCATGAGCTGCCATAACTGCTCCGACCGAATAGAATTGGCAGTGGGAAAAGAGGACGGTCTTTATGCTGAGGCCGATTGGCGGAAGAAAAAAGCCATGATATGGGCAGACCATAAAATAACGGAGGGTGATATACGCCCAATAATCACAAGGGCAGGATATAAATTCGTATCTATAAAAGCGGTATAATAAAATCGCCTGTACATCTGCAAGAAAAGAGTACAGGCGATTTTTATGTGTAAAAGCAGGCAGAGCGACGTTGTTAGTACAGGCTGTGTATTTCGTCGAGAGAAAGGGTTATTTCGGGCGTAAATTCCTCTGAAGCGGCGTATTCAACAGCAGCCCTCCACAGCTGTTTCTCCTCGGCAGATTCCCCATCGGGAGAGAAGCCGTAGAACAGGAAGCTGCCGCAGCCGATTTTCGCCTCAAACAGCGGCGACATCGGAGTATTATCGAAGAAATTCGGCACCGGTTCAACTATCGGACGCAGCTTGCGGGATATGCTGCTAAGATTAAAGCAGACGCCGTTTTCCATTGGTTGATACCACTGGAAGTCGGAGTATTTGCCGGTGGGGAAGCGTCTAAAGAACGGATGCTCCGCCTTTATAATAAGGCCGCAGGGGTTTGTGGAGTAAAAATATGCGGGACTCCAAAATACGGGGAAGAATTTCCCGTCTATGGGCGCTTTTAAAGAACCGGCGAGGATTATCGCCCGTCCGCCCTCGGCGGCTATCCGTTCGGCTTCTGCGTTAAAGCTGGGAAACACGGGTACGCTTTGTACGGGGGCGGCAGCTCTGGGGAATACGAAAATATTCCATGAGTTTTCACCGCAGTCCGTTTTAAGTGCGACAGTAAGCTGTGATGGCGATTTTACATCTGAGAGCTGAAGCTCGGCGGTGTCGGGGAGGATGCCGCTCTTTTCTGCTATAATGCAGTTACTGTCGGATATTGTAAGCGTATACGGGCATTGACGGCGGTTGGAGGTATAGAGCTTTGCGGCAAAGGTGTCCTCATCTGTGAATATGCGCCCTGATTCCATAAGCGGCACGCTGTCACAGCAAAAACGGCGGAAATCCTCGGGGGCGATTATCCCCTTTGAGCCGTAAAACTGGTCGAGTATGCCGACAGTCGCAGTGCATTGGCCGCAGTAGTCTTGTATGCCCAAAAGCTCGATTCCGGCAAGCTCTTCTGTGCGGCAGGCGGCTTCCAGCTCCTCCTTATATAAAAGGGCGGCAAGCTTTCCGGAAGCGTGTACATATTCGGCGGCACGATCCAAAAGGCCTTTTTTCTCAAGGTCGTCACGTATAGCCATGAAATTTAGCGGCAGCAGGTTTCCGCTGAAGCTGTCAATGGAGGTCACGTCCGGGTATACGCAGTACTGCCCGACTTCAAATGAAACGGTGGGTATGTCCATTGTTTCAACTGCATCGTTAAAGTTTACAAATGTGCCCTTAGCTACCTCGTCAAGCATATTTTGCAGCCGCAGCCGTTTGCCGTAAGAGGAAAAGGCGGAGAAGTAATCATCTGCCTCGGACGGCACTCTTTCAAAGTTTGAGGTCAGCGTATAAAGGCGGCGGTTGTCGAGAGCCTTTGTCTGGGCTGTTATTTTTTCCAGCATATCAAAATCGCCTAATAGTTCGTTGCCGTTTGAGAACATCACAAACGAGGGATGATTGCCATACATCTCGCTTATCCTAAGAGCTTCGCTGCGGAAAAATTCCCCGTGGACGGGATCGCTTCCGGTATCAAGTGCGCATACGTCAAGATTTAGCCACAGCGGCATTTCCGCAAGCACTAGTACTCCCTCAATATCGGCGGCAGTAAAAGCGGCTTCGGGCGGACACCATGAATGGAACCGTATGTGATTTAAGCCGTACCGCTTTACTTGGCGGCAGATGTATAGCCAGCTGTCAAGGTCGGTCGGGGGATAGCCGGTCTTTGGGAAAATAGCGCAGTCGAGCGTACCCCGGAGGAATATTTTTTTGCCGTTTAAGAGAAAGCTGCGGCTCTCCGCCTCAAATGTACGCATACCGAAAACAGAGCTTTTCTCATCACGAGCAATAAAGCTGCCGGGACTTTCGCTATCCTCGGTTATAAGCGTGGCTTTGAGCTTATAAAGGGCGGGGGAATCCGGCGACCACAGCTTAATATTGTCGCCCATATCGTAAACAGCCGTTACATTCTGGCGGCGGTTATACAGCTTAAATGAAAACCTCTGCTCTGCCTTTTCTTCGCCGCTTTCACAGTCGGATACGTTTAAAACAAGCTCTGCTGTACGAAATGTTTCCGGGGAGACGCATTCGGTATCTATGCAGGCTTTTATTTTTATTTTGTCTTTCTGCGGGAATACGCTAAGACGGTGTATGCGGAAAATATCCTCTTTCTGCAATTCAATACGGCCGACAATACCGCACCAGAATGATTGGGTGTCATTGCTGTAGCCTGAGGACATATGGTCGAGATTTAATACGTCACTGTTTGATATGCGTATCTTAAGCTCATGATCCCCCGGTGTAAGTACGGATGAAAGGTCGTACGTATGCGGGACGCTGAAAGAAACGAACGGCCGCAATAGCTTCCTGCCGTCAACGTATACCTCGGATACGAAACTCACACGCTCCAGAAAAAGTGTTATGTGGGAATTTCCCCAGCCATCGGGTATTTCGACCGTCCGCCTAAGAAAAATGTCGCCTATGTATTCATATTTAGGTCTGAGACAGCGTACGGTATCCTTTGTCATCCGGTCAAACGGCAGCCATTTTTTGCCTATAGCATTTTCGCAGGCAGAGCCGGGCAGCTGGAAGCCGCCATTGTAGCTGCCGTTTTCTTCGAAAGACCATTCCCACCTGCCGGATAAATTTATGCAGTCCATAGTATAACCTCCGTAATTTTATTTCTTAATAACATTATACAATATCTAAAGAAAAATTTCATCTGTAATTATTGCCTAAAAACATAAAATAATTGCCCCGCAAAAATCCACAGCTTTTAGGATTTTATACTGAGCTTACATTGCGCTTACAAACAATGACTAAACGTAAACTGGCTGTAATATGCTATCAAGCATATGTAAAATTATTATTTTATCAATAATAACCATAAAATCGGGGTAAAATACTATGCAGATATGCAAAGGTAATAAAGTTTTACAACCTTTAAAAAAGGGGTTGACATTTTTTTGACGATCGTGTATAATATAATTGCAGTGATTGATAAAAAAATAACAATACTGCCGTAACTGACAGACCGAGGGCGGGGAGAGCTCCTCCGCCCGAAATAAACCGAAATTTATCAGGAGGGAAAGATATGTCAGAAGTAAACGTACAGGACATGATAGACGAGTTGGTTGGAAAAGCGCAGAAGGCTTTGGATGAGTTTATGAAGCTCGACCAGGAACAGATCGACAAAATAGTAAAAGCAATGACGCTGGCAGGACTTGACAAGCACATGGAGCTTGCAAAAATGGCAGTGGAGGAAACAGGTAGGGGCATATATGAGGATAAGATCACGAAGAATATGTTCGCCACCGAATACGTGTACCACTCCATTAAGTATGAAAAGACTGTCGGCGTGATAGAAGAGAGCGATATGGAGGATTACGAGGTTATAGCTGAGCCGATAGGCGTTATCTGCGGCGTTACCCCGGTAACAAACCCCACTTCAACGACACTTTTTAAATCGCTTATCTCGGTAAAGGCGAGAAACCCGATAATCTTTGGCTTCCATCCCTCGGCGCAGAAGTGCAGTGCGGAGGCGGCAAGGATAGTTTATGAGGCGGCTGTAGAAGCGGGCGCTCCCGAAAACTGCATCCAGTGGATAGAGCATCCATCGCTTGAGGCGACAAATGCGCTGATGAACCACCCTGGAGTAGCGACAGTACTTGCTACAGGCGGCAGCGGCATGGTAAGGGCGGCTTATTCGACAGGAAAGCCGGCCCTTGGCGTAGGCCCCGGAAACGTACCCTGCTATATCCACAAGAGCGCTAACCTTGAGCAGGCTGTTACAGACCTGATACTCTCCAAGAGCTTTGATAACGGTATGATATGCGCCTCTGAGCAGGCGGCGATAGTTGATAGGGAAATCGCCCCGGAATTTGAGCGGCTGATGAAGAAATACGGCTGCTATTTTGTAAAGCCGGAGGATGTGGAAAAGCTGGGAGCTTACTGCATAAATTCGGTTAAGGGCGCAGTAAACCCCGATATTGTCGGCAAATCCGCAGCATGGATAGCAAATAACGCCGGTATAGAAGTGCCGGAGGATACAAAGATTTTGATAGCGAAAATAGACGGCGTTGGCCCCGAATATCCGCTTTCAAGAGAGAAGCTCAGCCCGGTTTTGGCGTACTTTGTGGTTGATTCCGAGGAAGAGGGCTTAGAGCGTGCAGAACAGATGCTCTGCTTTGGCGGAAAAGGCCATTCGGCGGTAATACACGCTCAGGATGAGGGTGTAATTCAGAGATATTCCGATAAGATGATAGCAAGCCGTCTGATAGTAAACTCCCCCTCCTCTCACGGAGCTATAGGCGACATTTACAACACAAATATGCCGTCTCTGACGCTCGGCTGCGGCAGCTACGGCGGAAACTCCGTAAGCGGCAATGTGACGACCGTAAATCTTATCAACAGAAAAAGAGTAGCAAAACGGAGGGTAAATATGCAGTGGTTCAAGGTTCCCGACAGGATATATTTTGAGTACAATTCGATACAGTATCTTGAGAAGATGCCGGATATAAGCCGGGCGTTCATCGTTACCGACCCGGGCATGGTATCGCTTGGATACGTGGATAAGATACTCTACTATCTGCGCAAGCGTCCCTCTCATGTACACTGCGAGATATTCTCAGACGTAGAGCCGGATCCCCCTGTGGAAGCGGTAAAGAAGGGCGCTGAGATGATGGCAGCCTTCAAGCCGGACGTTATAATCGCCCTCGGCGGCGGTAGCGCTATGGATGCTGCAAAGGCAATGTGGCTGTTCTACGAGCATCCGGACACTGACTTTAATGCACTGCGCCTGCGTTTCCTTGATATAAGAAAACGTGCGTTCAAGTTCCCGAAGATGGGCAATAAGGCAAAACTTGTGGCAATTCCCACAACGAGCGGCACAGGTTCTGAGGTAACGAGCTTTGCGGTTATTTCCGATAAGAAGAACAACATGAAATATCCGCTTGCCGATTATGAGCTGACACCGGATGTTGCGATTATAGATCCCCAGTTCGTAATGACAGTGCCTAAGGCGACAACGGCGGATACAGGGCTTGACGTGCTTACACACGCAATAGAAGCGTACGTATCTGTAATGGCATCCGATTACACCGACGGTCTGGCGATGAAGGCGATACAGCTCGTGTTTGAATACCTGCCCCGTGCATATGAAAACGGCAAGGACGATAAGGAAGCACGTGAAAAGATGCACAACGCCAGCTGCATAGCCGGTATGGCATTTACGAACGCATTCCTGGGACTCAATCACTCGATAGCCCACAAGATCGGCGGCGAGTACCACGTGCCGCACGGACGTGCAAATGCAGTTCTGCTGCCGTACGTTATACGCTATAACGCTTCCATGCCGTCGAAGTTCGTATCCTTCCCAAAGTATGAGAAGTTTATCGCAGACAAGAAGTATGCGGAAATAGCAAAATACCTCGGACTTCCGGCCGAGACGACAGAGCAGGGTGTAGAAAGCCTGATAAAAGCTGTAAAAGAGCTTATCGCAAAGGTGAACATCCCCGCATCGTTTAAGGAATGCGGCATAAACGAGGCCGAGTATATGTCGAAGCTCTCCGATATTGCCGACAAGGCGTTTGAGGATCAGTGCACAACGGCTAATCCCAGACTTCCGCTTGTGAAAGAAATAGAAGAGATAATGACTACAGCCTATTACGGCGAAGAATAAAACCCCTCCATAAAAATAACCGCTGGAAATATCCGGCGGTTATTTTTCGTCTGCTCATTCCCTGTTTAGGCTGCTTTCCTTTTTTACGGTTATTGTGTATTCGATTCCGGCATCGGTTTCGGTCTGGCGAAGGTTTGCTTCAACGCCACCCTTTTTCATTGTATCGACCGCCTTTTTGATTGTGTTTGTGAACACCTTTATATCGCGGGCGGAGCTTATATTGCGGCGTGTTTCGTGCAGGCGTGGATGTTTTATAAGTAAACTTTTTATGTAATCCTCGCTCTGGCTAACGGTCATTTTCTCATCGCAGATTTTTCTTGCGGCCTCAAGCTGCAGGGCGGGATCGGCTATTGACAGCAGGGCTCGGGCGTGGCGTTCAGACAGGCCGTATTCACGGACGATTTTTCTTGCCATAGGATCAAGCCGCAGAAGCCGTAGCTTATTTGATATTGATGATTGGCTTTTGCCGAGCTTTGCGGCAAGCTCCTCCTGGGTCATGCCCTGTTCACGGATTAAGCGGCGGTAGCTTTCGGCTACCTCGAAAAAGCCTAAGTCCTCCCGCTGCAGGTTTTCCAAAAGCGCCAATAAAGCGGACTCCTCCTCGTCCGCTTCCATCACTATTGATGGGATTGTTTCAAGCCCCGCCATGTACGAAGCACGCCAGCGGCGTTCACCGGCGATAAGCTCGTATTCGCCGCCGTTTTTCCGCACGGTTATCGGCTGTATCACCCCGTATTCGAGGATAGATTCTGCCAGCTCCGCAAGGGACGAACGGTCGAAGTGCTTGCGAGGCTGGGAGGGGTTGGGGGTTATTTTATATAAAGGTATCTCAATGACAGATTGAGAATCGTCCTTCTTTTCAAATCGTTTCCATAATAGCTCCAGCATAAATTGTACCTCTTTCGATTTAAGGCTTTATTCCGGCGGCAAAGCGATCCCTGCCGCCGGTTAAGCCCTCGGTGGTGGAAGGTTGAGAGGATTTACCTCTGTAAGACGTCAGGTGTTGCGGCAAGACCCTTGGGGAATGTCTGCCGTTTTGTCTTACACACCAATTATATCATAAAACGGCTGGTTGTAAAGGAAAACCGTCCGACAAAAAAAGCCCGGATACTCACTTTCCGGGCTTTTTATATATTTGGTAACAGGATTCGACTGCACATTTTGCTATCTGCTGGCTTTTTCTGGGGAATTGCATCGGAGTGCGTCGTACTTTTTTTACGGCCGCTATCTTGTGCGAAAGCTCAGCAAAGGGAATATCAACGTTTATTATTTCCGGTTCCCCGCCGCCGAGGATGGTTATTGTACGTGTTGCATCTTTTATTTCATCCTCCGCCTGCGGACCTTTCAAGGCGAGGAAATATCCGCCGG
>DBQZ01000072.1:0-214 GCA_002305435.1 Clostridiales bacterium UBA1381
GGGAAAATAGATAGTTGCCGGATCTTGCGGCCCGTTGGTCAAGCGGTTAAGACACCGCCCTTTCACGGCGGTAACGCGGGTTCGATTCCCGCACGGGTCACCAATCAGTGCAGGTTTCGTATCTGCACTACTATGGACCATTAGCTCAGTTGGTTAGAGCATCCGGCTCATAACCGGACGGTCCTAGGTTCGAGTCCTAGATGGTCCACCATAA
>DBQZ01000072.1:241-1440 GCA_002305435.1 Clostridiales bacterium UBA1381
AAAATGTCAAATATGTTTTGTTTTCAATGTCAGCAAACGGCAGGCAATAAAGGCTGCGTTATAACCGGCGTCTGCGGCAAACAGCCCAGTACATCCGAGCTTCAGGATGAGCTTGTATATGAGCTTATCCGCTTGGCTCAGGCATCAGAAGGAAAAAGAAGCAAACTTTCGGACAGGCTTATTCAGGATGGTTTGTTTACAACGCTTACAAACGTTAATTTTGATGATAGTGCGATAAAACAATTTACCGAGCGGGTAATAAATGAGCGCAGGCGTATAGGCGTCGACGAAAATACGGAGCTTATTGATTTGTTTAAAGGGGAAACCGATATTGTATCACTGCGCTCTACGCTCCTGTTTGGGATGAAAGGCATGGCGGCGTATGCTCACCACTGCGCCAATCTTGGCTATTATGACGAGGAAGTGTCAGAATGGTTTTATAAGGGACTCTGCGAGATAAACAGGGAACATTCTGTTGAGGAATGGCTGTCTTTGATATTGGAGTTTGGCAGAGTGAATTATAAATGTATGGAGCTTCTGGATAAGGCGAATACCGAAAGCTATGGTAATCCTGTTCCGACAAGAGTTAATATTGATATAAAGAAAGGGCCGTTTATAGTAATTTCCGGCCATGATATGCGGGATTTGCAGGAACTGCTTGATCAGACAAAGGGTACCGGCATAAATATCTATACGCATAGTGAAATGCTTCCGGCGCACGGGTATCCGGGATTGAAAAAATATGATCATCTCGCCGGAAATTTTGGAACCGCATGGCAGAATCAGCAGAAAGAGTTTGAAAATATTCCGGCGCCTGTGCTTTTCACCACAAACTGCATAATGCCTCCGAGAAAAAGCTACAGTGACAGGGTGTATACAACCTCTATTGTCGGCTATAACGGCCTCAGGCATATCGAAAGGGATGAGAACGGCAGGAAGGATTTCTCCCCTCTGATAAAGCAAGCATTGGAGTTGGACGGCTATGAACATGACAGGAGTATGAGCGGCATAAACGGTGGACATATGCTGACGACAGGATTTGCTCATGATGCAGTGCTTGCAAATGCGGAAAAGATAATCAGCCTGATAAAGGCGGGCAAAATAAAACATATATTTTTAGTCGGCGGCTGTGACGGGGCGCATCCGGGACGCAATTATTATACGGAGTTTGTAAAGAAAACACCGATGGATACGATAGT
>DBQZ01000072.1:1557-7550 GCA_002305435.1 Clostridiales bacterium UBA1381
GCAAAGGTGCTTACGGATACCTATGGACTAAAACCGGTAACAGCGCCTGAACAGGATATGGATGAGATCCTTGGCAGAGGGTAAATAATTATGAGGCAGCCGATTTTGCGGTTGCCTTATTTTATTATACGTGGTATAATAAATATAGAATACATATTTAAAGGAGAAGTTTAAAATGAAAGCAACTGTATTGTATCAGAGTGTGACAGGAACAACTAAAACGATGGCTGAACATATCGCAGACGGAATGATGAGCGTGGAGGGTATGGAAGCAAAGGCGATGTCTATCGACAACCCAGATGCTTCCTGGATAGGCGAGAGCAGCTGTGTGATAATTGGGACTCCTACATACATGGCAGATCTCAGCGGCAAGGTGAAGCAGTTTTTAGAGGGCTGCGGACGGTATGGGCTGGCAGGTAAAATCGGGGGAGCATTTGCTACTGCCGATTATATACATGGCGGAGGCGATATTGCGATACAGACGATACTTACCCATATGATGGTTTTCGGGATGATGACTTATTCCGGCGGAGGTTCATATGGGAAACCGGTGATACATTTAGGACCTGTTATGATAAAGGGGCATGAGGATGAGTTTAAAGAGGTTTTCCGTACATATGGACAGAGAATGGCAAAACAGACGCTTAAGGTATTTAGTAAATAAGAGGAGATAAAACATGAAAACCGCACCGATAAGATTGAATCCCGAATGTGTGAGCTGTCTTGTAAAAAAGCAGATAGGACGCTATCCCGCAGAAGCCGAGAGGGCTGTTAAAATAGAGTACATGCAAAGCGTACTGCGTACTATCGCCGATGTCCCGACAACTATGAGCGCTCCGGAGGTTATGGACGAAATATACCGCATACAAGAGCGGATGTTCGGCGCAGGGAAGGACTACTCACGCATAAAGGAGCACTTTAACAGCCTTATGCTTGAGCTTGCGCCGTCTGTGCAGACGGAAATAGGGAAGTCGGCCTCCCCGCTTAAAACGGCGGTACAATACGCTATGATGGGCAATTACATAGATTTTGCGGCAATGGACAGCGTTGATGAGAATAAGCTGATACAGATGCTTTCAAAGGCCGCAGACACCCCTGTTAGGGAGGATACTCTGCTTGCAATGGAAGCAGACTTGAAGCAGGCGAAGGAACTTGTGTATTTGACGGATAACTGCGGTGAAATAGTCCTTGACAAGCTCCTTATACAGGAAATCCAAAAGCTGTACCCCGATATTGAGATAACTGTCATTGTGCGGGGAAAACCGGTTGTAAACGATGCCACGATAGAGGATGCCGAACAGGTGGGGCTTACCAAAATGGTAAGGGTTATAGATAACGGCAGCTCTGTCGGCGGTACCTGTATAGAGGGAATATCAGAAGAAGCAAAGAATCGCATAAACGGCGCAGATATAATAATATCCAAGGGGCAGGGGAACTTTGAGACTCTGCAAAAATGCGGGTTGAACGTGTACTATATCTTTATGTGCAAATGCAGTATGTTCGCAGACCGTTTCGGCGTACCCTTGTACAGCGGAATACTGATAAATGATCATTCCGTGTGAGAGATGATGCAGCAGGCAATAAGAGGATTTCTATTTTTATACTCATACCTCTGACAGCATAAGCATATAATGGCTGTCAGAGGACGGTGAGAAGTATGAGTAAAAACGTATGGCTGGTGTCCGGAGCTTATATAGCAGCGCTGGTGGGAGGTGGCTTTGCCTCGGGGCAGGAGATACTATCGTTTTTTGTCAAATATGGCAGAGCAAGCTTTGTGGCGGTGGCAGCCGTCTGTGTGATGCTGGGGGTTTTCGGTGCGCTTATTTTAAAGGGTACATCATCTCGGGAAGTGTATACGTTCGGGGAGTATCTCAAGGGGATACTCCCGCAGCCGATATACCCGGCTGCAAATGCGCTGGTAACGCTTTTCATGATGGCGGTGTTTGCGGTGATGGTATCAGCCGGCGGGGAAACTATGGCTGCCGTCTGCGGCGGTAAACCGTCCGTGTGGGGCGTTCTGTTGTGCCTTATGTGCCTGATAATCATGAATAAGGGGTTTGGTATGTTGACAGCGACAAACGGGCTTTTAGGCCTATTTATAGGGGCAGGAGTGCTTGTTGCCTGCTGGTATATTGTAAACTACCGTCTTGCGGGTACGTTTGCCGGAGGTGGCAGTCTGGCGGTTTCAGGGATAAGCTATACGGGATATAATATGCTGTCGGCAGGCGTTGCTCTTGCCGGTATGGGACGGTTTATAAAAAGCGGCCGTGAGGCTGTTTGGGTAGGCGTTATCTCCGGGACGGTGATGTTCTTGATGATGGCGGGCGTATGGACTGTGCTTTCCATATTTTACGGTAAAATACCGCTCGGGGAGATTCCGATGCTTACTATAGCGTCCCGCCAAGGCAGGGTGTTCACCATACTGTATGCTGTGCTTTTATCCGTATCAATATACACTACGGCTGCCGCTTGTGCAGCGAGCGCTATGAATGAGATTTGCAAGCGGACGACAAAGCGGACGGCGACAGCGGCTGTAATTTGCTGCGGAGTGATAGGAGGCGGGTTCCCGTTTTCGGGGATGGTTGATTTTTTGTATCGGGCGGCAGGTTATGCGGGGGCAATTATACTGATTTATATTGCATTAGATTTTTTGAAAAAAATTAAAAAAGTTAGAAAACGGGAAATAAACAGCGAAAAATAGTGATATATCTGTATAATATACTCTAATCCTCCATAATCGGTCTTGATAAAAAAAACGATACGTGGTATTATATACAAGTCGTCAGGACGAGAGCGAAAAAGCGCCCGGTCATATAGCGGGATGTAGCGCAGTTTGGTAGCGCATCTGGTTTGGGACCAGAGGGCCGCAGGTTCAAATCCTGTCATCCCGACCATTTACCGGGAAAAACGAACGGGAGTTTAGCTCAGCTGGGAGAGCGTCTGCCTTACAAGCAGGATGTCACAGGTTCGAGCCCTGTAACTCCCACCAAATGCTGGTGTAGCTCAATTGGCAGAGCAGCTGATTTGTAATCAGCAGGTTGCGGGTTCGAGTCCCATCACCAGCTCCATAATATGGGAGAGTTCCCGAGTGGCCAAAGGGGGCAGACTGTAAATCTGTTGCTTTCAGCTTCGATGGTTCGAATCCATCCTCTCCCACCAATGTGGGTAAGAACGGCTTATGTAAGCCGTTCTTTTTTTGCTGTNNAGGAAAATTCGACGTTTCTTTGCGGCAGTATTGACTTTTCGGCGGGAATACGGTATACTTTATATATAATAAACGATTTTGGGAGGACGATATGCTGGAATTTGCCAAGGTGCCCACACCCTCGTATATAATAGATGAAAAACAGCTAAAGGCGAATTTGGAAATACTGCAGGAGGTTGAGCGTGATACCGGCTGCCGTGTGCTTTTAGCGCAGAAGGCGTTTTCAAATTACGCCCTGTATCCGCTTATAGGAAAATATATCTCCGGGACGACTGCAAGCTCCCTCTTTGAGGCTCGGCTCGGCCATGAGGAAATGGGCGGGGAGACGCATATTTTTTCCCCGGCTTATAAGGATGAGGAATTTGATGAGATTGCAGCAATCTGCGACCATATTGTGTTTAATACCCCTTCTCAGCTTTATCGTTTCCGTGACAGACTCAGAGGAAAATCCTGCGGTATACGCATAAATCCCGAGTATTCGGAGATAGAGACTGATATTTACAATCCCTGCTTTAAAAATTCCCGTCTGGGAACGACGCTTGAAAATTTTCCGCCGGAGGCTGCGGATATGATAGACGGGCTGCATTTTCACACGATGTGCGAGCAGGGAGCGGATGTTCTGTGGCGGACGCTTGATGCGGTTGAGGAAAAATTCGGCTCTTATCTCGGCAGGATGAAGTGGGTGAATTTCGGCGGCGGCCACCATATAACAAGACCAGGCTATGACGTGGAGCTTTTGAAAAAATGTATCCGCCGTATCAGGGACAAGTACGATGTGCAGGTGTATATTGAGCCGGGAGAGGCTGTAGCCCTAAACGCCGGATATTTGGTCAGCGAAGTGCTCGACGTTATGAAAAACGGCATGGATATAGCCATTATAGATGCAAGCGCAGCCTGCCATATGCCAGATGTAATAGAAATGCCATACAAGCCGAAGGTAATCGGGGCAATGGACGGAGGAGTTTTGGAATACACCTACCGCATAGGAGCGCCTACCTGCCTTGCGGGTGATGTTGTGGGGGACTATTCGTTTGTTTACCCGCTAAAGCCGGGAGACAGGATAGTATTCTGTGATATGGCTATATACACTACGGTTAAGAATAATACGTTTAATGGGATAAATCTGCCGGCTATCCGCCTTTTAANNAACAGTGAAAATTATCAGTATATATAATTCTTCGCAGTATGAAGGACTGTGTCAGCTGTGGCATACGCAGGGAGCACGGCTTATGCCGGCTGAGGAGCTGTTAAAGCCCACGGATATTACGGAGCTTGATATACTCGTGTACCATGATACACAAACACAGGAGGTGCTGGGCTTTGTGTGCATAAACAACGAGAACCGCATCGTAACTGTGGCGGCAAAGCCGGGAGCGGGGAGGATACATATCTGGACGCAGCTTATCAAGGAAGCGAAAAAGCTCTACAATCCCCTGCATTTGAAGGTGCCGGTAAATCAGCGCATAGCGTTTCACTTTTATACCTCGGCGGGCTTTCTGCTCGATGGAGCGACTCTGAACCGTGCTACAGATACGGTTGAGTATACAATGATTTATGAAAGCAGCGATTTTTAGATAAATCGCAGAAGAAAATTAAAGGGAGGAAAGCATTATGAAAACCTGTGCTACCTGCGGACAGAACATAGACGATAACGATAGATTCTGCCCGCATTGCAACTCACCGCAGCCTATGGGAGGAGGGTATCCCCCGATTGCGCCGCAGGGCGTGTCCACGGGAGGATGGTTCCTGCGCGAGCTTCTGCTTCTCATACCGGTTGTAAACATTATTATGCTTATCGTGTGGATGCTTGATACCACAAAGGATCAGACTTCCCGCAACTGGGCGAAGGCGAGGCTCATATGGTTGATAATAGGAGTGGCGTTCTCGATAATCCTGATTATTATTGCAGCCGCTATAACCGGCGGAATAATGTATTATGGTGTGACGACGATTCCTACGACGTAAGGGGTAAATATAGCAGAAATAAAAAAGCCGTTTTGTATATCATGACTGTGGTATACAAAACGGTATTTTTATTTATACGGTTGCAATAGCTTCAACCTCTACCAAAACATCCTTGGGAAGTCTTGCCACCTCAACGCAGGAGCGGGCAGGATACGGTTCGGTGAAAAACTCAGCATAAACCTCGTTTACAGCAGCGAAATCATCCATATTCTTGATAAATACCACTGTTTTAATCACCTTGGACATATCTGAGCCGCCTGCTTCAATAACGGCCTTGAGGTTTTTAAGAGCCTGTCTGGCCTGCTCTGCTGATCCGCCCGAAACAATATTGCCGGTTGCGGGATCTATCGGTATCTGTCCGGAAGAGAAGAGCAGTCCTCCCGAAACGATTCCCTGTGAATAAGGGCCGATAGCCGAAGGGGCATTTGATGTTTTAATTTCCATTTTGTATCATCCTTTCTTTATGTATGGGGGAATACCCCGTTTAAAAAAGACGCAGAAGCGTGCTTTTTTGACTTTGTTATAGTACCCAGCGGAAGATGTTATAGCATATTACCGCATAGATGAATACTGCCCCGCCTATCGTATAAAACACCATGCTTGCGGGAAGAGAGAGCCACTGTGTGCGCATGCCCTCATAAATGAGGATACAGCTCATTACAAGCCCCGCAGCGATGAACATAAGCATTCCGTATGGGGCGAAGAAAGATACTGCAATACCGGCAGCGGTAGCTATAATCATAGGTACGTAGGCTGTAACTATCCTGGCGGAAAATACCCAGAAACTTTCCCGCTGATGGATTATGAGGCGGTTTGGGATATA
>DBQZ01000072.1:7576-8570 GCA_002305435.1 Clostridiales bacterium UBA1381
AGCCCAGATCCCCTGCGGGAAATGGTATGCCGATAATAAAAGATGCACAGAATTTCCAAGGAAGGCGTAAAGCCCTCTTGTATATGCTCCCGCAAGCGCCAAACCCAAAAGCGCATACATAACTATGACAGTCGGCACGTTCAATCTGCCGGGAGAAGATACGGCTGATACCGGGTCTACGAGCATATTGCGCACAACCCCGGTTATGCCGTCTTTGATGTCACGGGCGGTGTACTGGCGTTTGTTCACCTTTGCCTTAGCCTTTGTACGCTGGCGGAACGTCCAGTATTTGAACCGGCTTTCCTTTTTCGTGTAGCCGGTGCGGTATGTGTTGGTATTATTGTTATCATCTTTTTTCTGTTGTTTAGCCCGCTCTTCACGCATTTTGACGCTTTGGGGGCATTGGCAGATTTCATGGTCTTTTAATTCTCTGCCGCAGTAAATACAAGTCCTCATATTAACTTTCCTCCCGATATAGTCGCTGTGTAAAGTCAATTATTTCCTGTTCGGACGGATTCCTTACCCGGCGGAATACACGGGCGGTGGCTCCGTCGCCTATATCAAACACCCTCTCGTCCGCCTGTTCGTAGGCGATGGCGATATCGGCGTAATTTTCAAAGCTTACGGCTGCCTCCTGCAAAATATCAAGATATTCACCGTTTTGTCCCACGGGCTGGGCAAAAACGATATAGTCTGCAGTGTAGAGCGGAGAAAGATCAGCGCTTTCCTCCGTTGAATACGGTAGCGTGATGTAAACGTTTTTGGAAGGGTCGAGTGAGCCTCCCAAGGACGGCTCAGCGTGGTAGAGAAGATTTGTGCTGAGTTTATCAGTGTCGGCAAGCACGCCTACCCTCATGCCGGGTTCTGCCGTTGTGTTGATAAAGTTGGCAACGGCTGCAATCTCCTGCACGTGATCCATATAAAGCGGCCGCAGTGAAAACGATGGCAGCAGATAAAACGTATCCACAGGCAGTATTACCGCTGCCGATACCAA
>DBQZ01000072.1:8635-11035 GCA_002305435.1 Clostridiales bacterium UBA1381
CCTGCGGACGTGCTTGACGACATTGCAAAGCATATAATAAGCTGTACCCAGAATATCACAAGCCGCACGTCACGATGCCTTACAAATGATACGATGGAGAATATCCCCAAAATCGCCGGTACAGCGGCTCCGATGTATAAAAGCCCGCCTGTATCCCCGAGCCTGAAATCGGCGGACAGCTGTGTTTTTGCTATCCAGCCGGCAAGCGGTAGTATGGCTGTGATTATCCACAAAATAAGCGTCCATATCGGAGTCTTTATGCTTTTTTTGATAAATGCCCCCTCGCCGAGGAAGGTTATCAAAAAGCTGATGGAAAAGTACAGGTAACAGGGATCAAACAGCGATGATAGCGAGAGAGAAAGCCCTGTTTTTAGAATCAGCTTTAAATTAAGCGGTTCCTTCTGTTTCTTTTTTAACACAACATCCTTAGGGCGGCGGTCAATGTGCATATATATACATAGGAGAGAGAATATCAGTCCGCCTATGGCTGATATGCCCGATACTGCGCCGTAGTATACGGCGGGGAACAGCAAAAGTGCAGAAATCGCCGAGGCAATCTTTGAGACTTTTAGCCTTGCTGCCAATAGATACAGTATGATAAAAATCGGCAGCACATACAGGTTTACGAGACTCAGCACGAAAACGAGCCTTGACGAGGAAAAAATCTTCATTACCATCCCCGGCAAAAATGATGAAAGCCCGGCGCCTTGTGCTATTGCCCCCGAAATCGTCTGCCAAAGCTCCGGCAGGGAGGAAGAATAGGCGACACGTGCGGCCCAGTCCCAGTCACGCGCCATCTCACCGGTGTATATCCAAATACTGCTGTGTATACGGTATACGGCGAAAAGGTTTAAAACGGCTGCAACTATAAGAAAAAATATCAGCGTTCTTAACGCCGGATTCATACGGCGTCGTTCAAGCTCCGGATAATATTCCTGCTCCAGAGACATCAATATCAACTCCTATGTGTTTTATCTTTTATTGTTCTTCAAACAGGTAAATCAATTCTTCTCGTGAAAGCTGCGACGGTGATACGTTATTGGCTGTTATGACGCCGTCTGCCAGCGCACGCTTTTTCTCCTGGAGAAGAAGTATCTTCTCCTCGATAGTCCCCTTTGCTGCAAGCCGTATAACCTGTACGGCATGTGTCTGACCTATGCGGTATGCACGGTCGGAGGCTTGATCCATAACGGCGGGATTCCACCACGGGTCGTAATGCACGACCATATCGGCTCCTGTCAGGTTTAAGCCGGAGCCGCCGGCTTTTAGGGATATGAGGAACACGGAGCGTTCCCCTCCGTTAAAGCGGTCGGCGTATTCGGAGCGGGTGTATGGCGGTGTGCGGCCGTCAAGATAAAAGTAGTCGAGCCGTCCGGCCTTAAGCCGTGATTCTATCAATGCGAGCATCGAGGTGAATTGGGAAAATATCAGTATACGGTGGCCGGCGGCGACTGCGCTTTGCAGGATTTCATCCAAAAGCTCCAGCTTGCCGCTGCCTCCGGTGTACGAATCATCGAACAGCTTTGGATGGCAGCATATTTGCCTGAGCCGCATAAGTATCGTCAAAAACCGCATCCGGTCAAAACCGCTGTCAGACAGCAGCTCAACAACATCCTTTCTTGCAGCGGCAAGGAAGGCGGAGTATAGTTTTTTCTGTTCCGGCAAAAGCTCTGAGAACATAGTGCTCTCGAGCTTATCCGGCAGCTCCGACAGAACGTCTGCTTTCATGCGGCGGAGTATGAACGGGCGGATTTTTGCTCTTAACATATCGGCTGCCGCATCGTGCGGATTGCGGGATATTGGCGCTTCAAAAAGCTCCTGAAACCGCTTTCTGCTGTATAGGTATCCTGGGGCTGTGAAATCGAAAATGGACCACAGCTCCGAGAGGGAATTTTCTATAGGTGTGCCTGTAAGGGCAAATTTCATGGAGGCACGTATTTTTTTTACGCATTTGGCGCTCATGGTATGAGGGTTTTTGATATACTGCGCCTCATCTGTAAAGCAGTATGAAAACTCGATATTGCGGTAGAGCTGGCTGTCACGTCTTAAAAGCGGGTAGGAGGTTATTACGAATCTCTCATCAGAAAGAGAATTTAGCCGTTGTTTTCGCTCCTCCGCAGTACCGTCGATAATAACGGCTTTTTCGTCCGGAGCAAACCGCTGTATTTCAGATAGCCAGTTGTAAACAAGAGCGCTTGGCGTAACTATCAGCGCCGGCTTTTCGGGCGCTTCGCCGCATATATAGGCGATAACCTCAAGCGTTTTGCCGAGTCCCATATCATCGGCAAGAATACCGCCGAAGCCGAGCGTGGACAGCTGTTTCATCCAGTCAAGCCCCTCGCGCTGGTAAGGGCGCAGCACATTTTCAAGATGTGCCGGAACAGTCGCCTTTGCCGAACG
>DBQZ01000072.1:11122-11625 GCA_002305435.1 Clostridiales bacterium UBA1381
AGCCGTACGGCTGCAAGAATACGGCGCAGCTCATCATACGACAGCTCCGTATCAATGTCCGCCTCAAGCAAATCTATATCGTAGTGGTAGGAAATACGGCCGGACAAAGGGCGGGAGGAGAAGTTTCTTATCCTGTCAAAGCTTTGTGAAAAGTATACCGACGCAAGCTTTTCAACAGCCGCAAGCCCCTCTGTAAGGAAGGTGTATATAACCTCCTCATCATCTGTGCGGAACATCCCGTCTGCCGGCGTAAAATCCGCAAAATGCGCCAATACCTCATTCTCACGCCCCATATCACGCACGACAATCCTGCTGCCGGCAGGAGCGGTGGTGGGAAGCGTAAGCGGTATCATGCCATAATCGGCACGCACAACGGCTGTAAGACTGTTTCCGGGGGCGTCAAGGTATACGGAAAACCGTGGTTTCTCGTTCGTTATCAGACGGTCTATGCCTCGTGTAACTACGCCATGCTTATCCTTAATGTGGGGCAGAACGCAGGAGGC
>DBQZ01000072.1:11647-23338 GCA_002305435.1 Clostridiales bacterium UBA1381
TCCTCATCTGTCGCCCAGATGTTTTCTTCATATAAAAACCAGCTGCCGTCAGGCGTTAAAGCAGTCCCGCAGTCGCTTACCGAAAGGTCTATTTCATTGGAGATTACTTCCACATCAACTATTATATCCGGATCATCATTGATAATCCTCGCTTCGGGCAAAAGCAGGCCGTCAAAGTATATTTTAAGCTCTACATCAGCCAAAAGTGGCAGTAATCGTTTGGCAGTCATACCTCCGAACGAAGTACGGTAGGCTGACTTTACGTAAAGAGGGTCGTCTATCGTCCTGTTCTGGCAGCTTTCTGCAAGGATGTTTAAAATCTCCTGCTCTGCCTTGCCGGCAAAAGAAATGCCGGGTTTGTATACAAGCCCTCTTGACAGCTTAAAGCTCTTTCCGCCGGCAAGCCCGGCAAGGAAATTTTCCACGCCTCTTACCTGTTCGCCCTCGGCGGTAATGGAGATGCCGAAAGATACTGGCTCCTCCTGTCGGGGGGATACCCCGATATAGAGAGAAAATCCCAGGTGGATGCGCTCGGAGGATTTTTCTATATTATATGCGCCGCACAATGCTGAGGCCAGCTTATCGTTTTCGTCGGTAAAGCCATCCCCTTCCTCAAGCTCGGCCTGCCGCTGCTTTAAGACGGCGACTATGTGCTTGCATACGCAGTCCATCGTTTCGTAGTATGGACATGTGCAGAAGTGGTCGGTTATTTTCCCGTGTTCAAACTTAACTCTGACGTGATACAGCTCGCTGCCGTCAACAACGGCGGTGACAGCGTTTTTCTCTCGTTTTTTTATATGCACGCGCCCTTCCTTGAAATATTCCAGACCGCGTTTATATATTGTCGGGGAGCATGATTTCTTTATCATCTGCTCGCTTATATCCAAAAAAAGAGCCTCCCTTCGCAGCAAAAAAGCTGCTTTTCTATCGTAATATTATAGCACATGGCAGCAGAGCTTACAAGATATTTCAGCATTTATTTACAAAGGCGTAACAAAACTGTAACAATCAAAAACACCCAGTTAAAACCGCTTATTGTGCAGATTGCATTGAATTTGGGCAAAAATATCCGGATAACTTTACATAATATTGATATTGTATTTTATCCCTGTGTATGATAAAATGCAGTCGGAAAATGTCGGCAGGACTTTTTCAGCCGTACCATGATGAGGTGGTACGGGACAATATCTGAACATTCGGAGGAAAGCGAAATGGGAAAGTTTACCAACATTCTTTTGTGTACTGATCTGGACGATACTCTCTTGACAGATGACAAGCGTGTATCGGAGGAGAACAGACGAGCTATAGAATACTTTAAGTCTGAGGGCGGATTGTTCACCTTTGCCACCGGCCGTGTACCCAAAGGAGCACGCCCTGTTTTGGAGCAGGTGCAGCCGAACGCACCTATGGTCTGTTTCAACGGAGCGGGGATATATGATGTTAAAAAGCAGCAGCTGGTATGGACGGCGGAGCTTGATGCAGAAGCTGTAGAGGTAGTGGAATATGTGGATAAAACATTCCCTTTCACAGGGATAGAGATATGCACTGAGAGGGAGATATATTTCTGCAAGATGAACCATCTGGTACAGAAGCATAAGGAGCTGGAGCATTTTCCGGACAATGACTGCGACTATCATGATGTTCCCCTGCCTTGGACTAAGGTTCTGTTCATACAGGAGGAAAAGTACGTGCCGCAGGTGAGAGAAGTTCTTTTGTCCTCGCCGTTTGCCGAGAAGTATGAGTTTATCCAGTCAAGCCCGCATTATTATGAGCTGCTTCCAAAGGGCGCATCTAAGGGAGCGGGGCTTTTAGAGCTTGCAAAGCTCTTGAAAATACCGCAGGAGCGTATAATAGCTATCGGCGACAACGAGAACGATCTTTCTCTGATAAATGATGCCGGAGTGGGCGTTGCGGTTAAGAATGCCGTGCCTGAGGTCTTGGAAGCCGCCGATTATATAACTGTAGACAACAACAGCAGCGCTATTTCTGCCGTTATATCTGCGATTAGCCGCGGCGGCATAACCATCTGAGAAAACGATACAAAAAAACAAATACCGTCTTGTATACCAAAGCTTTATAAGCCCGGCTGCAAGACGGTATTTTATTTACATCTTATTTTCAAATTCATCTATAGACATACTTCTTGTATGCTTTGTATGCGACCATTCGGTCTTGTTCTTATTGAGCATACCCTGTATGGCGATAGGTATCCAGGTGAAGTTATAAGGTATATACATCACGTAAGCACGGATCATCTTCCAGTTTATCTTGCGCCGCTCGTACCAGATAACAAACGGTGTGTACAGGAACTGCACAGCGACAAACGCCTGCCAGATAAAGCCCGGTATTACCGACGACGGCTGGATAAAGCCGAGCGTTCCGCCCGGGTGGAAAGTTTCGGCATAAGCAAACAGAGTGATTATACCCATTGCGATTATCCTTACCGGCTGCAGGAGGTATATCGAGCAGTCGAACGCCCGCAGATCCTTTTCCTTAAACGCTTTCTTCATAAGCTTCACCCAGAAACGGGAAGCCACGTCCCAGTGTCCCTGCATCCAGCGGACTCTCTGCCGCCATGACTGCTTGAGCTTAAGCGGTTTTTCATCATAAATTATGGCATCGTGCGCCCATGCGACCTGCTCGTTGCTAAGCGCCATTTTCATTGTAAACTCCATNNCCGCTCAGCTGACAGCAAAGCGACAGCCTGTATCGGGGCAGCTGGAATATACGGCTTACGCTCCAGAAACTGACCGAGTAGGAACTGGTTATCCATGAGTCGAAAGGGTTTTTGCTGTCTACGTAGCCTTGTACGACTTTGTAGCCGCGGTTAGCCTGGCGGTTCATCGCCTTGAGATAATTTTTATCGACTAAGTTGTCCGCATCAAAGATCGAGATATAATCGTACTGGCGCTCCATTTTATACAGCTTGTCGAACATCCATTCAAGAGCATAGCCCTTGCCCCGCTTGTCCTCGCTTGTACGCTCGTAAACTATCGCTCCGGCGTCACGGGCAATTTTGGCGGTATTATCTGTGCAGTTGTCGGCGATAACGAAGATGTCGTATGCTTCCTTGGGGTAGTCGAGCCGTTTCAGCGATTCGACGAGGTTTGCTATAACCTCCTCTTCATTATGAGCCGATACGATAAGAGCAAAGGTGTTCGTCTTGTCCGACTTTATCTTGTTCTTGTCCTTTAGCGGTATGAAACCGAATATGGCGATAAGAACGTAATAAAGACCGATGAAAAGCGAAAATATCTGCAAGATTACGCTTATGACCATGAGAACAATCTGCGATGTTTCCATAAAAAAAGAGCCTCCAATATTTTATTTAGTAAAGCCGCAGATAAAACACGGCGAAAATTTCATATACATATCTTTATATATTTTACTCCCTAATTACGAAAAAGTCAATAAAATAATTTGTCTAATAAAATTTTGTAAAAATCGTGAGAAAATCAGTCGAAAGAAGGCATATTTTTGTATATATTTTTTGATTATAGGCTCTTACGTGAACAGATTGTAAATTATGTATTAAAAGGACTTTTCAAACGGAAAATAACGTGGTATAATATATAGCAGCGCTCAGGATGGGAGCGCATACAGTTTTACACAGGACAGGCAAACATTTCAGAAAGGATACGGATAATGAACTTATGTGAGCGATGCGGCAAGCGTCCGGCCGTATTATACGTTATGAAGATAGAAAAAGGCGAATCGTCCCGGGAGGGGCTTTGCTTAAAATGCGCAAAAGAGATGAAGATAATGCCCGAGAATATGTTCTCCTCCATGGGCATAAACGATGATAATATTGAAAATGTAAACAGCCAGATAGCGGAGTTTATGGATAATATGGCAAATATGCCTCAGGAGGAGGGGATGCCCAATATACAGGAGCTATTCGACGGCGGCAATCTGCAGAAATTCATGGAGCAGTACAGTGGCGGCGCAGCGGACGAGGGCGGCGCTGCAACGGCTCCTTTGGGGAATATGTTCTCCGACATTTCCAACCAAAATGAGTCTGAGAAGCACAGGGAAGAGCAGAAAAACAAGAAACGTCCGGATGAATGGCCCTCATCCCGCCGCCCCGGCGCAAAAGGTCGCAAGAGTATGCTTGAAACGTACGGCACAAACCTGACAGAGCGGGCAGCAATGGGCAAGGTGGACAGAGTCATAAACAGGACAGAAGAGATAGACAGGGTTATACAGATATTAAATCGCCGTTCCAAAAACAACCCGGTGCTTTTGGGCGAGCCGGGAGTCGGTAAGACGGCTATAGCCGAGGGGCTTGCCTGCCGGATATTCGAGCAGAGCGTGCCGCCGAAGCTGTTCGGATACCAGCTCTACCTTTTGGATTTTGCCGCTATAGTGGCGGGAACTCAGTTCAGGGGGCAGTTTGAAGCAAGGCTTAAAGCGCTTTTAAATGAAGCGGCTCAGGCGGGAAATGTTATACTCGTTATTGATGAGATACACAATATCGTCGCAGCCGGAGATGCGGAAGGCGCAATGAGTGCGGCAAATATCCTGAAGCCTGCGCTTGCAAGAGGCGAGATACAGATAATCGGAGCTACCACGCTTTCGGAGTACAGAAAGCATATCGAAAAGGATTCGGCGCTTGAGCGGAGATTCCAGCCGGTATTGGTGGACGAGCCGTCAAAAGCGGAGAGCGTGGAAATATTAAAGGGAATACGTGGATATTACGAGGATTTCCACAAGGTGAGGATACCCGATAAGGCGATAGAGGATGCGGTAAGGCTTTCAGACCGTTATATCACGGAGCGTTTCCTGCCTGATAAGGCGATAGACGTTATCGATGAGGCTTGTTCACGGGTAAACCTGCGCAATAAGGGCATATACGATGTGGCAGTGCTTGAGGATAAGATCGCCGCATTGGAAATTGATATGGATGATGCCAACAATGCCGGAAATTACGAAGCGCACGCAAATATGCGTGTAGAGGAGCTGAAACTCGAGCAGGAGCTTGAGCGTGCAAAGGCGGAAGCGGCAAAGGCAGAAGTTACGTTTGACGATCTGGCATCTGTTATAGAGAGCTGGACGAAGATTCCCGTACACCGCTTAAGCGAGGATGAGGCGCATAAGCTTCTGCATCTTGAAGAGCGGATACATCAGCGTGTTATTGGCCAGGATGAGGCTGTAAATGCCGTTGCACGGGCGATACGCCGTGGACGGGCGGATATTACGACAAGAAAGCGGCCGGTTTCGTTCATCTTTGCCGGCCCCACGGGCGTGGGTAAGACAGAGCTTGTAAAAACGCTGGCAGAGGTTATGTTCGACACCGAGGATGCTCTCATACGTGTGGATATGTCCGAGTACATGGAGCAGCATTCGGTAGCAAAGCTGATCGGCGCGCCTCCGGGATATGTAGGCTACGATGATGCGGGACAGCTGACGGAGAAAGTCCGCCGCAAGCCGTATTCGGTTATCCTGCTTGATGAGATAGAAAAGGCGCATCCGGAGGTATTTAACCTCTTCCTGCAAATTCTCGACGACGGCCGTGTTGCCGACAGCCACGGGAAAATCGTCAACTTTGAAAATACAATAATCATAATGACGACTAACGCCGGCTCGGAAATGCGCACCTCAAGTCTTGGTTTTACGGCGGACGAGGGCGAACAGCTTGCGGACAGGGTAAACGACAGCCTTAAGCGGCAGTTCAGGCCGGAGTTTTTAAACCGTATAGACGAGGTCGTGACGTTTAAGCAGCTGACAAAGGACGAGCTTCGGAAGATAATCGACCTGCTGTTAAAGGATATATCTGAAAGACTTGAACAGCGTGGGGCGTTCTTTGAAATAACCGATGCTGCAAAGGAGATAGTGCTTGAAAAGGGCTATGATGTGAAGTACGGAGCAAGACCCTTAAAGCGTGCGATTCAGACGCTTATAGAGGATCCTCTCTCAAAGCTGGCGCTTGAGGGGCAGATAACCGAAGGAATGGCAGTCTGCGCCGATGGAAGAGACGGGAAAATAACCGTATCATCTATAAGGAAGATATAAAACAACAAAACGGGGACTTGCCTTAATGACAAATCCCCGTTATTTTTTACCGTTCCGACATCGGCATATAATCCGTATGCTCAGAAATACTCTTGTAGGCGGGACGGATTATCTTGTTTGCATTTATCAGCTCCTCTATGCGGTGAGCCGACCAACCGGCTATACGGGCTATTGCAAACAGCGGTGTATAAAGCTCTTCCGGCAGTCCAAGCATCTTGTATACGAAGCCGCTGTAGAAATCCACATTGGCGCTTACGCCCTTGTATATGCGGCGGCGTTCGGAAATTATTTCCGGAGCTATGCGTTCAACGGCAGAATACAGGCGGAACTCTTTCTCGTACCCCTTTTCCACAGCTAACTTTTCCACGAAGCTTTTAAATATAACGGCTCTGGGGTCTGAGAGCGAGTATACTGCATGGCCTATGCCGTAAATAACGCCTTTTTTGTCGAAAGCTTCCTTGTCAAGCAGCTTGTTGAGGTAAGCACGGATGGAATCCTCGTCATAATTGCCGCCGAGCTGTTCCTTCATATCCTCAAACATATGTATAACCTTGATGTTGGCTCCGCCGTGCAGGGGGCCTTTGAGGGAACCCAGGGAGGCTGCGATAACCGAATACGTATCAGTGCCGGTCGAGGTTATAACGTGTGTGGTGAAAGAGGAGTTATTTCCGCCGCCATGCTCTGCGTGGAGTACGAGGGCGATGTCTAATATCTTTGCTTCAAGCTCCGTGTACTTGGAATCGGCACGCAGCATATGAAGGATGTTTTCCGCCGTCGAAAGCTCCGGGATAGGTGCGTGTACGATAAAGCTCTTGTCGCAGTAGTAATACTGGTATCCCTGATAGCTGTAAACAGCCAGCTGCGGGAACTGCGATATAAGCTGGATGCACTGGCGCAGCACGTTCGGAAGCGAGGTGTCGTCGGCTTTCTTATCATGGGCGTAGAGCGTAAGCACGCATTTTGCCATAGAGTTCATTATGTTGGGACTCGAGGATTCCATGATAACGTCACGTACGAAACTCTGCGGTATTTTGCGGTACTGGCCGAGCATATCCTTAAAAGATGCTAACGTGGACGCATCCGGCAGCACGCCGAACAGCAGCAGGTATATTATCTCCTCAAAGCCGAACCGGTTGTCACGGATAAAGCCTTTAACCAATTCCTCTACATTATATCCACGGTAGAAGAGCTTGCCCTCGCAGGGAACCTCTTTTCCGTCTACGATCTTTTTGGCGTTTACATCACATATTTTTGTAAGCCCCGCCCTGACGCCGTTGCCGTCAAGATCCCGAAGCCCTCGTTTTACATCATATTTTGTATAAAGCTCCGGGTCGATACGGTCGTTTTCCAGACATATCTTTGTCATTTCCTCAAGCTCTTTATTAAATAATTCTTCATGCATAATTTTGTCCTCCTTTGCTCAATATCTTATGACAGCAGCCGCCTTAAAAACCCGTTCCCAAATTATAACTTCCCCTGTGCGGCTGGGTCTGTTCTAAGAATCATTATGATAATTATACCACAATTTTTCCAAAAAGTACAGCTGTTTTTTATGGTTTCTTTGTGAACGTTTTATGAACAATTATTAAAAAAAAGGCGTTTGCCGTAACAAACGCCTTAAATTTGTCAGAAACTGTGTTTAGCGAACCATTTCATCCTGGTGGCCTGTGGCCTTATGGGATTTTATTACACTTTCTATTTCGTCTATAGAGCTTGCGGACATATCGCCCAATACCGTGTTCTTAACAGCCGAAAGTGCGTTGCCTATCTCAAGGGCGCTCTGAATATCGCCACGCTTGATAAGCCCGTACAGTACGCCTGCCAGGTAAGCGTCGCCGCTGCCTATACGGTCGATTACTTCTATATTGTTATAGGGAGCTTCCTCGTAGAATTTGCCCTCGAAGAGTATTTTTGAGTTAAAGTTATGATGCGTTGGGCTTACAGCCTCACGTCTGGTAGTTGCTACAAGACGGCAGCCGTAGTCTCTTGCATATCCCTGCATTATTTCCTCAAGAGTGCCGGTACGCTGGAGCATACGGCGGGAAGTTTCCTCGGATACGAACAGGAAGTCGATGTAGGGGAAGATTTTTTCGATTGTCTCACGTGCTTCTTCCTCGCTCCACAAAGCGGCACGGTAGTTTACGTCAAAGGAAATAATAGCTCCGCCCTCTTTAAAGCGTTTGATTATTTCAAGGCAAACCTGGCGCAGGTTTTCATCAAGAGCAAGCGATATGCTTGAGATATGGAAAACTTTGGCCTTTGTGTAGATGTCCTCCGGTATTTCATCAAGCGTAAGAGAGCAGATAGATGAATGTGCACGGTCGTATATAACGGAGGATTTGCGGGGATAAGCTCCGCTTTCATAGTAGTAAATACCAAGGCGGCGCTGGGGCGAGTAGTCGTAGATCAGATAGTCGTCGCTCACGTTGCCGTAACGTATTTTGTTCCTTATAAAATGCCCCATCTTATTTTTCGGCAGCTTTGTTATAATGGCCGATCTTGCACCGAGCATGGCAGCGCCTGATGCCACGTTTAATTCCGAGCCGCCGGCGTTCTTTTCAAACGTTTCGCTCTGGGATATCTTCTCCTTATTCGGCGGGGAAAGCCTGAGCATTACCTCACCGAGACCGATGATATCAAACTCCGTGTCTTTTTTAAACAGTTCCATATAAATGCCTCCTTTTATTTTATACAGCTATAGCTGTTTTATAACACATTTGCCGAAATATGAGAAGATCTCAAACTATACATATATTATACCACGCACAGATGTAAAAAGCAATAGGAAAGTATCGAAATACGGAAAATTTCACCGCTTATACAGGCGGGCTATTTTACATAAACTTTACATAAACAATACAAAAGCATGGTTTTAAATCGACATGATGAGAGGTAAAATCGTAAATGTACTAAAGAGTACAGAAAAACAAAATTCTATTTAGGAACAGAGAGGTTTTTATCATGAAGAAATTTTTAGCAATCATAGCTGCCGTTGCAATGCTTGCTGCTGCCGGCTGCTCNNGGAACAGTTGATATGAACGGTTCAACTTCCATGAAGAAGCTCGTTGAGGCTCTTTGCGAAACCTTCAACGCTGAGAACCCGACAATAACAGCACAGGGTCAGTTCACCGGTTCAGGCGCAGGTATTGAGGCAGTAACAGCAGGCACAGCTGATATCGGAAACGCTTCAAGAGCTCTTACCGATGAGGAAAAGGCCGGCGGTCTTATAGAAAATATTGTAGCTATCGATGGTATTGCGGTAGTTGTTGACAAGGCAAACACAGTTACAAACCTTACAATGGATCAGCTCAAGGGCATCTACACAGGCCAGATCACAAACTGGAGCGAAGTAGGCGGCCAGGATGGAAGCATAGTAGTTATCGGCCGTGAGAGCGGTTCGGGTACAAGAAGCGCTTTCGAGGAGCTTCTTGAGGCAGAGGATCAGTGCCAGTACGCACAGGAGCTTGACCAGACAGGTACAGTTATGACGACTGTTGCTTCCACACCGAACGCTATAGGTTACATTTCTCTTGACGTTTTGAACGACACAGTAAACACAGTAAGCCTTGAGGGCGTTGAGCCGACTGTTGAAAACATCAAAGGCGGTTCCTACAAGCTGTCCCGTCCGTTTGTAATGGCTACAAAGGGAGAAATCTCCGAGCAGTCCGCAGCAGTACAGAAGTTCTTCGAGTTCATCGATTCTGAAGAAGGCCAGGAAATAATTGCAAACGTAGGCTTGATTTCTGCTAAATAAGAAAGGAAGTCCTTATGACAACCAAAACCCTTAGATTGAATTATTCAAAAAACGCTCCGGCGGCTAAATCAATCATGGGAAAAGACGGCAGCAGAAATGTTGTTGAGCAGGTAATGAAATGGATATTCATTATCTGCGGCGCAGTAAGTATATTTGCGGTTGCGGCGATCACCATATACATGGTGATCTCCGGAGCCCCGGCGCTTATGCAGATCGGTATCAAAGACATGCTCTTTGGTACCGAATGGGCGCCTACTGCCGCCGATCCCAAATTCGGTATACTTTATATAATCCTGACATCAATTGTCGGTACATTCGCAGCCGTTATCCTCGGAGTGCCTATCGCATTGTTTACGGCGGTATTCCTCTCAGAGGTTGCAAACAAGCACGTATACCGTATAGTAAAGCCGGCGGTTGAGCTGCTGGCAGGTATCCCCTCCGTTGTATACGGTCTGTTGGGTATACTGATAGTAAAGCCGCTTATGTATAAGCTTGAGATGCTCGTATACGCCGGTGACCCCACACACCAGTTCACAGGCGGTGCAAACCTCATCTCTGCCGTTATCGTTCTTACGATAATGATACTGCCCACGATAATAAACGTGAGCGAAAACTCCTTAAGAGCAGTGCCGCAGCATCTGAGAAACAGCTCGCTTGCTCTGGGAGCAACTAAAGTGCAGACAATATTCAAGGTAACTATCCCTTGTGCAAATTCCGGCATTATCGCCTCTGTAGTTCTCGGCATCGGCCGTGCTATCGGTGAGGCAATGGCTATAACGCTTGTTGCAGGTAACGTTGTAAATCTGCCGCTGCCGTTTAATGCGGTACGTTTCCTTACAACGGGTATCGTTTCCGAGATGGGATATTCGTCAGGACTGCACAGACAGGCATTGTTCACGATAGGTCTGGTACTGTTCGTGTTCATAATGATAATTAACATTATCCTCAATACTACATTGAAGAAAGCGGGGACCGGAGATGAATAATGCTCAAGAGCACTCCTCGATAATGAGGAAAACGACCCTGATTTCAGACAAGATACTGATGTTTTTGATATACCTTTCGGGCGTGTTCACAGTTGCATTGCTTATAGGTATTATAGTATACGTTGCTGTAAGAGGCATCGGTGTTATCGACTGGACCTTTATTTCAACGGTGCAGAGCGCCGCAAAAGGTACATTCGGGATTTTAGGATACCTGGTAAACACTTTATATATCATCATTCTAACCCTGATCATTGCCGTGCCGATCGGAATAGGAGCCGCTATCTATCTGAACGAGTACGCAAAAAGAGGCCGTCTTGTCAGCCTTATCGAAACTACCACTGAGGTGTTATCAGGTATTCCTTCGATAATTTACGGTCTGTTCGGTATGGTGTTCTTCGGAAACACGCTGCATATGGGCTTTTCGGTTATCTGCGGTTCGCTTACGCTGACGCTTATGATACTGCCGATAATCATACGTACGACTCAGGAGAGCTTAAAAACCGTACCGGACTCATACCGTCAGGGCGCATTGGGAATGGGAGCGTCGAAGTGGCATATCATAAGAACGATAATCCTGCCGAGCAGCCTTTCAGGTATAGTAACAGCGGTAATCCTGGCTATAGGCCGTATTACCGGTGAATCGGCGGCGCTTTTGTTCACAGCAGGCAGCGGCTACTTGCTTCCGAAGCTTGCAGACTTTGGTATATTCAAGCATATCGGCGAAACAGGCGGATCTCTCGTTGTTGGTATGTATCTGAATATGTCCGAGGGAAACATCGACAATGCTTTCGGTATGGCGCTGATACTGCTTATTATAGTCTTGCTTATAAATATGCTGACAAAGGTAGCAAGCTCTAAGCTAAATCGTTCGGGAGGCACACAATGACAAATAAAATAAATGTAGAAAAGCTCAATCTGTATTACGGTGAGAACCATGCC
>DBQZ01000072.1:23350-34394 GCA_002305435.1 Clostridiales bacterium UBA1381
GGAAAGTCCACCTTCTTAAAAACGCTCAACAGAATGAACGACCTCGTTCCGAACGTAAAGATCACCGGAACGGTCGAGCTGGACGGCGAGAATATCTACGCTAAAGAGGCAAATACCACGCTTTTGAGAAAAAAGGTGGGTATGGTATTCCAGCAGCCGAACCCGTTCCCTATGAGCATTTATGATAACATAGCATACGGTCCGAGAGTACACGGTATAAAGTCAAAATCCGTACTCGACGAGATCGTAGAAAAGAGCCTTCGAGGCGCATCCATATTTGAAGAGGTAAAAGACCGTTTAAAGAAAAGCGCCCTCGGACTTTCCGGTGGTCAGCAGCAGCGTCTTTGCATAGCACGTGCTCTGGCAGTGGAACCGGAGGTACTTTTAATGGACGAACCGACCTCAGCGCTTGACCCGATGTCCACGCTGAAGATAGAAGAGCTGATGGAAACGCTCAAGGAAAAGTATACTGTTATAATAGTAACACATAATATGCAGCAGGCTGCACGTATTGCCGATTACACAGCGTTCTTCCTGGTAGGCGAAATGGTGGAATTTGACACCACGAGCAAAATATTCTCCATGCCGTCCGATAAACGCACCGAAGATTATATTACCGGACGTTTCGGTTAATTCGGTCTTGATTTTCAGGTAATTTTATTATATAATAAGAATATATATAATAAAAACAGAATTAGGAGGAGAATTATGGTCAGAACTACATTTTTCAGCGAGCTCGAACACTTAAAGAGCGATTTAATGCAGATGGGCTCTTTGATAGAGCAGGCAATAGCCGGTGCAGTAAAGGCTCTTAAGGAGATGGATCTGGATCTTGCACGTGACGTTATGTCAAACGACAAGGCGATAAACAGCCTGGAGAAATCCATAGAGTCAAGAGCACTGATGATGATGCTCACCCAGCAGCCCGTGGCAAAGGATTTAAGAGTTATCTCAACGGCGCTCAAGGTAGTAACAGATACGGAAAGAATCGGCGATCAGTCCTCTGATATTGCAGAGATAGTATTAAGACTCGGAGATCTGCCGCATTGCCAGAGCGTTGACGATATAATGGATATGGCATCCTGCACTATCAACATGGTAGATAAAGCCGTAACAGCTTTTATTAACGAGGATGTTGCCGCTGCAAAGGAGACAATAAAGCTTGACGATCAGGTTGACGAGTTGTTTACCAAGGTTCGCAGCGACATTATAGAGATGCTTAAGCAGGATCGTTCCTGCGAGCAGGCGGTCGATCTTTTGATGATTGCAAAGTATCTCGAGCGTATAGGAGATCATGCCGTAAATATCTGCGAATGGGCGGAATTTTCATCGACAGGTACGCTTAAGAACACAAAGCTCCTGTAAAATACGTATAAAGCTAAGAAAACCGCGCCTTTGCTGCGCGGTATTGCTTTAATTAGGGAAAGGACAGCAATATGTTAGTTTACGTAATCGAAGATGAGGAAAATATCCGTGAGCTGATAAAATTTGCACTCGAAACTTATGGCTACGAGGTGGAACCGTTCGAGCGGGCTGAGGAGGCTTTAGAGAGAATATCTGAGCGCATACCGGATGTGGCGATATTTGATATAATGCTTCCTGGCATTGATGGGATAGAAGCGGTCAAAAGGCTTCGGGCAGAATCTGCGACTGCTGCTCTTCCAATTCTCATGCTTACTGCTAAGGACGGTGAGATCGACAAGGTGGTCGGCCTTGACTGCGGGGCGGATGATTATATGACAAAGCCGTTTAGCGTATTGGAGCTGTCGGCAAGGATACGTGCATTGATAAGGCGCAGTACCGTGACAAGCAGTACACGTATTACGTACGAGGGGCTTTCCGTGGATACGGACAGCAGGGAAGTATTCGTAAACGGACAGCAGGTGGAGCTTACGTATAAGGAATATGAGCTGTTGCTGCTGCTTTTGAAGAATGTGTCAAAGGCGATGAGCCGTGATGAAATAATGGACAGAGTCTGGGGGTACGATTTTGTCGGAGAATCACGAACGCTCGATATACATATAAGCTCCCTTAGGCAGAAGCTCGGCAGTATGGGTCATGCGATAAAAACGGTACGAAATGTGGGATATAAATTTTCCGGAGGGAAATAACGGTGTATAGGAATATACTAAAGAACTTTTTGTTGGTGATAATGGTCGCATTGGCGGTTAATGTTGTGCTCTCATGTGTAATGATGAATTATATCATGCTTGACCGCCAGACAAACGATATGCTCTATACGCTGCGGCTTATAGACAACGGTCTTGATTATTCAGAGCCTTTGCAGGAGCAGGTAGAGGAGCTAAACGCAGTGCCGCTGTCAGACGAATCAAGGATAATAATCGTAAGCTATGACGGCGAGCTTGTGGCGGATTCGGACTATGTCGAGGATGCCATGCCGGAGGATTATCCGGCAAAGGAAGAAATAGCTGAAGCTATCGAATACGGAACCGGGGCTGCAAAGAGGGTGTCGGAGCGCACAAAGCAGGAAACGCTCTACACCAGCCTTAATACGGACGGATACGTTATACGCCTGTCAGTGCCGTACCATTCTCTGGAATACGTGCAGCTTTTGGTGCCGGTATTCCTGTTTACGGTGGCTGTGGCGCTGCTTGTAGGCGGAGTGATTTCGTGGAGACTGACGCTTTCCATAACGAAGCCGCTTAATGAGATAGCAGAGGAATTTTCCAAGAATGACGAGCTTCACTTCAAGGAATACGAGTATGAGGAGCTGAACGAAATAACCCAATCTGCACAAAAGTTGTCGGAGGGGTTAAAAAATGCTGTCGAGGAAGTAAAACAGGCGCAGCAGGTGCGTCAGGACTTTTTCGCAAACGCTTCACACGAGCTGAAAACGCCGATAACCTCGATACAGGGATATGCGGAGCTTTTGGACGGGGGCATGGATATAGATGCTGGTACTCGCAAGGTATTTATTTCCCGCATAAAGGCCGAGGCGTACAATATGACTAACCTCATAAATGATATACTTGAAATATCAAGGCTCGAGCTTAAGAAAGATACGCCGATATTGATGGATGTAAACGTGGACAGCATCATAGATGATGTGTTAAAGTCATATGAACCGATGATACGGGAAAACGGTCTGTCGGTGTCGGTAAAGTACAGCGGCAAGACGATACAGTCAAATCCAAAGCATATCCAGCAGATAGTATCAAACCTTATCAGCAACAGCGTAAAATACAACAAGCCCGGTGGTTTTGTGAATATAGAAGCGGGCAAGCATAACCACTCGTTTTATTTCCGCATACAGGATTCCGGCATAGGAATACCCGAGGATTCCCGCGAGAGGATATTCGAGAGATTTTACCGTGTGGATAAAGGACGCAGCCGCAAGATGGGCGGCACCGGTTTGGGACTTTCGATAGTCAATCATATCGTCCAGTATTATAACGGACGGATATTCCTGGAAAGCGAGGAAAATAAGGGTACGGATATAGTAATAGAATGGGATTTGTAAAAGGTATGGGGTTTTGAAACATGGGGATAAACGCCTTTATGGTCGGTATTTAAGCATACTGCTTTTTTAGCGGTATGCTTATTTTTTGCTGCATGACGAACCATAGCGGGAAATTTCACTTGCACTTTGCCATGTTTTGATGTATAATAATCTTACTATTTTAAGACTGGAGAACAAAGAATGATAATAACCGTAAACAAAGCAATACTTCACATATTGGATGCGCTCTCCGGAGTAAGCGTGTTTTCTGAAAAGGAGCTTGACGTTTCCGATGGGAACATAACAGCATACATAACGGCGCATATAGAAAAGGTATTTGATGATTCCTCCTTGAGGAGCGGGGAATTTAATTCGAGCAGCGGCTTTAAGTACCACCTCACGGAATATTTAAGCGGGGCTGAGGATTTCGTCAGATTTTCCGTCTATGCCGCCGAGCGTCTTTATGAGGCGATAAGCTCATCTGAAAAGATATATTCAGCCGACCTTATGGTATGCGAATGTACGGTGCGGGAGAAAAATTATATCTGCATTTTAAAGTTTGATAATAAGCCCGGGTTTACGCACCGTGTCGTACAGGAGGAGGGGACGGTCTGCAACGAGATAATAAACCACTACGCCATCCTTCCATCCTCGGGTCAGAAGATAAGCGATGCGGCATTTATAGATACCGAAACCTTAGCCCTGCGTTGCAAAGGCAAGAAGATAAGCGTCGATGGGGAAAAGGCCGACCTTATGGGCGAGTTCCTGCTTGACGGCATTTTTGATATTTCGCCGAGGGAGTCGTACCGGGCGGCAGTAAAAATTGCCCGTGACGTTGCGAGGGAATTTGGCGCTGACGAAGCGGAGGTGTCGGTGAGGATGAAGGATTACATAAAAGAGGCGGTTGCATCAGACAGTGATTTGGAGCCGGAGAAAGCCGCTGAGGCGATGTTTTCAGAATCCCCCTCAATGCGTGAGGCGTTTTTCGACCGTGCAATGGAGAAGCAGATACCCGAGCACGTGGAAATAACCGAGGATATAGCAAAACAGGCATCCTCAAATATTCGCCTGGTTACCGACAGTGGTATAGAGCTTTCGCTGCCGGCGGAATTTTACCGAGATCCCGAACGCATGAGCCTGATAAACAACGATGACGGCACATTATCCATACAGCTTAACAATATCGGCTCTATTACAGCCAAATAAGGAGGATTTCCATGCAAAAATCAGCGCTTATAATCATTGATATGCAAAACGGCTTTTTGAATGAAAATTCAGCACAGCTTATAAAAATGGCTGCGGATACCGTTCCCGCCTGTATAAAGGCCGCAGACGCTGCAAGAAAGCGGAAGATACCGGTTTTCTTTGTAGGCAGGCATTACAGGGCAAACGGCACTGATGTTGAACATACGAGATTTGATTCATGGCTTGGCGGAGGCAGGGCGATGTCGGAGGTTTCTTCACCTGAAACGGACGATTCCTATCCGAGCGGGCTTGAGCCGCAGGAGGGGGATTTTGTGATTACAAAGCCGAGGTTTTCCGCCTTTTTCATGACGCCGCTTGACCTTATACTGCGCCGTCTCGGTGTGGATGAGGTTTTCCTTACAGGAACGACTACACCAAACTGTATCCGTACCACATGCTACGATGCGATTTCCCTCGATTACAGTGTCACCGTTATCGAGGACTGCTGCTCTTCACAGACTCCTGAAATACAGAGCGCAAACATTGCCGATATGGCAAATATCGGGGCGAAAATAATCTCCTGCGAGGATTTTGCCGACGATATTGATACGGACAACACCTCGCTTGACAGATGCCGGGAATTTGCACGGCGGATATTAAAGTAGAAAAGTCTATATTGGCGTATGCTTTAATAAATATAGCATATCAGCCATAAAAATGAGAAAAGAAAAATATCAATTCGTGTAAAACAGTTGTCTTTATTTTGTAAAAATGGTTGACTTTTTGTAACAAAAATGTTATAATACCTGTATTAAATGATAATGAAAGGGAGAGATCGAATGAAGCGCGTGATTTTGACGTTTGCTGCGGCTGTTTCAGCTGTACTTCTGTGTGCTTCGTGTACGATAAACATTAACGCTGTTATCACAACGCCTGAGAGTGCGGCAACGGCTGCTCCGGCTGAGGAAACTGTGCTCGTGCCGACTCAGCAGGCCGAACAGGCAACAGAGGTTCCTGCCGCTTCGGCTGCCCTGACAGATACGATGGCGCCTACGGCAGCGCCGACTGTTTCGGGCGTTCAGGGGACGATTTCCACTCAGTCGCCGGCAGATAGTGCAGCGGCAGGAATGGGCGCAGCAGCATATGCGGATCCGCAGGCTGAGAATACGGCAGCTACGCCGGCATCTCAGCCTACAGAATCTCCTGATCCCGGGCTTTTTACGGTAAATATCGGTACTACTGAGGTGCAGGAACAAGGCGGGAATAATAGTTCTGCCGTGATAAATGATTATTCGGTAACAATCTGCTCGGCTTCTGTGATAAACGATTACAATGGATCACCGGCGCTGGCGGTTACATATGAATTTACAAATAACAGCGAACACAACGTATCGTTTGCTTCGGCTATGGGTGTAGATGTGTTCCAAGAGGGAGTAGAATGTAAAGCAGCTGTAATAGCTGATGCTTCGTACAATTCCATGGGGATACTGACTCAGGTTCCGCCGGGAGCGACAAATACGTTCCAAGTAGCATACAGTCTGCGAAATACCGTATCGCCTGTTACCGTATATGTGACAGACATCCTCGGCTCGAGTGGAATAAGCGTACAGAAAGTTTTTAATTTCAAGGCCGTGTAAAAATTGATTGATAATACCGTCTGTAACTTGAAGGAAGTGTATGGGCGGTATTTTTGTTGGAAAATTTACCAAAGGATTGAATTTTAGCTTGAATATTGGCTTGGTATGGTGTATAATAAAGATAAGTCCACAGGCTTTTAAAAGCCGTTGGGCAGCTTTTAAAACAGGGAGGTAAACTCAAATGAAAATTTTGGTAACAGGCGGAGCCGGATATATCGGAAGCCATACCTGCGTGGAGCTTTTGAATGCCGGCTATGAGATCGTAGTATTCGACAATCTGTACAATTCAAGCGAGAAATCGCTGGACGTAGTCCGTCGGATAACCGGCAAGGATTTCCCGTTTTATAAGACGGATATGCTCGACTATGACGGCCTTGAGAAAATATTCCAGGAAAACAAGATAGATTCCGTTATCCATTTTGCCGGTCTTAAGGCGGTGGGAGAATCAACGCAGATACCGCTGACATACTACCATAACAATATCACCGGTACGCTTAACCTGATGCGGCTGATGGAAAAGTATGATGTAAACAACATCGTATTCTCATCCAGTGCGACCGTTTACGGAATGCCAAAGACAGTGCCCATTACGGAGGATTTCCCGCTGTCAACGACAAATCCGTACGGCTCCACAAAGCTCATGATAGAGATGATTATGAAAGATGCCTATGCGGCGAACCCGAAACTCAGCATATCGCTTCTGCGCTACTTTAACCCGATAGGCGCGCATAAATGCGGCGACCTCGGTGAGGATCCCAAGGGCATACCTAACAACCTGCTGCCTTATATAGCTCAGGTGGCTGTAGGAAAGCTTGAGAAATTGAGCGTGTTTGGCGACCAGTACCCGACAAAGGACGGTACAGGTGTGCGTGATTACATCCATGTTGTTGATTTGGCTATCGGTCATGTAAAGACTGTTGAGAAGAAAACGAACGTTCCCGGCGTACATATATACAATTTGGGAACAGGCAACGGTTATTCGGTGCTTGATGTAGTCCATGCGTTCGAGAAGGCTTGCGGTAAGAAGATCCCCTACGTTATCGCTCCCAACCGTCCCGGCGATATAGCCGAGTGCTATGCAGATCCCTCAAAGGCGAAGAATGAGCTGGGCTGGGTAGCAGAACGCGGCATTGACGAGATGTGTGAGGACAGCTGGAGATGGCAGAGCAAGCATCCTAACGGATTTAACGAGTAAACTTCCGGAGAATAAAAATACCGCCTGTATATCGCAGAGCTTATTCTGCAATATGCAGGCGGTTTGTTTTACATTTTCAAGAAATTATTCATGATGGTTTTCCCGTCAGGCGTAAGCGGTGATGATAAGTCGAAATTAAGTGCAAATACATTGTCGTATTCATTCGGCTTGGACGCTATGACCTCGCCCTCGGAAGGCTGTTTGAACGCTCTTAAAGCGATTATATCGCCTGCTTCGGAGCGTGACATACAGTCGAGCATGGGCGGACGGTTTTCATCTGTCAGAGCGTAGGCTTTGCCCCTGGCGACTTTTATAACGCTTTCCAGTTCCACATATACCGGGCTTGTAGCGTCTATAACTGCCCATTCCTGAGCGCCCTCGTCACATTCTATTTCTTCAACTTCTCCGCCGAAAGCAAGAGCGACTGCCTTATAACCGTCAAGTATGCCCAGAACCGGTTTACCGTCTGATATGGCTTTTGATACAGCGTCAGCGGCGGCTTTTGTGCCGGCGGTGACTATCAGTTTGTCCGCCTCGTCAACGGATATGTCCTCTTTGAGTTGTGCGCCCAGTCCCTCGATAAAGCTGCGGTATTTCTCGTTTCCCAAAAATAAGATCATGCGACCTCTCCTCTCTTTTACCCCTTTGCTTTTTTATAAAAGCTTAATATTTTTATACTTGTTTTTGTTATCATTTTCTGCTATAATAATATTATAGTATAAAATCGAAAGAATATCAATAGAAAATTGAAAATTTTTTGAACATTTTACATAAAATTTAAGAAAAGAAAGGATGAGGAGGGAAATGAAAGCTCTTCTTGTTTCGGTAAAAGCCGGTTACGGACATCATTCTGCTGCCAGAGCGATGATTGAATGTTTTGAAAAGCACGGAGCCGAATGTGTTATGATAGACCTGTTCCAATGCGTCAGTCCTGTTTTGGAGGACGGGGTGCAGGACGGGTATTTATTCCTGACAAAATATATGGCAAAGCTCTACGGCAAGACGTATGATCAGCTTGCAAAAAAGGAAACGCCGTATGATAGTCTGTCGGCAATACAAATAGCAAATAAACTGATTTCAAAAAAGGTGGAAACGGTGTTCAGGGAGTCCGGGGCGGATGTTATAATTGCGACCCACAGCTTTGCTGCAATGGTAATGACGATACTAAAGGAGCGTGGCATCATTTCATGTCCCGTTTATGGCATAGTAACCGATTTCACGGTGCATCCCCTATGGGAAAGCAGCCGTATAGATTATTATGTAACGCCGGACAAGCTGCTTACAAGGCAAATGGAGAAAAAAGGGATTCCCCGTGATAAGGTGCTGCCGTTTGGCATACCGGTTAGAGGTGAGTTCTCAAAGAAACTGCCGCAAAAGGAAGCACGGCTGAGACTTGGGATAGAGGATAAAAGGACTGTACTTATAATGATGGGGTCGATGGGATTCGGCAACATGGCAGGATTTTTGGAAAGCGTGGACGAGCTGGATCTGGATTTTCAGGTATTGTGCGTCTGCGGCAACAACAAGCGTGCCAAAAAGCAGATAGATGCCAAAGAGTGGGACAAGACGGTTTACAGCTATGATTTTATAGATTACGTTGATTTGCTGATGGATGCGGCGGATGTGCTTATAACAAAGCCGGGCGGCCTTACAACCTCGGAGGCTCTGGCAAAAGGGCTTCCGTGTATAATCACAAACCCCATTCCAGGTCAGGAGGGGCGCAACATGGAATTCCTCGTAAACGCCGGGGCGGCGATACAGGTCAGCCGTACGTTCGGCGTTGATGAAGCCCTATACCAGATATTTTACTCCGACTGGCGGCTTGATGCGCTTAAAGAAAGCGTCCGCCGCATAGGAAAGCCGAATGCGGCGGAGAATCTATACAATTTCATTTATAACGAGCTGAGGGTCGATAGTGATACAGCGGCCGTTGAGGCTGGGGAAGATGTCCCCGCAATCTGAGAATACTATCTTATAGCAGTACAGCGCCTGGTGAGAATGGCCGGGCGCTTTTTTTGCGCCGTATTTGGAGTCCCCGACGAGCGGATGGCCTATATTGGACAGCTGCGCACGGATTTGATGCGTCCTCCCGGTGGAGAGCTCTACCTCGACAAGGGAATTATTCCCGATTTCCCTGATGACACGATAGGCGGAAAGGATATTTTTTGCGCCTTTTACGGGTTTGTCGAGGATTTTTACGGATTTGTCGCCCCGCAAAAGCCAGCCGGAAAGTGTCCCCGACTTTTCCTTAAAATGCCCCTCTGCCAGGCACAGATAGAATTTACCTACACGCCTTTGGCGTATCAGCTCATTTATCCCGCGCAGGGCGGCGGCATTTTTGGCAGCAATAACAAGGCCTCCGGTGTTGCGGTCAAGGCGGTTTGCAAGGGCGGGGGTGAAACTCTTTTCATTTTCGGGGGAGTATTCGCCCGTTTTTATTAAATATGCGATAACCCTCCCTACAAGTGTATCCTCAGAGCCGTTGTCGTCAGCGTGTACGACAAGACCGCAAGGTTTGCTGACAATCAGCAGATCCTTGTCCTCGTACACGACATTGAGCGGACGGTCGGAGGTTTTCGGGGCGGATTTTACGAAAAATTCGTCTTTGAAATAAAGCGACAGCTCGTCGCCCTCTTTAAGGATAACGGAGCCGTCATGGGCGTGGCGGCCGTTTATTCGCACGCAATTTTTCCTGAGCCCCTTGTAAAGCAGGGAGCGGGGGAGGGAGGGCATGGATTTTGAGAGGAATTTGTCGAGCCTCTGCCCGCTGTCATTTTTCTGTATAATTACTGTCTTCATGGGGAATCCTCCGGTTTTCTTTTAGATAATTATACCACTTCCGGCGGGGATTTGCAATAGGGACAAAAAAAGAGGCGCCGCATTTTAAGCGGCAGCCCCTTATTAGCTTATTTATTGTCGAAAAGCGGTCTTGCTGTATATGTTGTATGCAAAAGCTCGTGAGCCTTATGTGAGCCGGGCTTTTCAAGGTATTCTCCGTACAAAAGCTTGATGTCGGGGTTTTCGTGGCTCTTTCTTACAGTAGCGTTTACATCCTCGCTGTAGAGAGCTTTCGCCCGCTCTGCCTTAACATCAACGTCCATCCAAGTTTTTGCTGAGCATATCGGCTGACCGCCGCCGGTTACACAGCCGCCGGGACAGGCCATTATTTCGATAAAATCGTACTCAGCCTCGCCTGAGCGAATGGAGTTCAAAAGCCGTCTTGCATTTCCAAGGCCATGAGCAACTGCTGCACGGACAGTCATATCGCCTATCTGCACGTTTGCTGTTTTAATTCCGGCAGTTCCTCGTACGGCCTGATATTCAACATTCTCCAAAGATTCTCCGCTTACGATCTCGGCAACGGTTCTAAGAGCCGCCTCCATAACGCCGCCTGTTGCGCCGAAGATAACGCCGGCCCCCGATGCCCTCTCAAACGGCTGGTCGAAATCTTCATCCGGAAGCTCGGTGAAGTTTATGCCGTTTTCCTTTATCATGCGTGCCAGCTCACGTGTGGAGATAACAATATCCACATCCTGCAAGCCGTTTGAATTAAGCTCCGGCCGTCCG
>DBQZ01000072.1:34479-47248 GCA_002305435.1 Clostridiales bacterium UBA1381
AGGAAGTCCGGGAAGTTATGCTCGCAGAACTTTATCCAGCCGGGGCTGCAGGAGGTTATCATAGGCAGTTTGCCGCCGTTTTTGATGCGCTCGAGAAGCTCCGTACCCTCCTCCATTATCGTGAGGTCAGCGCCGGTGTCAGTGTCGAATACACGGTCAAAGCCCATGCGCCGAAGGGCCGCTGCCATCTTGCCGGTGACGGGCGTACCCATAGGATAGCCGAATTCCTCGCCGAGGGCGGCTCTTACAGCGGGAGCGGTCTGCACGATTACATACTTTGACGGATCGGCTATTGCATCCCATACCTCGTCGGTATTGTCCCTCTCACGCAGAGCTCCAACTGGACAGGCAGTTATACACTGGCCGCAGTTTACACATGAGGTCTCAGCAAGCGGCTTATCAAATGCACAGGCGACTTTTGTTGCAAAGCCTCTTTCCATTGTGTCGATTGCGCCGACCGTCTGGACATTTTTGCAGACGTTTACACAGCGGCGGCAGAGTATGCACTTATTGTCGTCACGGATTATTGACGGTGACAGATCGTCTATTTCAAAATGGTTCTGTACGCCCTCAAAGGGTATTTCATCTATGCCCAAATCCTCGCACAGCTTTTGCAGCTCACAGCTGCGGCTGCGGATGCAGGTGAGACATTTGCGGTCGTGGCTTGACAGAATAAGCTCAAGCGTCGCTTTTCTGGCGGCCTTTACTTTCGGGGAATGAGTGAGTACCTCAAGCCCCTCGGAAACCGGATATACGCAGGCGGCCTGCAAACTGCGGGCGCCCTTTATTTCAACTACGCACATACGGCAAGCCCCTATCTGGCATACATCCTTAAGGTAGCAAAGCGTAGGAATATCAATGCCGGCCTGTCTGGCTGCTTCCAGAACGGTATATTCTTCGGGAACGGTTACATCCCGGTGATTTATTTTAAGAGTTACCATTACCTTTCCTCCCTTATTTGTGTATTGCCTTGAATGGGCATTTCGTGATACATACGCCGCACTTTATGCACTTGTCGGGGTCTATTGTAAACGGCGATTTTATCTCTCCGCTTATAGCCTCTACCGGACAATTCTTTGCACAGATGCTGCAGCCCTTACACTTGTTGGGATCTATCTCATAATGAGACAGCGCCTTACAGACTCCGGCAGGACATTTCTTGTCACGTACATGGGCGATATATTCGTCACGGAAATATCTGAGAGTGCTAAGTACGGGGTTTGGAGCCGTCTGACCCAGTCCGCAAAGGGCTGAGGCCTTTATGCTGTTGCAAAGCTCCTCAAGACGGTCAAGATCCTCCATTGTACCCTGTCCCTCAGTTATTTTCGTCAGAATTTCCAACATTCTGCGTGTGCCTATGCGGCAGGGAGCGCATTTTCCGCAGGATTCGTCAACCGTAAATTCGAGGAAGAACTTGGCAATATCCACCATACAGTTGTCCTCGTCCATTACTATAAGACCGCCCGACCCCATCATTGAACCGATAGCTGTCAGTGAATCGTAGTCAATAGGCGTATCAATAAGCGAGGCCGGTATACAGCCGCCTGAGGGGCCGCCTGTCTGAGCGGCTTTGAACTTCTTGCCGCCGGGGATGCCTCCGCCGATGTCATCGACTATTTCACGCAGAGTCGTACCCATGGGAACCTCCACAAGGCCGGTGTTGTTTATCTTGCCGCCGAGGGCGAACACCTTTGTACCCTTGGATTTCTCCGTGCCGAGCTTTGCGTACCATGCTCCGCCCTTTGTGAGTATTATCGGTATATTTGCGTACGTTTCAACGTTGTTAAGCAGTGTCGGCTTGCCCCAGAGTCCCTTTACGGCAGGGAAAGGCGGACGGCAGCGGGGTTCTCCCCTGTGTCCCTCAATGGAGGTCATAAGGGCGGTTTCCTCGCCGCAGACAAAAGCGCCGGCGCCAAGGCGGATTTCAAGGTCAAACGAGAAATTTGTACCGAGGATATTCTCGCCCAACAGGCCGTAATCCTTAGCCTGAGCTATCGCTATTTTGAGTCGGTCAACAGCTATCGGATATTCGGCACGGATATACACATATCCCATATCAGCGCCTACTGTATAGGCTGCAATAGCCATAGCCTCGATAACTGAGTGGGGATCGCCCTCAAGGATGGAACGATCCATAAATGCGCCGGGGTCGCCCTCATCGGCGTTACAACAGACGTATTTCTGCTCTCCTTCGGCAGCACGTGTGAAATTCCACTTCATCCACGTGGGGAAGCCGCCGCCTCCTCGTCCACGCAGGCCGCTCGTTTTGATTTCGTTTATAACATCATCGGGCGACATTTCGGTAAGGACTTTTGTAAGCGCCTTGTAGCCGCCTGCTGCTATGTATTCGTCTATATTTTCCGGGTCGATAACGCCTGCGTTGCGGAGGGCGATTCTGCGCTGTTTGCGGTAAAAGCCGGTATCGGAAAGGCTCTTTATATCGCCGTTTTCGTGTACGGTTTCCTGATACAAAAGCCGTGTTACCATACGACCCTTTAAGATGTGCTCTTCTACTATTTCCTTTATATCCTCCGGCTTTACCATGCTGTAGAAAGCTCCCGCCGGATATACTATCATAATCGGGCCTAAAGCGCAAAGGCCGAAACAGCCCGTTTTTATCACTTTTATCTCATCCTGAAGCCCGTGTGCTTCCAGCTGCTTATGCAGCTCATCTATGATCTTCTGGCAGCCTGAGGAGGTGCAGCCCGTTCCGCCGCAGCACAATACCTGCCCTGTGATTGTTCCCATAGCTATACTCCCTTCGTATAAAATGCGGTTTTATATTGCATATTCCTCGACTATCTGTCCGCCGATCAAATGCTTTTCAACTATCTCTACAGCCTTTTCGGGCGTGAGATGGACATAAGTCGTGCTTTCCCCGTCCTTTGTCACTACGGCAACGGGTTCCATGGAGCAAAGTCCCATACAGCCCGACTGCTTAACCATAACGTCGTCGAGCTTATCCGAGTAAACCTCTGATACGAAAGCCTTTAAGACTTCACGTGCTCCCGATTCTATTCCGCATTCGCCCATGCTGACCATTACCACCGGTCCTCTGTGCGGTTTGCGCATGGCGATGATATGGCGCTGGGATCTTCTTATCTGTTCAAGCTCTTCTATAGTTTTTTTCATAGCAAACACTCCTTACTGATATTTCTTGAGAATATCTTCAACGTCGTCCGGTGTGAGTCTGCCGTATACATCGTCATTTACGGTGATAACCGGCGCCAAGCCGCAGGCGCCTATGCAGCGTGTAGCGTCGATGGAAAAACGGCCGTCGGGAGTACATTCGCCGACATCTATGCCCAAGAGCTCCTTAACCTTTTCCAAAATTTCGCCCGAACCCTTAACGTAGCAGGCAGTGCCAAGACAGACGCCTATTTTGTATTCGCCCTTCGGATAAAGGGAAAACTGCGTGTAAAACGTGACTATCCCGTACACCTCAGCCAGCGGCACACCGAGCTTTTCGGCGATGATCTTCTGTACTTCCTCGGGAAGATAGCCGTATATCTCCTGCGCCTCGTGCAGCACAGGAATGACCGCCCCGTCCTGATCCTTGTGAGCTTCAATGACTGCCAGAAGCTTTTGTTCCTGCTCCGGAGTTGTGCGGAACGGCACAGTATTGTGTTTCATAGCTTGCAAACCTCCTGTTGTTTTATACGTGTTATATTCACATCTTATTTATTATATCATTTTTTTCTTTTACCGTCTATAGATTTTTTGCGTTGTTTACCCTTCAAAGTAGCTAAATTTTTCGAGCTTTTTTGTGCATATTAGCCATATATATAATTTTGCAAATGGCTTTTTTGTGGTTTATATACTCTTCTAAATGGAAAAAGATTACGCTTTTAAGATATAAAATGCCGCCTGTACAGCATCATATAAAATTTTGTGCAGTATACAGGCGGCTGTTATTTTGTTGTGTTTAATTTGTTATGTATATCTTTGTATACAGCGGCACGGTGTTTATCAGCCAGTCGAGCTTATCAGGACGAAGCCGCACGCAGCCGTGGGAGATAGCTACGCCTACACGGCCGTCATAGTCGGAGCCGTCGTAGCGCAGGAGCGTGGAATGTATGGCATAACCGCCGTTAAAGCGCATTATAGGCCCGCAGTAGTAGTTGGAATATCTCCAGGCCGTCTCACGTGAATAATAGCGGTATTCGCCGGTGCAGGTGGGAGTTGAGGGTTTCCCGATTGCGCAGGGGAAGGAGTTTATCATCACCCATTCGCCCTTGGAACCCTCGTATACTCTTACAAGGTATTCGGATTTTGATATCCAGATAAGGTAGTCGGTCTGGCTTGCGATGCCACGGCGGTTTACGGTGTTGGCGGTTTCGCCCTGGGCGGCGATTAAGGCGGCAATCCGTGCAGCCTCCTCAACCTCACGTGCTATCGGGGAATAGGTGACGTTTATGTCGTACGTATCCTCGTCAGGAGAGGAAAGCGTTATCTCGCAGCCGAATCCCTCTGCCATATCCCGAAGAGGGACATATATAGCGCCTGAATCGAGAATCATAGTATTTTGCGGCATGGTGTATTCGGTACCGTTGTGGACTATTGTCGGGTAGCCTGCCGTGAATACCTCTTTATATGTACCAATGCTTATTTCAACAGACTGTGTGTCCTCCCAGTAAGTATTGTTGACAACGCCGATTGCATCAGCCATGCCAATTACAGGGACCATTGTAGTGCCGTTTATGAGCCGTGCTCCCGGGTCGAGGGGAACAGGATTGCCATCGACAAAGATGTTTACTTTCTTTTCGCAGTACGGGACGGCATCCATCCAGAAATCATCTATAACCGCTCCCTCTGCCGTTTCTTCTGTCTGGAGGAAAACGACGTCTCCGACTCCGGCTACACGCCAGTTGTAGTCAAGGTTTTTAAGCCCGCCTGCAAGGCGCAGCTGGAAACATTCCCCTGCCTCATATCCGGGCGTGGAAAACTCCACTACAGCGTTTTCTGTGTAGCGATCCACTGTAAATTCCGCTGTATCGACAAGCGTTGCCCCGTCTGCGGCGTAAAGCTCCAGCTTTGCCGTATTATCGAGCGTTATCCCTGTAGGCAAAAGCCGCAGGTATACGCTGACGGTATCAATACCGGCTGCTGATACGGCGGCAGACAGCATAATCATTAAAACGAAAACGAATGATATGCCAAACAATTTCTTCATAGGAAAAACCCCCTTTGTTGTTACTATATATTAAATATAGCAGAACAAAGAGGGTTTGTCAACCGAAATTTTTGTCGAAATACACAAAAAATGGTTTTTATTCTTCTGTTATAAACACGCTTGCAATTGCTATCCAAGCCTCGCGGTTTTTAAGCCATATCAGCTGCAGCTCATCAAGTGAGACCGGAGCTTCGCCGTCACCGATACGAACTATAATCCCGGGTATGCCCTCGTGGAAGGTTGACCAGTTTGTAAAGCTGCCGGCTACAAGCTCATCCTCAGGCTCTGAGGTTACATCGTATACGGTGAGATTTGCAAGGGCTATAGCCATCTGGGCGGATTCCAGAGAGGAAGCAATGTCGGGATCATAACGTAAGACGATGTCCGAGCCGGTTGTGTAGTAGCACATTGTGGCAATGAAGTTATATTGCTCAAGCAGCTGTTTTATCGCCGCAGTTTCTACAGTGTCCGCATCACCGGCATAGCCTGAGGAGGAGGGGGTGTCAACGATATTTGCTCCCTCTTCGCTGCGGTCGAAATTGTGGTAGAGATCCGTCCCGGCAAAATTTGCTTCCCATGTTTTGAAATACGTATTTTCAAGCACAGACGTGCGGCCTGAAAGCCTGTCCTGACGGTATATTTCCCGCAGCCGCTCACGATCTTCGTCGCTGTCGATACCGTCAACTCCGCCCTGCGAGATCATTACACCGTCGGGATTTAGCATCGGCACGATGTGAAAGGCGATATTGTCGAATACTTCACTGTACTGTATATCGTCGAAAAATCCTTCTTCGTAATATTCAAGGTAATACTCAAGCTGTTTCATAAGAAGCAGCGTACCCATATACTCAGCTCCGTGGACTCCTGACATAAGCAGTATATGGCGGTCGGCATCCCTGTTGCCGACGATTATCTCGTACACCTCATTGCCGCCGGGCGTGGAGGCGAGGGAGGAATACGACATATGGTCTGAGTATTTCTCCAAAAGCTGTTCAAGGTCGCCNNACTATTGTGAGGTCGGCAAGCGAGTATGAAAAGGCGGATTTTAGAGTGTAGGCGGGAAGATAGCCCTCTATTGTGGAGTTTATAAGGCGCACCTTAAAAAAACCGTCGGTTATTTCGTTCATAAATTCCACAACGGAGCCGGAGGATATTTTTGCTATTTCCGTGCCGTCCGTTTCGGAGGGGAGATCAAGAAGTGATGCTTCGCCTTCTGTTATTACGGTGTATTTTTCGTATACCGGCTCTTCGGTAGCCTCGGGGATTTCCATGTTTTCGTATTTTTCGATAACGCTGTTTAAGTATTCCTCCTGCGTTTTTTCATGGCCGAAACGGGCGATGATGCCGGCTGACGCTATCGCAATCAGGGCAACTGCCGGGATAATAAACAAAAGCAGCTTTTTTTTCACAGCCAATCACTCCTTTATAAACACACGTTCTGTCGATAAACAGCGGCCGCTGTTTTCGTCTATCTCAAAATAACAGCCGCAAAGCTGTCCCCGTCCGTCGGCGACCTCGAATTTCTGCGGTATTCCTGTCACGAAACGGTCTACTATAGTTTGCCTGTCCTGACCGAGCACGGAGAATATCGGACCCGTCATGCCGAGGTCTGAGATGAAGCCCGTACCTTTTGGAAGCACGCAGTCGTCGGATGTCTGCACGTGCGTATGTGTGCCGAACACAGCCGATACCCTTCCGTTAAGATACCAGCCCATAGCCCCCTTTTCGCTTGTGGCTTCAGCGTGGAAGTCCACAAGGATGATGTCCGTCTTTTGTTTTATTGCGTCGATTGCACGGTCTGCTGCATCAAACGGTGAGTCGGCAGGGTTCATAAACGTTCTGCCGATGAGGTTTATAACTCCCACTAAAGCGCCGTTTTTCGCCTTGGCAATTGTGTATCCCCGTCCGGGGGAGCGGGGCGAGAAATTGGCAGGGCGTATAACCTCCCTGTGGTGCTCAAGCAGGGCGAAAACGTCCTTGCAGCCCCATGCGTGGTTTCCGAGAGTGACGACGTCAGCTCCGGAGGCTGCGAGCTCATCAAATGAGTTTCTTGTAAGTCCCCGACCGTGAGAGGCGTTTTCACCGTTTACAATAACAAGCTCCGCCGAGCTTTTCAGCTTGGGGAGGAACTTGTTAAGCATCTCCCTGCCGGTACGTCCCACAACGTCGCCTATACATAAAATTTTCATACTTTTACTCCGTTAATAAATAGAAAAAGGGTCGCAGCAGGAAGGGTAGAAGCCGAAACGAAGTCTCCTGGCGAATACGTCTTTATCACGTAAATGCGGGAGAAATGCGTTTCTCAACCTGTTGCAGCCCTTGATTTCTTGTGGTTATTTGGCTATGATGGCAGTCGGTTTACTTTGCATAATCAATAGCACGTGTTTCCCTTATCAGGCTTACCTTTATCTGTCCCGGATATTCAAGCTCGCCCTCTATGCGTTTTACAATATCCTTGGCGATAAGGATCATTCCCGCGTCGTTGATAACCTCGGGCTTGACCATGATGCGGATTTCACGACCGGCTTGTATTGCGTAGGATTTTTCCACGCCGTCAAAGCTGTTTGCGATTTCCTCGAGCTTTTGCAGACGCTTTATATACGTCTCAAGATTTTCACGCCGTGCACCCGGTCTTGCCGCAGAAATAGCATCGGCGGCCTGAACGAGCGACGCAATTATCGTTGATGCTTCAACGTCGCCGTGGTGGGCCATGATAGCGTGGATTATCTCCTTGTTCTCATGGTACTTCTTGGCGATGTCTGCGCCTATGGTGACATGGGAGCCTTCAACCTCATGGTCAACGGCCTTGCCTATGTCGTGCAGTAAACCTGCCCTCTTTGTTAAGTTGATGTCAACACCCAGCTCGCCCGCCATAACGCCCGCCAAATGAGCAACCTCAACCGAGTGCTGCAAAACGTTCTGACCGTAGCTGGTTCTGAATTTCAGTTTTCCAAGCAGTTTTATAAGTTCGGGATGCAGTCCGTGGACGCCTGTTTCAAAAGCGGCGTTTTCGCCCTCTTGCTTGATTGCGGCATCTACTTCCTTTTTGGCCTTTTCGACGGTTTCCTCAATGCGTGCCGGATGTATGCGTCCGTCAACTATGAGCTTTTCAAGTGCAACCCTTGCCACCTCGCGGCGGATGGGGTCAAAGCTTGATACGATAACCGCCTCAGGGGTATCGTCTATTATCAGATCTACGCCGGTAAGCGTTTCAAGCGTTCTGATATTGCGTCCCTCACGGCCTATTATGCGGCCCTTCATTTCATCGCTTGGTAGATTTACCACGGAAACGGTCGTTTCGGCGACGTGATCTGCCGCTACCTTCTGGATTGAGGTGGCGACGATGTTCTTTGCCGTACGTTCGGCGTTTTCCTTGGCTTGCTGCTCTATTTCTTTGACCATTAAAGCCGCATCATGTCTTGCCTGGGTTTCAATATCTTTTATGAGGATTGACTTAGCCTCATCTCTTGTAAGACCGGATATTTCCTCCAGTTTGCCAAGCTGCTGCTGCTTTATTTCTTCAATTTCTGCTTCTTTTGCTTCTATACCCTTGATCTTCTGATCCATGGTATGGTTCTTTTTGTCGAGATTTTCGTTCTTGCGGTCGAGATTCTCTTCTTTTTGGTTGAGTCTGCGCTCTTGACGACTGAGCTCGCTTCTGCGGTCTTTGACCTCTTTGTCGAAATCGTTTCTGAGCTTCTGGTTCTCCTCTTTAGCCTCAAGCATGAGCTCACGCTTTTTGGCTTCGCCGTCCTTTTCTGCCTGAGCAACGATGGCTTTGGCTTTTTCTTCAGCAGAACCAAACTCGGCCTCCGCAATCCTTTTCCTGTACGATATGCCCAGAATGAACGACAGGGCGTTTAGCGCAAGGAAGATGATCGCAATGAACAGTAAAATAATATCTAATGTATCTATTGTTAAGCACCCCCTTGAAAATTATTCGCTCCCGCATTTTTAAAAGGCGGAGGCGTTGTCGGAATTTTTCCTCAAGACCTGCTTTTTTCAGGGTGCGTGCTTAAAAAGGCAGCTGTTCGGCCCGAAAAACCCCGTTGGCCGCAGGCTGGCGCAGGGGCGTTTGTAACCTAAAACCAACCGGCCTTCTCAAGACGGATCCCCTTAAAGCGGAATTGATTTTCGATTACATTATGATAATTCTTCAGCTACAGAAATTTTACTGTCTTTAAAGAAATGTTAAGCATACTATTACATTTTAGACCAAAAATGCGAATCTGTCAAGAGGATTTTATGTAAAACTTTCAAAAATATTTAAAAAGAGGTAAAACCTGTCGATTTGCACAAAAAGATTTTTAAAATTTCGGCGATTGTGGTCTTTACTAACAAAATCTTTTGTGATATAATATCCTATGGAATTATGTTTTTTAATGAAAGTAATAAGCAATGCTTTTGATTCATAAAAGAAGAGAAAGTTGCAGGAAGGAGTATTTATGGAAGAGAAAAAGGACATGGCCCGTGTGAATTGTGTGGGTATAACCGACTTCCAGACCTACCTTTTCAACACCGGGAAAAACTACCAGGCATATAAGATGCTTGGCGCCAGATTTGTAACGCACGAGGGTGTGAGCGGCTGGCGGTTTGCGGTATGGGCGCCCAACGCTAAGAAGGTATGGGCGGTCGGGGATTTTTCCGGCTGGGATAATCTCAACCATCCGCTGGTGAAAATTGAAGATACGGGTATATGGTATGGCTTCTACACCGATGTGACGGAGGGGCAGCTTTACAAATATGCAATCTTGGGCTGTGACGGGGAGATGTACTACAAAGCCGATCCATACGCAATAGAGGATGAGCTTCGCCCCGGTACGGCTTCGGTTATAAAGAAATTCGACGGCTACAAGTGGAAAGATAAGCTCTGGATGGGTCGCAGGCAAAAGACGAATTATTACGAAAGCCCGATGAACATATACGAGGTTCATGCAGGCTCGTGGAGGATACACGAGGACGGCTCCTTCTATACGTATCAGGAGCTTGCGGATGAGCTTATCCCGTACGTTAATGATATGGGTTACACTCACATTGAGCTTATGCCGCTTACGGAGTATCCGTTCGACGCATCATGGGGATACCAGGTGACAGGATATTTTGCCGCAACCACCAGATACGGTACAAGCGATCAGCTGAAATATTTCATAGACAAGTGTCATAGTCATAATATAGGGGTTATAATGGACTGGGTGCCGGCGCATTTCCCGCGCGACGCTCACGGACTGCGTATGTTTGACGGCAGCCCCTGCTATGAGTATGCCGATCCCAAAAAGGGAGAGCATAAGGACTGGGGTACGATGGTGTTCGATTACGGCCGTAACGAGGTCATCTCTTTCCTTATGAGCTCTGCGTATTTCTGGGCGGAGGAGTATCATGTGGACGGTTTGAGAGTGGATGCGGTTTCCTCAATGCTCTATCTTGACTATTCGAGAAAAGACGGCGAATGGGTGGCAAACAAATACGGCGGAAACGGCAATTTGGAGGCTATAGAGTTTATTAAAAACTTAAACGATATGATGCGCCAGGAGTTCCCCAATTTCCTCATGATAGCCGAGGAATCGACCGCATGGCCGAAGGTTACAGCGCCGACTCAGTATGACGGGCTGGGCTTTTTCATGAAATGGAACATGGGCTGGATGAACGACACTCTAAGGTACATGAGCATGGATTCTTACTTCCGCGGCTCAAACCACAGCCTTCTGACGTTTGTCATGATGTATGCTTATTCGGAGATATACGTGCTGCCGCTCTCTCACGATGAGGTCGTACATGGCAAAAAGTCGCTGATAGACAAGATGTTCGGCAGCTATGAACAGAAATTCGGGCAGTATAAGACGCTTCTGGCGCTTTATATGACAATACCCGGTAAAAAGCTGTTATTTATGGGGGGTGAATTTGGACAGTTCCTGGAATGGCGGTTTGACGACCAGCTGGAATGGAACTTGCTTGAGCAGGAGAATCACAAGAAGCTGAAGAGGTACGTAAAGGAGCTTAACCATTTCTATCTGGACAATCCGGAGATGTGGCATGAGGATCACAACATGGCAGGATTTGTGTGGATAAACGGCGGCGATACGAAAAACTCTGTTATCAGCTATATGAGATGTACAAAGGAAATGAAAGAGTACATTATCGTGGTAGCCAACTTTGCGCCGATAAACCATGAAAAGTATGTTATCGGCGTGCCGGAGGAGGGGGCGTATGAAGTCGTATTCCACTCGAACGGCACAAAATACGGCGGCACGAGAAGAAAAACCGTAAAAACGTATAAGACAAAGCCGCATCCGGAGAACGGTTTCCGCAACAGCATAGAGCTGCAGGTGGACGCTTATTCGGCAATGTACTTAAAGAAAAAGGAACCGGAAAAAGAAGAAAGAACAAGCAAAACAAAGTAGGAGATGATATCATGAGATCAAAAGATTGTGTAGCTATGATACTTGCGGGAGGCCAGGGAAGCAGACTGGGAGCGCTGACGAAAAATGTGGCAAAGCCTGCCGTTCCTTTCGGCGGCAAGTATAGGATAATAGACTTCCCGCTGTCGAACTGCGTTCATTCGGGAATAGACACTGTAGGCGTACTGACACAGTATCAGCCGCTGGAGTTGAATACATACATAGGAAACGGCAACCCGTGGGATCTTGACAGAAGCCACGGCGGTGCATACGTACTGCCCCCGTACCAGAGCGCAAAAGCAGGCGAGTGGTATAAGGGAACAGCAAACGCTATTTACCAGAACATGAGCTTTATGGACGGCTTCAACCCGAAGAACGTGTTGATATTGTCCGGCGACCATATCTACAAGATGCACTACGGAGAGATGCTAAGAGTTCATAAGGAAACCGATGCTGCAATTACAATCGCCGTTATGCCGGTGCCGTGGGAGGAAGCAAGCCGTTTCGGTATCATGAACGTTGACGATCCGGACGCAGCGTTTGCAAACATCGTAGAATTTGAAGAAAAGCCGAAGGAGCCCAAGAGCAATCTGGCTTCAATGGGTATTTACATATTTAAATATGACGTACTGAAGCGTTATCTGACAGAGGATGAAAACGATCCCAATTCTTCAAATGACTTTGGTAAGAACATAATCCCCAAGATGCTTGCTAACGGCGAAAAGATGGTAAGCTGGAGATTCGAGGATTACTGGAAAGACGTTGGAACGATATATTCCCTCTGGGAGGCAAATATGGACCTTATCGACACACCTCCCAAGTTCAACCTAAACGACAGAAAGTGGAGCATCTACTCAAGGAATATGGCGCTTGCTCCGCATTATGTGGGCAAGGACGCAAAGATCTCCAATTCGACTGTTACCGAGGGCTGCACAATCAACGGTGTAGTTGAACATTCGGTAATATTCGGCGGAGTATCCATAGGCGAAGGCAGCCGTGTTGTTGATTCTGTTGTTATGCCCGGGGCAAAGATCGGGAAGAATGTTACAATAGAAAAGGCAGTTATAGGAACTGAAGCCGTTATCGGCGACGAGGCGCAGATAGGCACATTCGATGCCGATCCGGCAAACAATGTATACGCCTCCGACAAATGCACTCACGGCATTGTCCTCGTTGAGGGCGGCGCAGTTATCGGCGAAAA
>DBQZ01000072.1:47283-48251 GCA_002305435.1 Clostridiales bacterium UBA1381
GAGGAAAGGATACCGCCCATAACCGATATAAGAGCGGTAGCCGCTCTTCCTATTGCGGGCAGATACAGGATAATAGACTTCGTGCTGTCCAATATGGCAAATGCCGGCATAACGAATATCGGTGTTGCAACCGAGACGAACTATTCATCGCTGATGGATCATATCCGTTCGGGAAAACCGTGGGATCTTGACAGAAAGAACCAGGGTCTCAACATCCTGCCGCCGAACCTTGAGAATGTTTCCTACGGAGTTATCAAGGGCAATATAGATATGCTGGCGGGTATATCCGACTATATCCACAGAAGCCATCAGCCGTACGTTATCCTCTGCATAGGCAACAGCCTCTGCAATATCGACTTTGAGGCGGTTGTACAGAGCCACAAAGCGGCACAGGCGGATATTACAGCAATATATAAGGATATGTCCGGCATCCCCGAAACTGACCTTTCAAGATTTACGTTAATAGAAACTGATGAGGATAACATGGTTACGGATATTGAGGTTCAGCCGTATTATCCCAAGAGCGCAAAGGCTGCCATGGACGTTTACGTTATGGAAAAGGCGCTTCTTGAGAGCATTGTTGACGAGTGCAGTGCAAGAGGTGACCATGACTTTATCAAGGACGCTCTTGTAAAGAAGATGGAAGGTCTGCGTATATACGGTTATGAATATACGGGTTACATGGATAAAATTGACTCCCTGAAGTCATACTATAAAAACAATATGATATTCTTAAACGGCGATATAAGAGCGGAGCTGTTCAACCGCCAGAATCCTATTTATACAAAGACAAAGGATCAGTCGCCGACAAGATACGGCGCAGAGGCTGTTGTTGAAAATAGCTTCATCTCCGATGGTTGTACAATAGAAGGAACTGTAATAAACTGTGTGCTCTCCCGCGGTGTAAAGGTGAATAAGGGAGCTGTTATAAAGAACTCCATAATCATGCAGGATTCGGTAATCGAAGA
>DBQZ01000018.1:0-16835 GCA_002305435.1 Clostridiales bacterium UBA1381
TTTGCGCAGGAGAAAGGATTTAACGTCAGGTATTACGACAAGGAGACAAAGGACAACGAGGGCTACGACCTGCTGGATATAGCCGTTGAGAGCGGCGGCGAAGATGAAGCGGCAAAATCATTTACCCTCACCTGCAATATCCGCAACAACTTCGTCATGGAAGATACCCCCGTCGGTACGCTTGTCACTGCATTCTACGATGAGAACGGGTGCATGGTAGACGCTGTTATTGACGACGAGTATTTGAACGGCTTAGCGGATACCTCCTGGCTGGACGTAAGCCAGTATTCAAGGACGATAAATACCGATAAGAACGTCAGCTACGCCAAGGCGTTTATTTGGGAGGACAGCCAGAGCATGGTTCCCCTAGACGAGGCGGTAAGCAGCGAAGCGGCGTAACGAATAAAATTGAAGCTGTCGCGTTAAGAAACGCAAGGAGCTGTCGCTAAAAGCGACAGCCCCAATTTTTACTTTATGGTTTTAATTATTATACTTGAAATTGTAACAGCCTGTGGTATAATAGCGGTAGTGTTACAAATTGAAAATAAGATGATGATTACGCAGAAATTTGTAGATTGCGAAGACTAACTTAACACACCGAAAAGCGAGTACACCGGGATAATCCGGAGAAAGGCAAAGGCTGGCTTCTGGAATAAAACACATCACTTTTGTGTGATATCCATAAGGCCAAATATGATCAGCCTGCATGAAAGGAGCAACAAAAATGCTGTTTCCCGAAAACAAATCGGAGATATTGAATTATGAAATATTTAAAAATCCCCCGTCAAAATACCGCGGTCTGCCGTTCTGGTCGTGGAATTGCCGGCTGAACAAGGAAACGATATCGGAGCAGCTCGAAATATTCGCTGAGATGGGCTTCGGCGGAGTGGTGATACACCCCAGAGACGGGCTGGACACAGAATATCTCGGCTCGGAGTTTCTGGATATGGTAAAGTACGCCGTGCAGCAATGCCGCCAAAGAGGATTGCTTTGCTGGCTCTATGACGACGATCGTTTCCCGTCGGGCGCGGCAGGAGGATTTGTTACGAAAGATCCGCGATTTCGCGCCCGTCAGCTCAGGCTTACAAAGAAATTATTGGGCGACGGTTACTGTATGTCGAAAGATGAATTTGACGAAAGGATAAATAGCCAAGAGCTGCCCCATGGCTACTTTTGCGCCGCTTACTCGATAGTGCTCACTGACAAGAAACTCGTAAAATACCGCCGGCTGCGGGATAAAGATGAGATATCACTGGCTGTTCAAAGCAATGAAAACGTTTGGTATGCATATCTTGAATTATGTGATGAAGAAGAATGGTTTGAGGGACAGACATATTCCGATACGATGGATCCTGCGGCTGTCGACAAATTTATAGAGCTGACGCATGAGCGATATAAAAGCGTTCTCGGAGATCAATTCGGCACATCCGCTCAGGCGATATTTACCGATGAGCCGCGTATCGGCAGACAGAGTCTGATATCCGCGGCCGATTCCTGCGAAGATGTGTTTATCCCGTATACGAACTATTTTGAGGAACAGTTTACGGCAAAATATGGATTTCAGGCTCTCGACATAATACCGGAATACGTATGGGACAGGCAGGATGAGAATTTTTGCGGCCGCTACATCTACCGGGCACAGCTGACAGAATGCTTTGCGGCTTCTTTTATGGATAAGATATGCCAATGGTGCGCCGAAAACGGTATCCTGATGACAGGACATATCCTCGGCGAGGAAACACTGATATCGCAGACAACGACTGTCGGCGATGCTATGCGTACTTATAAAAATATGGATATCCCGGGGATCGATATCCTGATAGACGGCAGAGAATTTGCAACGGCAAAGCAGGCGGCAAGCGTTGCAAGACAGTACGGACGGGAAGCGGTAATGAGCGAGCTTTACGGCGTGACAAACTGGGACTGCACATTTAAAACGTACAAATTGCAGGGTGACTGGCAGGCGGCATTGGGAATAACGGTGCGGATACCTCATCTTTCGCATATGTCGCTTGAAGGAGAGGCCAAACGCGACTGGCCGGGATCGATATTTTATCAAGCCCCATGGTATAAGGAATTTAAGCGTATAGAAGATCATTTTTCACGGCTCAACACCGTGCTCACGCGCGGAGAACGCATAGTGAAGATAGCGATGCTCCATCCGGTCGAAAGCATGTGGATCAAAAGCGGCCCCCGTGATGTTGACGAAGAAGAGTGTATGAAGCTTGACAAAAAATTTGCCCGGCTCACCGAGACCTTATTATATAATACGTTGGATTTTGATTATATAAGCGAGTTGCTGCTTTCCGAACAAGATATAGAATACAACGGCTCGCGGTTGGGCGTAGGCAAGGCCTCATATGAGGCGGTCATTGTGCCGGATATGCTTACGATACGGGATTCCACGCTGAAAGTGCTGGAGGATTTCTCGGCAAACGGAGGTCTGGTGATATTTACAGGAGCCGTCCCCAAATACGTACACGGCGCATTATCCGAACGCGCGGCAAAGCTGGCTCAAAGATGCATACATATCCCCAACAACAAAGAAATGCTGCTTGACAGATTGGAGCAGCTGCGCGATATCAGGATCGATGACCGCACGGGAAAGCCCTCGGATAATTTGTTTTACTGCCTTCGCAGGAACAACAGCTGTAAGTGGCTGTTTATAAGCCATGTGAACGGCCGTGACAGCATAGGCGAAGAAAAATATACCGTGAAGATCGGCGGAGAATATTCTATCGTCTTGTACGATACGACGTCGGGAAAAAGGATGGATATGCCGTCATACATCAAAGACGGGAAAACCGTATTTGAATGGAGCTGCTACAGCGAGGATAGTATCCTGCTGCAGCTTAACGAGCCGAAAAGCTCTAAAGCAGAGCATAAGCGTGATAATGGATATAGGAAAGTGTGTCAGCTAAAGGAGATAGTGCGGTTCAACAGGACGGAACCAAACGTATTGCTGCTTGATTATGCGCGTTTTTGCATTGACGGGGGAGCGGTACAAGGGAAGGATCACATCCTCCATGTTGACAATAAAATAAGGCAGCATCTTGGTTTTACTAAACGCACAGGGAGCGACAGACAGCCGTGGGCGACAAAAGCAACAACAGAACATGCTGTTACATTGATCTATGATTTTTGCTCCGAAATAGAAGCGCCTGTGCGGCTTGCTATAGAAAATCCCGAAAAGATGCGGATCTTCCTTAACGGTGAAGAGCAGAAAAACGCCGCGATCGGCTGGTATGTGGATAAGGCGATAAAGGTGATACAGCTCTCCGACATTAAAAAGGGCAAAAATGAGCTGCGTATAGAGATCATGTATAACGAAAAGACGATGCTTGAAAATTTGTATTTGCTGGGCGGTTTTGATGTAGAACGCCGGGGCGATAGATTTGTGATCGCGCATCCCAATAAGGAGCTGAAGCTCGGGGATATAACAGAGCAGGGAATGCCGTTTTATACGGGAAATCTTGAATATGTATTTACCCTTGAGGTTGAGGAGGAAAGAGAGTATTTTGTGCATATACCCAAATTCAAGGCGCCGCTTTTGGGGATACGTCTTGACGGCCTGAAAAGGGATATTATCGCGTATTCGCCGCACAGAGCAAGCCTGGGGATACTTCCCCGAGGGCATCATGAAATAACGGTCGTGCTGTACGGCAACAGGTTCAACAGCTTCGGGGCTTTGCACAATGCGAACACAAATTACGTCTGGTACGGTAACGCATCATACAGGACTACCGGCGAAGAATGGACAGACGGCTATATGCTGCGGCAAGCGGGAATAATGTCAGACATAGAGATCGAAACAAAATAAAACATAACTCCCTTGGAGCAGGCACATGAAACAGCGTTCAATCTGCTCTAAGGGAGTTTTTTTGCACCGATCCTTTAATTGTACTCCACGCTTATCCCGAAATTGGCAGCCTCTAAATGATAGGTTCTCACCCATCCGGCAATCGGCGGCCACTATGCCCATAAACGGGGACGCGATATTTTAGAACAAATGTTTGAATTGTAAAAAATTATAGAACGCTTGCAATTCCGGTTAAAATATGATAGAATAAAAGAAGATTATTTAGATAAGATAAATAAAATGGTACTCTATCGCAGTCAATAGCAAAAAATGAGGTGACATGATTTGGAAAAATACGGAGAGGTACCAAAACGNNGCCGGGATATTGGCGGTGGTGCTGTTTGTGGGGATCACTGTCGGCCAGTGTGTAACGAGGGAGAAATTCGATGCAACGATAACCTATGCCGGAGACATGGTGTTCTCGGAGAATAATATTGCCAAAATAGAGGAAAACCTCGCTCCCGCTATGGAGGACATAAACGGCGACGGCAAGGCTAATTTGAAGTTCCAGCAGATAAATTTCGTCAACGCCAATAATTCCGCCGGCTACGATTCGGCCATGCAGACAAGACTTGACGCCGAGCTGCAAGCCGGGGATACGTATGTCTATCTCGTATCCAAGGATATGGCCAATACCTGGATAAACCGCGATATGGGCGATATGGAGGTATTCTCCCCGGCAGAGGAATGGCTGGGCAGAGAGGTTCCTCCGGAGCTTGCCATCACCAGGAACGATAAGACATACGCTGTCAAGGTCACCGATTCGCCGCTTTTGAGATCGTCGGATGTTATCCACGAGGACCTGTACTTAATGGTGCGCCCGCTCTATGACGCGGACAACACCGAAAAAGCACAAGCGCGCCGCGTCGCCATAAAGGCGGCCAACGCGATAATAAACGGTATCTGGTAATACCTCCGTCCGCCGCCCGCGCGCAAGACGGAAGATGATATTTTTGCGGGCAGAAAGGCTATGGAAATTATAATGGCTCTTGCAAAGCAGGTCTCCGATGAGACCGAATATGCTTTATTTAAGGAATACCGCCGCACCAAGGACAAAAAGCTGCGCGACCGCCTTGTAAATTCCTATATATATATCGCCGAGATACTCTCCCGCCGCTTTATAAACAGGGGGATAGAGTATGACGATATATATCAGGTGGCATGTCTGGGCATATTATACGCCGTGGAACGGTTCGACCCGGACAAGGGCGTGAAATTCGCGACCTTTGCCACTCCCACGGTGCTGGGGGAGATCCGCCACTACTTCCGCGATAAGGGCAGCTTTATAAAGATACCGCGCGGGCTTTACGAGGTGTTTTACAAGGCGGAGCAGATACGCAGAAGCTCCGCCGACATGAGCACGGGGGAGATCGCACGTATTTTGAACCTTCCCGAAAGCGTGGTCGAGGAGGCTTACGACCTGGGCGGAGCGGCATTTTTGAAATCGCTTGAGAACGAGGCGTTTGCCAACGGTGAAATGAACCTATCCAACGTCATAGGGCGCGAAGACAACAATTTTATAATGATCGAAAACAGGGATTTTATCCGCTCCTGCCTGAGCCAGCTCTCAGAACAGGAACGGGAATTTGTCAAGCTCCGCTACTACGATGAGCTGACGCAGAGGGACATAGCCGCCAAATGGGGCGTTTCCCAAATGTACGTCTCGCGGCTGGAAAAGAAGACCCTTAAAAAATTAAAAAATATGTATTTTCGCGATTAAGGGAGATGACGTTTATTGAATAATATCGATCTTGGCTCAGGGAACGTGCGCCGGTTGGTATATAGGCTTGCCGTTCCCTCTATTCTTGCGCAGCTGGTGAATGCGCTCTATAACGTGGTGGACAGGATATATCTGGGCAGATTGGAGGGAGGGAGCCTCGCGCTTACGGGAGTGGGTGTGGCCTTTCCGGTATTGATGATAATATCGGCCGCCGGTTCCATGATCGGCATGGGCGGCGCGCCGCGCGCTTCCATCGAGATGGGCAAGAACGCCCACGACCGGGCAGAACGCATCCTCACGACCTCCTTTGTGCTGGTGCTGGTATTTTCGGCCGCGCTGATGCTGTTCTTCTACGCTTTCAAGGACCGCCTGCTGATGCTGTTCGGGGCCAGCCCGGCCACTATCGGCTATGCAAGCGACTACCTGGGCATATACCTTATCGGCACCCCGTTCGTGCTCGTTGCCCTCGGCATGAATCCCTTTATCACTACCCAGGGGTTCCCGCTATACAGCATGGCGACAGTCGTTATCGGGGCCGTTTTGAATATCGTTTTGGATCCCATCCTCATTTTCGGCCTGGGGCTGGGAGTGCGGGGAGCGGCTCTGGCCACGGTCATATCGCAGGCCGCCTCGGCCGTCTGGGCTATGCGCTTTCTCTTCGGGAAAAGGACAAAGCTGCATCTGCGGCGGGAGTATTTTTCTCCCGACCTGCGCATCGCCGGGGCGATATTATCGCTGGGCACAGCCCCTTTTATCATGCAAAGCACGGAGAGCCTTTTGAGCATCGTCCTAAACTCCACTCTCCAGCGCACCGGCGGCGATATCGCGGTCGGTTCCATGACGATCATCGCCAGCGTATCGCAGTTTGCCTCCCTGCCGCTTCTGGGGCTTTCACAGGGAGCGCAGCCGGTGATAAGCTATAACTACGGAGCCAAACGCCCGGACAGGATGAGCAAGGCGTTTTGGACGCTGTTTATAACCTCTGTCGCCTTTTCCGGGGCGTATTGTCTTTTGGCGCTGCTTTTCCCGCAGGTATTCGTGGGAGTGTTCACCGATAACGAGCAGCTCATGGCCGCCGCCCCCGGATATCTGCGCATATACATTGCCGGCACCTGGGCTTTGGGCGCGCAGATAAGCTGCCAGAACTCGTTCATCGCCCTCGGTGACGCCAAACGGTCAATGTTCCTGGCTCTTTTGCGAAAGCTGCTGCTGCTTATTCCCCTAATATATATACTCTCGTATTTCCTGGGAGCTTTGGGGGTATTTATCGCCGCGCCGATAGCCGATATAACGGCTGCCGCCGTTACCGTGACGCTGTTTTTGACAACGCTGCGGCGGACACTGCGGACAATGTGAAAAGCAGCATATCCCCGATATTTAAAAAACGTCCGTCATGCCGGGGCCCTGAGCCGCGATATGACGGACGTTTTGTTTTTGGATGAAAGCACAGCAGCATCACCCGGGATATCCCCGGATGTGGCTGCTGTTTTTATTTCCCAATCTTATTTCTCCCGTCTAAACCGTATCACACTCACCGAGGCCGGCTTAAATTCCAGCTCGGCCGTGCCGCTGAATGCCAGCTCGCGTTCCGCCGGAGCTACCGCCCGGGGCGCATCGAACGTGTTCTCGGCCTCCGGAGCAAAGCCGGCCATCTCGTATATCCTGGCCGATACCGCCCCGGGGACGTTTACCTCGGCGATCACCGGCGTATTGCGGACATTTACCGCCTTTAGGATAACGTCACCGCTCTCCTCATCGACCGAAGCCGTTGTATAAAGCTCCTCATAAGCGGGCAGGATATCCTCCGCTTCCTCACGGAAATATCCCTTGACCTCTCCCGTCATCTTCCGCCCGCATACGGAAAGCTCGCATTCATAGACTACGCCGTTCTCGGGGGAAAACCGCTCCTGTGTGAGACTGGTGCTGCGGCCGTTTATCTGCGACACAAACTCCGCGCTGTCTCCGCCCCAGCCGCCCAGCGACCAATCAAGACGGTTTTTATCGTCCTTTTTGCCGAACGTGAGCACGAAACCGCGCTGACCGCCCAGCTTTTTCGCCTTGAAGCGCAGGGTGTAATCCCCGGAAGCTGTATCGCCCAAGGGCGCCGCCGTCTTTTGCGCGCTCACGCTTACGGGAGCGAATTTTGTCACCTCTCCCGTTTCCCTGTCCTCAAGCTCTATATCGAAAAACTCCGCCGGGCAGTTGCCGTATACAAATTCCAGTCCGCCGCTCATCGTCTCCTCCGCCGGACGCACGGCCGCGCCGAAGCCTGCAAGCTCCTGCTCTATGCCCTTTGTGCCCTGATGGTTCATGAACAGCTTCTGCACATAATAATTCGCGCTGCCGTAGGCGCGGTGATTATCGAACCATATCATATCCGGCTGCCAGTTTACATAATCCACGTTGGCCAAAAGCGGAGCGTAGCAGGCCAGGGCTACCGCATCGGCATTTTTCTCCAGCCCCGTCATATAGGCGGCCTCGCAAAGGGCGTTGTACCAGGTATTGCCCCAGGAGGCGTATTCGCCGAGGAAGGCCTTGGGGCCGCGGCGGTCGTAGCTGTCATAACGATGAACATTAGCGATCAGCCATTCGGGGGAGGTGTAGTAATGCTCGTCCACGATATCGGAGCCGTGCTCACGCGCTGAGCTCCAGCCACGCTCAAACTCGCGCCCGGCCGCAAAAGGCCCGGCGGAATTGATTATCTTTATATCGGGATACCTCTTGCGTATCGCCTTATGAAAAAGCGGATAGCGGCAGAAGAATCCCTCCCCGGCCTCTTCGTTGCCGATACCGATATACTCCAGGCCGAACGGTTCCGGATGCCCCAGCTCTGCCCTTATCGCTCCCCAGCGCGTATCGGTCCCGCCGTTGGCAAACTCTATCAGATCAAGAGCATCGTCCACCCATTCCTGCATACGGCACATCGGTGCTCCCTGCCCCGAATGCGGATTATATCCTGCCGGAAGTATGGGCACGGGCTTTGCGCCTATGTCCTCGCAGAAAAGGAAGTATTCAAAATAGCCCAGGCCGAGAGTCTGGTTATACGCCCAGTTGCTGCGGCGCGCCGGGCGATCCTCGACCGGGCCGAGGGTCTTTTTCCAGCGGTACATCGAATCGCGATCCTCCGCATCAAGGGAGCCGTCATGGATAAGGCAGCCGCCGGGAAAACGCATGAATTTCGGCTTTAGCTCCGCCAAAAGCTCGGCGATATCGCGCCGCAGCCCGTTTTTGCGTCCGCGGAAGGTGTCGCGGGGAAACAGCGATATGAAATCGAACGATACGCACGAGGGTGCAGGAGAGGTCAGCGTGAGCCTGGCCGCGGTATCGGTGGTATCGGGCGAAAGCTCCAGGCTGTATTTTGCCCATTCGCCGCCCTCGATCACTATCCTGTCCCGGGCGTAGACCTCGCCGTTCACGCCGGTGAGCGATACGACATATTCCGCCGGGGCATCGCCGTTATTTTTGGCTCGGCAGGTAAATTCATACTTCTTGCCGCGTTCGGCAAAAATACCGCTGTTATAGCCCAGGTTCATAAAGCCCGCCCGGCTGCCGGGGGAGAGTACCTCCACCGTCAGGCAATGGGGATTTTGGGCGGAGGGCCCTTCGGCGGTCACTGCCCAGGATACCTCCGCATCGCCTTCTTCTATCAGCTTCCAAGCGGTCAGGGGACGGCTTGCGGCGTTGTCTATGGGGGAGAACTCGAACGACCGGTTCTCGATCAGCTCCGCATAAAGGCCGCCATCGGCCGCGTGGTTTATATCCTCGAAAAATATCCCGAAAAGATCGCCCAGCTCGCATGTCGTTCTCTCGGGAAAAAGCGAGATCTTTCTCATATAAAACTCTGCCTTTCTGTAAGATTTTTATTTTACCGCTGTATTATAACCCAGGCAAGGAAGAATGTAAATAGTATTATTTTGATGAATACCATAAAATAGGAATATGCGCGGGCCGCCTGCCGGATCGGGCGGCCGCCGATGTCGCCGCAAAAGAAAAAACGGGTGCCGGCCGCGGCCGATTCCCGTTTTTCCGTTTGCATTTAAAAAGAGAGATATTGTGTACATGATACCACAACAGCCGCTCTTTTTCCACTTGATTCTTGCCCTATCCGCTAAAAAACCATCAATTATTGCCTTCCAGGTTAGCGCGTATCTTATCGGTTATCGAGTAAAAGGCTTCTATCTCCTCCTCGGAAAGGCCCCTGGTGGCCTGGGCATCGATATGGCGCATATGCTTGTCGATAAGCTCAAACACCTCCATCGCCTTATCGGTGAGGATTATCTTTTTCAGCCGTCCGTCCCCGGAAATGGGCACCCGCGTCAAAAGCCCGTTTTTCTCCATCAGCTTAAGGATACCGGTAGCCGTGGAACGGCGTATCTTGAACTCCTGCTCGATATCGCGCTGGAACACATCGCGCCCCTGCTTAAGATTTGCGCAGACGAAGCCGATAATGGCTCCATGCATACCGGTCATCCCCGACACCGCCACATCCGAAAGATCATCCACGCGGCGGCGGATAAGATTTGAAAGTGAGCGTACTGTAAAGCTGACGGTCTTTTTTGATTGCATTTTCGGCCTCCTTATATCCACAGGCATAAAGTTTCATATGTGCAAAAAGATTAGTTACCTAATAATATTATAAAATATTTCCGCCCTTTTGTCAAGTGGTAAATGCAGCGCATAAAAAGGAGCCGCCCTTTATGGACGGCTCCTGGAAAAAGCCTGATTTAGCCTATAGCTGCCAGCAATCTCGACAGCATTGTTGCTGCCTGGCCTCTTGTTGCGCCCGAAGCAGGCTCGAACGTTGTTTCCGTGATACCGGTAACGATACCGAGCTTAACAGCTCCCGCAACGTCCTCAACTGCCCATGCGCTGATCTGATCCTTATCGGTGAACTGGTCTACCGAACCGCCGGATACGTCAACGCCCTTGGAAACAGCCGCATTCGTTACCATTGACGCCATCTCCTCGCGGTTGATGGGATCGTCAACGTTCATAACGATGTTGGAATCGATAATACCTGCCGCATTTGCAGCCTCAACGGCCGGGGTAGCCCAATGCTCGCCCTCTGCCTGCGCTCTCAGCTCAAGTCCGAGAGCCTTAGCGATAAGCTGTGTGAACTGACCCTTTGTAACAGCCGAATCCGGCTCATATGTGGTCTCTGTCATACCGTTTACAATACCTGCATTGTACATCTCCAGTACGTAGTCCTTAGCCCAGTGGCCTTCGATATCCGTAAACGGATTGTCGCCGGTCGACGGGGTCTCGGGTCTGTCAACGCCGGTATCAGCCGGAAGAGCGGACTCGTCAAACGCAGCCTCTGTGTAATTGTTGGCTACAACATTTACGTTGGCCGCAGGCTGGGTCGTGTACTGCGAATCAGCGATCTTATCGTTCATGTACCAACCNNATGTGAGGCGGCTGGTTGTAGCAGTTGCCGTATGCGCTGGCGGAATTTCTGTAAACTCCGTCATGCATGAGTGTATAGAAGTTATACTCTGTCGGGATATCCGTTGTGTAAACTCTCAGAGCAAACGTCTTTGTCGTCATCTTCAAAGTCGTGGTGATCTCTGTCGGAGTCTGATCGTCCGTCCAGGGATCTGCCGGATCGCCCTGCAATGTGTAGGGAGCTTCCTGAACCTCTTCGCCTGTTACAGCGTAGGTAACGATCTCTTCTCTCCAGTCGCCGAGGATATCAGCCTGAGCGTTTACGTTACCCTTGGTGCCGTTGATGGAATTACCCTCAAGAGTCTTTATTGTGTCGAGCTTTTGCGTCTCATCGTTCCACTTCTGGATATTTACATGATCCTGAAGCTCATCCTGGAGATCGCCGTCCCAATAGATCCTGCCGTTCATCGAAAGGCCGAGATCGGCAAGTTTTGTGTCGGTATTGTCATAGTAGCCCGAGCTGCCGGCGCCCCATACAACGTACAAGGAATCCTTGTAGCCGATGTTGCCTATCATACCACGGCCTGTATCCTTAACGCCGTTATGAGCCTGGAGAATGGTTCCAGTTGCAGCGTCCTGAACTGCAAAGCCCCAGTTATGCCAGATACCGGTCTCGTCCTGTATGCCGTAAGTAGCTGCAAGATCGGAGGGATTTCTGCCCTTCTGAACAGCGTCCGGATTAGCGGACTCTTCGTCTGTGTAAGCCGTACCCTCTTCCTTAACGCTCATGAACTCCAGGCCTTCGTGTGTCGGGTCGAAGTCGCCCAGGTGCATAGCGTCGCCGTGGCCGAGGCCTGAGCACCAGAGAACGGAACCGTCATCGTCAAGCGCCATGGAGCCGAGGAATACCTCGTCCTTGCCGTCGCCGTCAGCATCGCCGGCTTCCATGTTATGGTTACCATGGCTGATGTATTTAGCGTTATCGCCCTGCTGGGTATCGAAGCTCCAGTCAAGAACGATCTTGCCGTTCTGCAGTGAATAAGACGCCAGGCTCAAACGTCCGGGAGCGATCTCCGGTTTACCGCCGTAGTAGCCTCTGCCTATAATAGCCGAAGGCGTCTGGCCGTTTATGTAGGCCACTGTGCCGTTGTAACGCTCCGAACGGTTACCGAAGTCGTCGCCGAAGGTCAGCGATACGGAGTTGGAGCCTACTTCATTGCTAAGATAGAAATTTGTGGTATCGATTATGGTACCGTCGCCGTCAAAGCAGGTCATATAAAGCGGACCCTGCAGGTTCTTACCGGCGTTCATGGCAGCCCAGCTTGAAGCGTAGTCCTTGCTTCTTTCAGCATCGCCGACAACGTTTCCGGCCGAGTCTGTCGTGCCGTCTGCTGTTCTTAAGAATATCTCAGCTCCGCCATCGTTGTCGAAGTCAGCTGCCATTACCATTGTATCGTGCTGACCGGCTCTGATGTTGTAGCCCATGTCTATTCTCCACATATGGGTACCGTCGAGCTTGTAAGCGTCGAGGTATACCTTACCTGTCTGACCTGTGGAAGCTGCGTCCTTAGCGTCGTCCGGGTTCCAGATAACGATTATCTCGTACTGTCCGTCGCCGTCAAGGTCTGCTACGTAGGAATCGCCCGGCGTATAGCCCGGTGTATATACGCCCCCTCTGTTGATAGCCGGGTCTCCCTCGTATACAGGCGCCTCAGCCATGGGGATCTCAAGGTATCCCTTATCCCATACGCTTACGGTCGAGGACATTGTTTCTCCGTTCTTTACTACCGTGTACTTATCGGCTGCCGTTCCTGCCGTGTCCTCAAAGTTTGTGATAGCTCCCTCTGCTATCTTCTCCTGATTTCTGTAAAGCGCAAACGTTGTGTCAGCCGGCTCTGTTGCAAGACGTCTCCATGATACGAATACGCCGTTATCCGACGCTACAGCCACAACGCCTCTGTCAAGATTTTCCACGTTGCGAACAGTATCCGCTGCACTTGCCGTCATCGGAGCCGCCATTATGCCGCAGGTCGCTATCTGCGCCAGTACCAGACCGGAAACAGCAACCTTTTTCAGGCTTTTCTTCCAATGTTTGGACATATTACATCTCCTCCTTATATTATCCCGCTCGTGTCGATATACAACCAAGCTATTCTTGTTATAATTGTAGCACAAGACAGTCAAAAATGGAAGTAATTTTACTACTTTTTTTATTCAAATTTCAGTGTTTTTTGTGCAATAATTCGCAGACGCCATTTTGGTTGTGGATACTGCATAAAAAGTATGCGTCCATCGTTTTATTTTTGTACGCAGAAATTTTTAAAAACCCCTTTACAAATCGAAAAAATGTGGTATACTATACTTGTAACACGGACGAACGAGAGCTCGTGCGTGTTTCATATACCCTTTTATCATATATACCACCACCATTGAGTAGGCGAAGGCCGTCGGATTTCCGGCGGTCTTTGTCTTTTTCCCAAAAAACCTACGTCCGAAAAGTTGCATAAAACAACACCTAAATTCCCCCTTATATTTATGACATTTTTTTGACGAAAACCCCTTTACAAATCCAAATATTGTGGTATAATATACTTGTAACACGGGCGAGAGATCGTACGTGTTTCATATACCCTTTTATCATATATACCACCACCATTGGGAGAGCACAGTTTCGGCTGTGCTCTCTTACTTTTCCCGAAAATTCCCGGCGCAAGAGCGCATCATAAAAAGGGGCTTTATCCCGAAAATCCAGGATAAATGCCCCTCTTTTTTTATTCTTCAACCTTTATCGTACGTCTCGTCCAGCGGTTCGTAAGGTAGAACCAGCCGCCGATAAGTATAGCGCTTATCGTTCCGGTCGGCGTTGAAAGCCCGACCCCGGCTATGCCCATGTCGAGTACCTTCGTGCAGAAAAACGCCACCGGCACTCTCGCAATAACCGAGGATACCACAGACGGCAGCATCGTAAACAGCGTATGCCCCGAGCCGTTTAGGATACCGTTTATCGGGAATACGAGGGCCACAAGCAGATAATCAAAGCAGGTTATGCGCAGATACGGCACAGCCTCCTCTATAACAGCCGTGTCGGAAATTATAAGCCCCATCAGCTGCGTCGGGAACAGCTGCACGAGAACGAACATCACCGCTCCCACTATGAGCGAGAGCCTGACGGCGGTCGAAAACGCCTTCCTCGCCCTGTCATATAGCCCCGCTCCGACATTCTGACCGGTCATCGAGGATACAGCCATGCCGACAGCTCCTGCCGGAAGCTGGGCGAAATTGTTTATCTTAGCCGCTACCGACACTCCCGAGGCAGCATTCGTACCGAGACTGTTCGTTATCGAGGACACCATCAAAAATCCGCCCGACACTATCATATTCTGTATAGCGCCCGGAAGCCCCAGCCGGAAAATATCGCCGAGCTTCCCCGCAGAAAACAGCAGCCCTCCGCCGAAATCGGCGAAAAATCCGCTCTTGAACAGGTACACCGCCGCTCCTATAGCAGCTGCCGCCTGCGATATTACCGTCGCCAGCGCCGCTCCCGCAACGCCCATGTTAAACGGCCCTACAAACAATAAATCAAGCAGTATGTTCATCACACAGGAGGCAGCGCCGAAATACATCGGTATCTTCGAGTTTCCCGCTCCCCTTAAAATCGAGCCGACCGCATTATATGCGTAAATAAACACAGACCCCGCCATGCAGACCGTAAAATACGAAAGCGTCTCGTCAAACGCATCGGCAGGCGTGTTTAAGGCTGTTAATATCTGGCGGGCAAAAACAAGCGCAAGCGTTGTCGTTACAGCCGCAAGCGCAAGCATTACGGCAAACGTCGTGCCGATAGTCTCCCTCACGCCTCTGCCGTTTTTCGCCCCTATGTACTGGGCTGTCATTATCGCACCGCCGTTACACAGGCCAACTATCATGTACGTTATCGTATTTAGGGGGCTTCCGGCAATACTTGCCCCCGCCACGCCCTCAGTGCCGCAGAACATATCCACGACCTTTATATCAGCGATATTGTAGAATGATTGTATTAAATTCGTGAGAAAAAAAGGCGCAGAAAACTGTATCAGCTGATGCCTTATGCTTCCGCGCGTAAAATCGGTGACAAGAGCTGCCACAGTATACACTTCCTTTATGTAATTTATTTCATGATCGGGTTTCCGAGCCGTACGGCAAGCTCGTTCGCCCGCTTAAGCTGGGCAAAGCGGTACTCTCCTATCCAGTGGGTGTCAGAACCCACGCTTATCGTTATCCCGCTGCGGCTTACCATATTCTGCTTATCAGTGTTTGTAAGCAGGTCGTAGTAATACGGGTAATTTCCGGAGGTGTTTATCTCCCAGAAAAGCTCCGCCCGCCTAAGCTCTGCAAACATATCAAGTCCATACCTCTCCCCGAGGGCGAAAATGTCGGTATGCGCAAGCCCCGCAGGACACGAAAACAGCCGCCGCCATTCCAAAAACTCATACCAATCCATTGCCCGCTTATCGTCAAGGCACTCAAACAGGACGTAATCAAAATCGTACGCCGCATCAGCCAGGAGGTCACGTGGTTCGGGTCTTGTGCCTATCTCAAGCCCCACAAGCACCTTTATCCGCCCCGCATACTGCCGCCTTATGCGGCACAGATGGGAGTAATACTCGCTTATACGATCGCCTATACTGAACTGGTGGTCAGTTATGCCGACGGTTTCAACGCCGTGGGCAATGGCATTTTCCACGACCTCCTCGGGCGTGTTGGAACCGTCATAGCTGTATGTTGTATGATTGTGTAGGTCAATAAGCATCAGGAAAACCTCCTCCCCTGGAAGCTGTCACGGCGGGCAAGCTCCTTATCTATCTCATTTAAAACGACGAATTTCTTAAGGCTCCACAGCGGCGCTATAAGCTCCGCCCTCGCCCCGTCGCCCGTAAGCCGCTGTATCACCGTTTCCGGCGGCAAAAGCTCAAGCTGGTCGGCGATAAGGCTTACGTATTCTTCAAACCTGAGCGTATCAAATTCTCCCCGCTCATACATCGCAGCAAGCGGGGTGTTTTTTAAAACGTGCAAAAGATGCAGCTTAACAGAACGCGGAGCAAGCCCCGCTACAGTGCGCACGTTTTCTATCATCTGTTCCCGCCCCTCGCCGGGCAGGCCGTTTATAAGGTGGATGCAGACGTCTATGCCCCGCCTTTGAAGCTTTTCGTAGCCCTCGACAAATTCAGAAAACGTATGGCCTCGGTTTATAAGACGCCCCGTCTTATCCGAAACCGTCTGAAGCCCCAGCTCAACCATAAGGTACGTGCGGCTGTTAAGCTCCTCAAGGTAGGAGAGAGCATCCTCCGCCAGCGCATCGCAGCGTGTCGCCACCGACAACCCGACAACCCCCGGTATCGCAAGCGCCGGCTCAAACCGGCTTCTTAAAACCTCCGCCGGAGCGTATGTGTTCGTCCGTGCCTGAAAATATGCTATATACTTCCCTTCGTGCCATTTTTTGTGCAGCCGCCCTGCCACCTCCGCAAACTGCGCCGGTATTTCCCGGGAAGGATCTCCAGCAAAATCCCCGGATCCTGAGGGCGAGCAGTAAATACAGCCGCCCCTGCCTTTCGTCCCGTCAATGTTCGGGCAGGTGAAGCCGCCGTTTAGCGATACCTTTATGACCTTTGTGCCGAACTTATGGCGCAGGAAGTAATTCCACGTGTGATACCGCTTGTTATCGTCCGCATACGGGAAGGGGTTCATTTCTCCTCCCTCAGCTGGACACGGCGTATCTTGCCGCTTATCGTCTTTGGCAGCTCCTCCATAAACTCCACGATTCTCGGATATTTATACGGGGCTGTATGGTGTTTTACGTAATTTTGTATTTCCTTTTTCAGCTCGTCCGAGGGG
>DBQZ01000018.1:16923-24913 GCA_002305435.1 Clostridiales bacterium UBA1381
GAGGATTTTATTATATCGTCCGTGCGTCCCACGTACCACAAATAGCCGTCCTTGTCCATGCAGGCGGTATCGCCGGTATGGTAGCGGCCGTCAAACCATGATGATTCCGTCATCGCACGGTCGTTGTAATAGCCGAGGAAAAGCCCGCAGGGAGCGCCTTTTTCCGTATTTATAACGATCTCCCCCGGTTCCATGTAACCGGCAGGGCTGCCGTCACGGCGCAGTATCTCCACCGGGAACAGCGGCGACGCTTTGCCCATAGAACCCGACTTTGGCGTTGTTCCCCTAAGGTTTGCCGCAACAAGCGTTGTCTCCGTCTGACCAAAACCCTCCATTATCGTAAGGCCTGTCGCTTTTTTGAACTGCTCAAGCACTTCGGGGTTTAGCGCTTCGCCTGCCGTGGTTGCATGCTTTATCGAGGAAAGGTCGTATTTTGACAGATCCTCCTTTATAAAGAAGCGGTACATTGTCGGCGGCGCACAAAACGTCGTTATGTTGTACTTTTTAAACATCGGCATGATGTCGGCAGCCGAAAACCTGTCGAAATCATAAACGAAAACCGCCGCCTCGCAGAGCCACTGGCCGTAAATCTTTCCCCAGAGCGATTTTGCCCAGCCGGTTTCCGAAATCGTAAGATGAAGCCCCTCGGGGTCAACGTTTTGCCAGTACTTGGCCGTTATTATATGGCCGAGAGGGTATTTATAGCTGTGGGCTGCTATTTTCGGATATGCGGTCGTACCTGAGGTGAAGAACATAAACGACATATCATCCCCGCCCGGGGCGTCCTCCGCCCTCTTATATTCGGGGGAAAACCAGTTAACATCCTCATCGTAATTGTTCCAGCCCTCACGGCTGCCGTTTACTATCACCTTCGTACGCACCTGAGGGTTTCTCAGCATCGCAAGCTCCGCCTCAGCTGCCGTATCGCCGTCTGCTGTGCAGATAACGGCGCTTATGCCGGCAGCCCTGAACCGGTAGTCGAAATCCTCCTCCATAAGCTGGCTCGTAGCTGGGATTGCAATCGCCCCTATCTTATGCAGGGCATTTATTATCGGCCAGAACTGGTAATGACGTTTTAAAACCAAAAGGACACGGTGGCCTCTTTTTATCCCCAAAAAGGAAAAGTAATTCGCCGCTTTCGAGGAATCACGGCTGATGTCCCCGAACGTAAAGCTGCGGGCGACACGCTCACGGCTTACGTGCAAAAGCGCCAGCTTCTGCGGCGATTTTTTCGCCATCGCATCCACAACGTCAAAGGCGAAATTGAAATGTTCTGTGTTCTTGAAAGTGATGCTGACAGGCTGGGAGTTTTCATCCTCGCAGATGTCGGCAAAATTTTCCCATATACGCATATCTTTAAAGCGCCTCTTTTCTTTATAGAATAAGCCGGGTCTTATATCCCGAGAGCCGATTTTGCAAGCGAATCGGCAATATCGTTGTATTTGTCTCCGGAATGGCCGCGCACCTTTTTAAAGCGCACGCTGAGCGTCTGTTTCACTTTGTCGAAATACGCCTTATACGACTGCGTATGTGGATTATTCGTCCTCCATTCGCCGGTACACCAGCATTCTATGCCGCTGTAGTCGTAGAAGATGTCCACGGAGGGTATATTATGTTCAACACAGTATCCCATGGCAAACTTCGCTCCCTCTATCTCACCGGCAACGTTCCTCATCGAGGCCGCCTCGTCCCTGTCAAAGGCCTGCTTAAAATAAAGCTCCTCCCCGCCGGTTATTATAACCGCCCCGAAAGAGTACCGCCCGTCAGACGGCGAATAGCTGCCGTCAACGTAGGCAACCGCCTCCGCCGGAGATTCCTCCGCTATTGGGGAAGTTTCCCCTGCCGGGGAAATATTTCCGCCACGCACGAACGCTTCCGCTTCCGCTTCAGTTAAAAACCCCTTATAGGACGCCCCGCCGAAGCCGTACACCTGCTTTTTGCAGTCCTCCCAGCTTGTGTATACGCCGGGGACTCTTCCGCAGCGCACAGCGTAGAATTTGTTCGCTTTTTTCGCCATAATTACTGTGTTCATTCCGTTTCTTTAAGCATTTTAAGCTATTATACCATTATTTTTTTGCCATTTCAAGAGGTATTGCAAAAAAAGTTAGTGTCGATACAAGAGAAAATCAATGTTTGCCATATTGCGGCGGAAATTTTGCACGAAAAAAAGACGGCTTTTATAAGCCGTCCCGCCGCATTTTGGTGGAGCATAGGGGATTCGAACCCCTGACCCCAACACTGCCAGTGTTGTGCGCTCCCAGCTGCGCTAATGCCCCGTAACATTTTTATTATATCACAGGATTTTGTGCAATGCAAGAGCAAATTTTGATTTTTTCAAAAAATTTCCCCCTCCATCATCCGCCGAAGCTCGTCCCGCATACGAACAGCCCCTGCCGGATCCTTTCCGTTCGTCGATACCGCCGCCACCGCTTCCCCGTTCTCAAACACCGCGCCGAAAAATACGCTGCCATCCCTGCCGGCGTTTACCGGTATCCTGCAACTTTTGCAAAGCTCGGCTATATGCCGGTTTAACCTCCGGTCGTCGGTCGCTGCAACCACTATATCAGCCCCCGCAATATCCTCATCGCAAAAAGGCCGCCTTTTTATATCATCGGCTATTTCCTCAAATTCCCCCAAAACCTCCGGCGCAATGACTCTTATCCTTGCCCCGAAACGCTTTAGCACCTGCGCCTTTCGCAGAGCCACACGTCCGCCGCCCGCAAACAGGCAGCGCTTTTCCTCCATTTCCACAAACAGCGGATAATACATCTAAAGCCTCCTAAGCGCCGAAAGCGTTGAGCGGAACTCCTCAAGATCCGCCTTATCCCTTAGCTCATACAGTATCTTCATATCAAACGGCGGCCTGTATCCGCCTGCGAGATAGCGTGAGAGCTCTATCTTCTTCATCGTCTCGCCGGCTGATACCTCAGCCCTTTCCTCAGCATCTTCCGCAGCCGCACGGCGCAGATCCTCGTTCCTGCCTATCTCTGTGCGGAACTCGTCTATATCAATAAGCCTTGAAATCTTCCCCACCTCAGGGTCAATATCCCTCGGCACAGCCATATCTATAAACAGCCTCGGTATCCGCCCAAGCTTTTTTACCGCATCGAACGTCACGGTATAATGCGGGCTTTTCGTGGCGCTTATGACCACGTCCGCCTTTTCCATAACCGAAAACCGCTGCCGGTAATCCACCATTTCAACAGCCGTCCCCAAAAGACGGTGGCTGCTCGTTCCCGTACCGGATACAGCTATGCCTTTTGCGGCGATATTCTTAGCGGCGGCAGAGCCGATCCTCCCGCTTGCCCCAATTACAAGCACAAGCTGCGGCTTTTCGGCATCAGCCAGATTTGCCGCAATCGTCGCCGACGATACGGGGGAGTCGGAAAGGCGGGTGTTCGTCTTTACCTCCTTCGCCCACGCTGACGCCTCACGGAAAAGTATGTTTATGTCACGGTCGCAAAACCCCGCCTTATGCGAAAACTCGAACGCTTCCTTTACCTGTCGCAGGATCTCGTCCTCGCCCAAAACGGCCGAATCAAGCCCCGCAGCCACACGGAACAGATGACGTACCGCTCCCTCCTCGCTGTATCGGCGGATATACGGCGCAAGCGCCGGAGGTGTCGGCGGACGGTGTGTACGGCAGCTTATGTAAACCTCACTGCGGTTGCAGGTGAATATCCCCGCCGCCCCGTCAATCTGCGGATTATCCGTCAATCGTTCAAGAAAACCGTACGCATCATGTGCATCAGGGGAGAACCGCTCCCTCACCTCCACCGGCGCAGTCTTGTAGCTGACAGTCCACGAATAAAGCAAACTACGTCCCCCTTATCAGAAGCCGCGGCTTATAATATCCTCGGTGTACCGCAGAATATCAAGCCCCGTCCCCTTGAAATGGTCGGCAAACATATCGACTGCCATCATCTCGCTTACGCCGTGACCGAGCTTTATCACACGCATCCCGCCGTCTACAGCTTCAAGATCGGCATGGTAATTCATCTCGCCCGTCACAAACAGCCTCGCTCCGGCTTTTACAGCCATGCCGACGTAGCTTCCGCCGCCGCCGTTTACGGCCGCTACCTTTCCCGGACGCTTGTACATATCCTCTTCCTCTATGCCGACTGTGATGACGTTTTTCGTACCGAAAGCTTTTTTGAGCTTTTCTATATATTCGCCGTACCGTGTACGCACACGGCCCACACGGCCTATGCCTGAGCCGGGGAGCTTTCCCGCCTCTAAAATTTCCGGATCCTCAAGCTCCAACATCTCGGCGAATTTATCGTTGAGCCCGCCTGCTGCCGCATCTGCGTTCGTATGGGCGGCAAAAAGGCTTATGCCGAATTTGCCGAGTATTGAAATCATGTAGCCTGTGCTGTCGTCCGTCCTCACCTGCCGGATCGGCTTTAGGAGTATCGGGTGGTGGGAAATTATAATATCCGCCCCCGCCTGAGCCGCTTCGAGTATAACGTCGCCCGTTACGTTCAGCGTGAAAAACGCCCGCTTTACATCATCGTCCGGCCGCCCGAACAAAAGCCCGCTGTTGTCCCATTCCTCGGCAAGCTCCGGCGGGTAATTTTCGTTCATTATCTTCATTATCTCCGAAATTTTCATTGCGTTTCGTCCTTTCATAATATATCAAAGCTCTATAAACTCAATACTGTTGCTGTAAATTATCGCACAGTGGGAATCTCCCATTATATACAGGCCGTAAACATCCATCGCCGCCGTATAGGAGCGTATATCCCCTGAGCCGAAATCGTACATCAGTATATCACGGCCGTTGTTGAAGATTATTATCTCCTCAGACAGAGCCAGATAATCCGCCAGCTGGTCGGGAGTGTAGCTGTAGAGCTGCCGCCCTTTTGCGGAATAGTAGCAGAACTGGGGAGCGTTTGAAAGCTCCAAAAGCACAGCCGTATCCCCCTGCTCGTCCTTCGCCATCCGGCAAAGCTCGCCCTCGGAATATTCCGCCGTCCATTCGACCTTCCCCTTTGTATTCATGCAAAGAACACGGTTATCCCCCGTAACGTGCAGATCCTCTCCGATAAACTCCACCGAAAAAATTGCGCAGTTGTCGGCATCGTAGCGGGCGTAGCTCTCGCTCTGGTTTATATCAAACAGCAGCACGGAGGATTTCACCTGCTCGGAGGTGTTCATAACAGCCGCCGCCACCGTACGGCTCCTCGGCGATATCGCAGCCGACATAACGCTGCCGCTGCCGCTGTTCCATGCAAATATCCTCTCGCCGCTGCGGTTGTATATCTCCACCGAACCGCCGTAATACGCCTTCTCCACAACAAGCGCCGCCTCGCCGGAGGCTGAAATTGATGCGGATATTATATTCCCCTCCGCCTCGGCTGTATATACCGGCTTATCCTTTACATATAGGCAGAATTTCGTTCCGTTTTTCTCAGCGATAAGCGCATAGTCGCCGGAGGTCTTTATCACCGGCTCATTTATCGGCGAAACAACCTCCCATACCGTATTGCCCTCGCTGTCCATATAGATGAATTTATTCGGCTTTGCGGCGGCGATACCGTCGTTATACACGCTGTATGAGGACGACGAAGCCTCCTCAAACGGCAGTATCATAAGCTGGGCGCCGATCGGCTGGTACGTCGGCTCCGGCGTCGGCACGCTGGGCTCCGTCACCGACAGACCCTGTATCCCCTGGGAAATACTCTCCCTTATCCGCTCCACCGGCCCTCCTGCCGTCATCACTGCGGCAAATACAACGGCTGCGGCGGCAATTGCAATAAGTATGTATACAAGAACCTTTACAGGCACGCTTTTGCCGCTGTCATCCCCGTCTTCCTCGTACTCGGCCTCCGCCACAAAAGCGGGCTTTCTCTCTGCGGGAGCCTTTTTCCCGGATGAGGTGTCCTCAGGGGCTTTCTTCTCGGGTTCCTCCTCGGTAGCTTCCTCCGACGGAGCTTCCTCCTCGGAATCATCCTCGGACGGGGTATCCTCCGCTTTCGGGGGAGTATCCTCCGCAGGGGCTGTATCCTCCTCCACGCTGTCCGCTTCCTCTTCCTCGTCAAAGAAAACCTCCCTCTGGGGCGGCACTATCTCTTTTACAAGCTCCGTCTCCTCCTCAGCCGGCTTTTCCGGCTCCTCCTGCTTTATGGGGGGTTCGGGCTTTTTCGAGTATTTCGAGCTTGAGAGTGAAACGCCCGCCGGCAGAGTTTCCTCCTCTTCCGCCGAATCGAAGTAGTCTATATCGTCAAATTCTATATTATCGTTCTTTTTATCTGCCATCAGTAGATAACCTCCGTAAGAAACAGTCCCTTTGCCGGAGCGGTCGGCCCTGCCGCATCCCGCCTGCGTGATTGTATTATCCCCGGTATATCCTCCGGAGCGATACGCCCAAGGCCGCAGAATATAAGCGTCCCGGCGATTATTCGAGCCATGTTATACAAAAACCCCTCCGCCTCAAGCCTCAGGGCGATAATGCTGCCCTCCTCCAAAACCTCCGCCCGATACATCGTGCGAACCGTCGTCTTTGTGCTTCTGCCGGACGAGGAAAAGCCGTAAAAATCATGATTGCCGCAAAAATGCTCCGCCGCAGAGCGCATTTTCTCTGTATCGAGCTTCTGCCGGACATTGTAGCAGTAGCGCAGCCTGAGCGGGTCGTATACGGGGCTGTTGTCTATATAATAGGTATAAATCTTGCGTTTTGCCGATATTAGGGCGTTGAAATCCTCCCCCGCCTCCTCCGCCCCTAAACAGCGAATATCATCGGGTAGGTTTGCGTTTAAGGCGGCGGGAAGGTTTTTTAGCGGCACGCTTGACTCTGCGTATACGCTTGCGGTGTAGCACCGTGCATGAACGCCGGCGTCCGTACGGCCGCAGCCTGTGGGATAGCCCTCGGGGCGGCATACCGCCGAAAGCGCCTTATACAGCATATTCTGCACTGTCATCTCAGTGTTCTTCTGAACCTGCCAGCCGTGGTATGCTGTGCCGTCAAACGACAGCTCAAGCCTGAGATTCTTCATTCTTATCCTCCTGCCGTTTTCTGCCGATACCGAGTATATGGGGATCGTCCTTATGAAGCAGGAACCGCCTTACGGCAAACAGCACCGCAATCGTCGCCACCGTCAAAAGGTTCTCAAGCGGCGTCGTATGCTCGACCACCAGCTGACGGGCTATCGCAAACAGCAGTACCTCTATGACCGTCTCCGGCGTATGGTTGCAAAGCATCTTTATAAACTCTATCCCGATAGCAAGCGTCATCGCCCTGCCGAGAATGTCGGTAAGCACGTCCTCCCCGCCCGCAAGCGGCAGACGGAAGGCATCGGCCGCAAGCCTTGCTGAGAGTATTATCACAGCAACGGCTATGACCGCCGATATTATAAGCTCAAGCACGTATGAAAACGAAAACATCTTCTCCTGCAGTTTTTCAAGCATAGTATCCCCCTCCGTCTTTTCGGCTTTTTTTCTATTATATCATCCCAGACGGAAAAAGTAAATCCCTTTTTTCGGGCGATACCGCAAAAATTCGCTAAAGCCAGCCCCTTAAGGAATAAAGCGTCTCATCCTCAAGGCTTATCAGCCGCCGGGCAAGCTCCTGTGTATACGGCGAGCAGGCGGAGGAATTAAGAGCATGGGTTATCTCCAATATCCCCTCCTCCGCCGCTTTTGAAAGCGTTGCAGCAATTCGGGTGGGGCTTTTGCCGTTTACCGTGGACATCGTGACGACCGTCCACGTACCAAGGCGGGAAAACACCCCGTCCTCAGGGAGCGAACGCATCGTATCAAGCCGCATAAACGCCTCATGCCCAAGCTCTGAATACCGGCGGCATATACCCGAAAGAAACCTTGCGAGGTTCTCCTCCCTTGTCCTTGATATAAGCAGAGATGCGGCCTCGGCAGCCTCTGTGCAGTTTTTGTGTATCTTCTTTAAAATCTCCGTATCATCCATCCGTCTTCCTCCTTTTTTGAAAATAAGCTGTAGCCGTTTGTTCGGACGTTCTTATTCTTCCGCAAAAGG
>DBQZ01000018.1:25049-25281 GCA_002305435.1 Clostridiales bacterium UBA1381
TATCATTGTATGTATCATACCATACATTTATACAAAAATCAAGGGGGCGGGCGAAATTTCCTCTCCCCTCTGCCGTCCCAGCGAAAATAACGAGGTGATTTTTTAGAATGGTGCACGAGGTACAAGCAGGCAAAAATGTGCGTTTGAGCTATTCCAAAATTAAAGAGGCTCTGGAAATGCCAAACCTTATCGAGGTACAAAAAAACTCCTACAAGTGGTTTTTGGAGGAGGG
>DBQZ01000029.1:0-8798 GCA_002305435.1 Clostridiales bacterium UBA1381
GATACCGAAAGCCCATCTATTTTCTGTTCCACCACATACCTCGGATTTTCCACCACAGCCCGCACACGCCTGTCAAATTCGAGTATCTCGCCCTTGTCAAACGCATCCTGCAAGCTTTCCATCCGCACCGAATGTTCCACCTGCTCAAATTCCGCCGCCGGTTCTCCGCCGACACGCTGGGTAGGCGAATCCGCCCTTTTAAGCTCCGGATGCCCCTCCTCCAACGTCTCCAGCTCCCTCAGCAGCTTATCATACTCCATATCGGAAATTTCCGGAGCATCTTCTACGTAGTACTTGCGGCTGTGATAATTCAAAAGCCGTACAAGCTCGTCAATTCGTTCTTCCATTAACATCTCCATTCTGCTGTCCGTCCGGCGCATTGTTTGAAACAACATTCATACCTGCGCCCTGTGCATAATAACTCGGCACCTTCCCCACTATCAGCGTTTCGGCTACCGGTATTTCGGCAGTGACCGTCTCACCCTCGCTTGCCGCCGCACCTATAACAGAAATGGTGACGGAAGCTGTAAGGTATATTTTATGCTTTACCTGATTTATGCCCGCATCTTCAAATTCATCGTAAAAATCAACGTTTACCTGCCCTAAAGATACGGTCTTTACTGTTATCCTCGGCCCTACTGCTGCGAGTAAATCCACTCCCAGCACCGCTCCCAATGGTATGCGAATACAGCCGTCCTTGAAATTTTCGGTATCTGCAAGCACTGCCGACGCCACCTCGGCACGCAGCTGATTCATCCGCCCCGTATTCATCGTAACGGCGGTTATCTCCCCATCGGAGTTTTCCCTGACGGATGAAAGCTCATAATAATCCACGCCCGCAAACACTTTGGAAACTGCGCTGTTTACAGCACGGTTTGCCGCCATCTGGGCAAACTCGGCCGCCCGCATCTCAAGCTGAGGCTGCAGGCGGCAGAACACAAACACAAAAGCTGCCGCACACAAAAGTGCAGCTATCCTCGGTGAAACAATTATCCTCCTGCTTGTGCAGCACAGTCCCATACGCATTTGCAGCCACCTCCCCGCTTCGGAATACCGTATAATATGCGCAGGGAGGGGGGTTTGTGAATTATCTTGCTTTTGTTTCTATTTCCTCTGTTATCTTTTCTATAAACTCATCTATCGTCATCGAGCCTATATCGCCGTCCTTTCTCGAACGAACCGATACAACTCCGGCTTCAATATCCTTGTCTCCGGCAATAAGCATATACGGCACCTTTTCAAGCTGCGCCTCACGTATCTTATATCCGATCTTTTCGCTTCTGTCGTCGAGCTCCGTGCGCAGGATACCTTTGTCAGCCAGCTTGCGCTTAATTTCTGCCATGTAATCAGCGTGCCTGTCGGCTATCGGCAAAAGCTTTACCTGTACCGGCGCAAGCCATGTCGGAAACGCACCGGCGTACTTTTCAATAAGCAGCGCCAGCGTTCTTTCGTAGCAGCCTATGGACGTGCGGTGGATTATATACGGGTTCTTCTTCGTGCCGTCCTTATCGACATATTCCATGCCGAATTTCTCCGCCAGCATCTGGTCTACCTGCAGCGTTATCAGTGTATCCTCCTTGCCGTGAACGTTCTTTATCTGGATGTCAAGCTTCGGTCCGTAGAAAGCGGCTTCACCGATACCTATTACGTACGGTATATTCAGGTGGTCGAGTATCCTCTTCATTGTATCCTGAGCCTCGTTCCACTGCTCCTCAGTACCGATATATTTCTCCCTGTCGTCAGGATCCCACTGCGAGAAACGGTAGGATACGTCCTCGTAGAGCCCAAGCGTCTTAAGCATATATATCGCAAGCTCCAGACAGCCACGGAACTCGTCCTCAAGCTGCTCCGGCGTACACATAAGATGTCCCTCGGATATTGTAAACTGACGCACACGGATAAGGCCGTGCATCTCTCCGGATGCTTCGTTTCTGAAAAGCGTTGACGTTTCGTTAAGGCGCATCGGAAGGTCACGGTATGAACGCCCGCGGTTTAAGTATGCCTGATACTGGAAAGGACAGGTCATCGGGCGGAGTGCAAATACTTCTTTGTCCTTCTCCTCATCGCCGAGAACGAACATCCCCTCTTTGTAATGATCCCAATGGCCGGAGAGCTTGTAAAGGTCGCTCTTTGCCATGAGCGGGGTTTTTGTCAGCTGCCAGCCACGCTTTTGCTCCTCGTCCTCAACGAAACGCTGCAGCGTCTGTATTATACGTGCACCCTTTGGCAGGAGTATCGGCAGACCCTGACCGATAAGCTCCGACGTTGTAAACAGCTCCAGCTCACGGCCGAGTTTGTTGTGGTCACGCTTTTTCGCTTCCTCAAGCGCTGCCAAATGCTCCTCAAGCTCTGTTTTGTTTGGAAACGCCGTGCCGTAGATTCTTTGCAGCATCTTGTTTTTCTCGCTGCCTCTCCAATATGCCCCTGTTGCGCTCAAAAGCTTATACGCCTTTATTTTGCCTGTGTAATTCACATGAGGGCCGGCGCAAAGATCCACAAACTCACCCTGCTTGTAGAAGGATATAGTCTCCCCCTCGGGCAGCTCATTTATAAGCTCTGTTTTGTACGGCTCGTCCTTCATAAGCTCCAAAGCCTCTGCTCTTGGCAGCTCGAAATGCTCTATCTTGAGATTTTCCTTCGCTATCTTCTTCATTTCCTTTTCGATAGCGTCAAGATCCTCTCTTGTAAACGGGTGTTCCGTATCAAAATCATAGTAAAACCCGTTGTCAATCGCAGGGCCTATTGCCAGCTTAACATCCGGAAAGAGCCTCTTTACAGCCTGAGCCATCACATGGGAGGCTGAATGTCTCAATGTTTGCAGTTCGTTCATTTCCATTTTAAATAACCTCTTTTCTGAAACTATAATATATTATTCCCAGTACAGATGATGTATTCTCCTCCGCCGGTAAGTCAAAATAAAATGCGCCCCCGGAGAAAACACACCAATTTCCTCCGGGGGCGCAGAGCTTTCTTGTGAGTGACCGCGCGGTTCCACCCCGATTTTTTGCTTCGTTGCTCATTTAACGCATGAGGTACGGCACAGCTTAATCGGTTGCCCTTTCAGCCGGCGGCTCCAAAGTGGTATTCACTCCCGATACTGTAAAGAGCACTTCCAGCCACGATGCTCTCTCTCTGATACAGCGTCCTCGGCAGCTACTGTCTTTTTCACAGCCTTTGATAGTGTTATATCACGTTTTTTTGCTGTTGTCAAGATGATTTTTTAAAAAATCACGGAATTTTTTACTTCTCTTCCTTATTCTTGAGCGACTGCATATACTCGTCCATAGCGTCTGCAACCTGCTTTGAATAAGCCACAGCCTCTACCACGGTCTTTGCTCCACGAACAACATCGCCGGAGGCAAATATTCCGTCACGGGTCGTCTCTCCGAAGGTGTTCGTAACCAAAAGCCCACGGTCGTTGACCTCAAGACCCGTAGTTGTGGATATAATCCTGTCACGAGGGCCTTGGCTTATAGCTATTATCGTCGAATCTGCCGGGAAGAGCCTCTCCGTACCCTTAATCGGATACAGATGCCCCCTGCCGTCACATTCGAGATCCACGAAGATAACGCCCTCGTCAACTATTTCAACCGGCTCTACGTGAACGACAAACTCAACGCCGTCTATCTTTGCATAGTCAACCTCACGGGGACTTGCGGCAAGATGGTCGTTGCGGGAGAATACCGTAACCTGCTCGCAGCCTTTTCTGAGCGCTGTTCTTGCAACGTCCATAGCGGAGTTTCCTGCGCCGATAATGTTTAGCGTCTTGCCGAGGTTGTAAACATCGGGATTTGTGAGATAGTTTATCGCATAATGAACGTTACCCAGGGATTCGCCCTTTATTTTCAGCGTGTTCGGCCGCCATACGCCGGTACCGATAAACAGGGCGCTGTAACCGTCACGGAACATATCGTCCACTCCTATGCCTGTTCCGATTGAGGTGTTCGGACGTATCTTTATTCCCAATGCAAGGAGTTTTTCCTTATACTTATCAAGGATGGATTTCGGCAGGCGGAACTCCGGTATACCGTAGCGCAAAACGCCGCCTATCTTTTCCTTTGCCTCAAATATCGTAACGTCATAGCCTCTCTGGGCAAGTATAATAGCTATCGTTATCCCCGCAGGGCCTGAGCCGATAATGCCCACACGCATACCGTTTTTCTTGATTTCGGGGAACCGGAGCTTATCAAAATAATTCTCCGAAATGTAATTTTCTATACTGCTTATATGCACCGGCGAACCCTTGCGGTTAAGAACGCAGTGACCCTCGCACTGGTTTTCGTGATTGCAGATAAGCGAGCATATCACCGACAGAGGATTGTTCTCAAACACCATCTTCCCCGCAGCGTTTATGTCGCCCTCCAAAAAGGTGTGTATCATGTCCGGAATAGGCGTATGTATCGGGCAGCCCTCCCGGCACATCGGTTTTTTGCAGTTTAGACAGCGTTTTGCCTCATTGATAACGTGAATTGCCATTATAGTTCCCCCTTTTTATGTTTTACTTATATAATAATATCACATATCCGGCAATATTACAATAGTAAATTTTTAGATTTTTATATATTTTTCCCAAAAATAACGCAAACTTTTCATTCTCCGAAATTTTTTCAAAAAAACGCTTGACACCATAATATAATTGTGGTATCATAGATAAGAACGAAAACAAGCAGAGTTATGTCGCTCTCACCGTATTTGAAAGACAATACGGTAAATATGAACAATCCGCCCCTCCTGACGGCGGAGAAGTATCGTATGCGGCTGACTTTGTGTCATCCGTTTTTTTATGCACAAAATAACCCCTTGGGGGAGCGTAGGAGGGAATTACCATAGCCAGGAATGAATTACAAATCAACGAACAGATCCGTGACCGGGAGATCCGTGTGGTGGACAGTGCGGGCGGTCAGCTCGGCGTAATGGACGCTAAAACGGCGCTTAGCATGGCTGCCGAGAAAGGAATGGATCTGGTCAAGATTGCGCCTCAGGCAAAACCGCCTGTATGCAAGATCATGGATTACGGCAAGTACAAATTTGAGCTTGCAAAACGTGAGAAGGAAAACCGCAAAAACCAAAAGACCATAAGCGTCAAGGAAGTGCAGCTTTCACCGTCTATAGACACCAACGATTTTAACACCAAGTGCAAGCACGCAATGCGCTTTTTAAAAGCCGGCGACAAGGTCAAGGTAATGGTACGGTTCCGTGGGCGTGAGGTAAGTCATTCTGAGCTGGGGCAAAAGCTGCTTGAGCGGTTTGCTGAAATGACAAAGGATTTCGGCACTGTAGAGAGAAAGCCTAAGCTTGAGGGCAGAAATATGATAATGTATCTTGCGCCCGCAGTACAGAATACGGATAAGAAGTAATTTAGAAAAAGGAGTGGACATTATGCCTAAAATAAAAACACACAGAGGCGCTGCTAAGAGATTCAACCTTACAAAAAACGGTAAGGTAAAGATGAATAAGTCTTTCAGAAGACATATCCTCAACAAAAAGACCACTAAGAGAAAAAGACACTTGAGAAAGCAGGCGTACTGCTCAAAGGCAAACGCTGTTGTTATCAAGAAACTGATACCTTACAAATAATTCCATAAACCCGGAAAAAACGATTGTGAAAGTGAGGAAATTGAATTATGGCAAGAGTTAAAGGCGCTTTAAATACAAGAAAAAAGCACAACAAGGTTTTAAAGCTGGCTAAGGGCTTCCGCGGTGGCGAAAGCAAGCTGTATAAAACAGCTAATCAGGCTGTAATGCGTTCCATGCAGAACGCCTACATCGGCAGAAAACGCAGAAAGCGTGACTTCAGACGTCTGTGGATAACAAGAATAAGCGCAGCCGCTAAGATGAACGGAATGAACTATTCAACATTCATGAACGGTCTTACAAAGGCCGGCATTAAGCTCAACAGAAAGGCTCTCTCCGAGATCGCTATCGCAGATCCCGCTGCTTTTACAAAGCTGACAGAGGCTGCCAAGGCTGCATTATAAGATGATACAAAGCTGCTTCCTTTGGGGAGCAGCTCTTTTTATACCCGCATAAAACCGCAGCCGTTTTTTACAAATTACACCGTGAAAACAAATTGAAAAAATCCCCGATTTATAATATAATAAAATCAGGCTAAGAAAAACGGAGGTAGGAAAATGAAACTTATAACATTCACCAATAAGGATGACGATAAAAAACAGGTCGCCGTACTGGACGGAACGAAAGTATTCCCGATAAACCGCCTCCTGCCGCAAATCAGCGACATGAACGCCCTGATTGAGGCAGGCGACGACGCTCTTTGCCGCATACGTGCTGCTCTCTCCTCAGGCCATGGCGAGTACCTCCCCCTTGATACAGTTACCGTATGCGCACCCATACCACGGCCTAAGCAGGATATTATATGTCTCGGCATCAATTACATGGCTCATGCTGAAGAAGCCGCCCGCTTTGAAAATGAAGCTTTCGGCGGCGAACGGCCGGCTCCGATATACTTTTCCAAGCGCACAAATGAAGCAACCGCACCGGACGGCGTTATCCTCTCGCACAGCGATATTACCGACAGCCTCGACTATGAGGCGGAATTAGCAGTGATAATCGGCCGTGACGCTAAAAACGTCAGCCCTCAGGATGCAGAAGATTACATCTTCGGCTATACCATAATAAACGACGTAAGCGCTCGCAATATCCAGACACGTCATAAGCAGTGGTATTTCGGGAAAAGCCTTGACACCTTCACCCCTATGGGACCATGTATCGTAACCGCCGACGAAATAGCCTTTCCGCCGGATCTTGCGATAGAGAGCCGCATAAACGGCGAGCTTCGCCAGTCAAGCCGCACTTCCTTTTTAATATTCGGGATAGCCCACGTTATTTCGGAGCTTTCCGCCGGCATGACTTTAGAGGCCGGGACGATTATTTCAATGGGAACCCCCTCAGGCGTTGGCATGGGCTTTGATCCCCCGCGCTTCTTAAAACCCGGAGATACAGTCGAATGTAGTATCGAGGGGATAGGCGTATTGAAAAATACAGTTATGTAAACCCATTTTCTTCCCGACAGCAATCACCAATCGTGGGATTTATAAAGAATTGTGCACAATTATTTCCATTAAATCGTTTGTTACTTCGGCGTTATTAGGCTTGATTTTTTTGCCCTGTACGCTTATAATAGGATATAGAAATGGAAAAATTTAGATTATAGGAACCCACGATTAGAGTGAGAAGATTATATTAAATGTATGTGGGAAGAAAGGTATGGGATTTATCATGAAGGTATTATGTATACAATACCCAAATTGCGTCACCTGTAAAAGAGCTATCCAGTGGCTTAAGGATAACAATATAGAATATACGAGCCGGGACATCCGTGCCGAAAACCCTACGCGCGAGGAGCTTGAACACTGGCATAAAATAAGCCCTCTGCCGCTTAAGCGGTTTTTCAATACGAGCGGTATGCTCTACAAGCAGCTGCATCTTAAAGACAAGCTTGCAGATATGAGCGAGGATGAACAGCTTGACCTGCTCGCCTCCGACGGTATGATGGTTCGCCGCCCGATTATTGTCGGTGATGATTTTGTACTGTTCGGCTTCCGTCCCGCACAATGGGAGGAAGCCCTGAAAAATAAATAAATCAGCGAAAGGAAAATATATCATGGACGATAAGAGCAAAATCGTTTTGGATTGCCTCAAAGAAAGAAGAAGCGTGCGTTCCTACAAGCCGGAACAGATACGCCCGGAAGAACTTGACGCCGTATTGGAAGCCGGAGAATACGCCCCCACCGGAATGGGGCTTATGTCGCCGCTCATGGTTGTTGTGCAGGACAAGGACGAAGTTGCAGAGCTTTCCCGCCTTAACGCCTCCGTCATGGGTACTGATAACGACCCGTTTTACGGTGCTCCGACAGTTATAGTTGTATTTGCCGATACAACAAGGGGTACTTATCTGTATGACGGCTCCCTCGTTATGGGCAACCTCTTAAACGCCGCCCACGCCGTAGGTCTTGCCTCCTGCTGGATTCACCGTGCGAAAGAGGTATTCCGTCTTCCCGAAGGGCAAGCTTTGATGAAAAAGTGGGGCGTTCCCGAAAATTTCGAGGGCATCGGCAACTGCATCCTCGGATATGCTGCCGGAGAACTTCCCGCTCCCAAGCCCCGCAAAAGCGGATACGTTATAAAAGCATAACCACAAAAGGTGTCACGTGTACAAAGCAAATTACACATGACACCTTTTTTCTGCAAGAAAAAACCGCAGCACATAACCGCTGCGGTTTTGTTGGTGCTCAAGGCCGGGGTCGAACCGGCACGGGAGTTAAGTCCCACGGGATTTTAAGTCCCGGGCGTCTGCCTATTCCGCCACTTGAGCAATTCACGAGAAATATTATACCATATACGGGGGGAAAAGTCAATATTAAAATTGCGGATTTTCAAAATTTCCGCTTGACAATCAGAATTTTATGTGATACAATACACACAATAGATCATGAAGGAGAAAAGACCATGCTTAACGGTACGCTTTATACAGCAGAATATTACTACTTTAGCCGCTATTGCCGCTCGAGTTTTTTGTGCTGTCCGAAGCTGAACGTTAAGTAAAGGTTTCTTACCATTAGAACCATAAACGGCAACTGCGGAAAGTGCAGCTGCCGTTTTTTTATTCTTTGTGAATCTATATTCTTGTAGTACAGTAGCATAGTAGAAAAGGAGACAAAACGATGATCATTATTCTTAAAAACACCGCAACAAAACCACAGGTGGATCAGCTTCTTAAAAAGCTGGAAAACATGGGCTACCAGCACCATTACAGCAAGGGCGACCAGTCCGCCATT
>DBQZ01000029.1:8869-17637 GCA_002305435.1 Clostridiales bacterium UBA1381
GCCAAAATAGGCGAGGGATTTTTCAGCGTTATCGCCGGCCCCTGTTCGGTGGAAACTGAGGAACAGATAATAGAAGTCGCAGAGGATGTTAAACGGAGCGGGGCTAAATTCCTGCGGGGCGGCGCTTTTAAACCCCGCACATCCCCCTACGCTTTCCAGGGGCTGCATAACGAGGGGCTTAAGCTGCTTTTAAAAGCAAAACAAGCTACCGGACTGCCGATTGTCACAGAGATAATGAATCCAAATCATCTCGATATGTTCAATGATGTGGATATTATCCAAGTCGGTGCAAGGAATATGCAAAACTTCGAGCTTCTCAAAGAGCTTGGCCGCTGCAATAAGCCGATACTTTTAAAGCGGGGCTTGGCAAATACGATAGAGGAATGGGTTATGAGCGCAGAATACATCATGTCTGAAGGCAATGAAAACGTGATATTCTGTGAACGAGGCATCCGCACATATGAAACGTTCTGCCGCAATACCCTCGACCTTTCGGCTATACCGGCATTAAAATCCATATCACATCTGCCGGTAATCGTCGATCCCAGCCATGCAACGGGCTTGCCGTGGATGGTGGAACCGATGTCTAAAGCGGCTATTGCCGCCGGAGCGGACGGGCTTATGATTGAGGTTCACAACGATCCGAAAAACGCCCTCTGCGATGGGGCGCAGTCGCTCACTCCCGAGCAGTTTGACAATGTGATGGGTACGGTCCGCCGCTATGCGGAGTTTGAAGGAAAAGTTATCTGATCTTATGCGCACAAGATAAAAATAACGCCGGTATATTGCATACAGCAGTACACCGGCGTTTATTTTGCCGCATATTTTTCTTTGATTTTCCCGGCTGCAACGAAAACCGCTTCGGCAGCCAGAGCAGCTGTCAGCAGCTTTTGCGCATAATCCGCCCCGCATATAAGGCAGACTATGTAAACTGCCACAGCGGCGCAGACGAGTATCCTCGCAATCCGTCCGAACACCTGCCTCTCTCTTTTGCCAAGCGGCTTATGTACCGCCTCTACCGGCGACAGCGCCAACAAAACCGCCGCCGATATTACCGCAGATACCGTATACCATATTTCGTTATACGGGCAGTATTTCATAAACAAAAGCGCCAGCGGAGTCATAATGCAGGTCGAAAGCCAGCAGGCAAACGATGACTCAAAATGAAAGCCGCCGGTGTATTTTTTCAAAACTACATACACAAACCAGAAAAAGAACGTTTCCGCAGCCATACCCATAAGTATGCCTATCACGGCTGCGGCTGCCGTATTTGCAAGCATTGCCCATATAAGCTCCAGCCCGTATACGTATTCTTCGCTTTTTTCCTCTTCGCACATCCCCTGAGACACGGCGTAACGAACGAGCTTTTCCGAAATCCTATGAAACATAGCTGCCCACCGCCTCCCGTCCGCATCGGGCGTTAAACACCACGGTGACATGGAACAACCGTCTCTGTTTATCATACGACCAGCTGAGCATGCCGTCATACTTTTCCAATGACCGATAAACGCTCTTCATGCCTATGCCGTGCATCTTTTTATTCGCCTTGCTCGTTTTGAGCTTACCACCGACTGCCTGAGGCTGGGTATCAGCGCTATTTTCTATCTTTACCGCCGGAAAACTGCCGTTGACTCTGAAAATCGTCACATATATGTACGGCTCCTCCGAACGGCGGCAGGATTCTATCGCATTATCCAAGAGGTTTGCAAATATCGCCACCGTGTCCGCCTCCGATAAAAAGGCGAAATCCTCATACAGCGACTGTATCTGTATATGTATGTCATCGCTGCACTCTTTCGTTTTCTGCGAAAGGATTATGTTTAGGATAGTGTTGTTCGTGTACTTAACGTATGACAGCTTTTTCTGCTCTGCATACAGGTTGTTTAAATACTCAAGCGCCTTTTCCTTATCTACGCTCGACAACTCAGCCAATACACGCATCTGTTTGTTAAAGTCATGGTACATAATACGCATGGCTTCTTCCTGTTCCGATATTAGCTGCGCCTCCTGCAGGGCCAATTTATTTTTTGCACTCTCTTCCCTGCTTAATTCAAGCTCCCTGTTTCTTGCCCGCATATATTCATTAACCACAAACGCTACTATATTTATCAGCAGAAGCATTGCACAGATAACCACCGATTGTATATACCCCATTTTCCCGTACAACATCAGCGTCAGACAGACAATCGTAGCTACGGGGATTATCCCCATTATCAATACGGAATCCTCACCGCTCTTTTCCGATCTCTTTACAACTCGTTTAACAATCTGTTTCATAGCCAAAATCTCCGTGAAATAGATCATTTTCCCTAAAATCGTAAGCGCCATTGATTGGTTGGGCAGCATATCGTTCGGAGACGTTACGCTGTAATTGTTGATAAAAACCGAAATGAGGACGTATTCCCCCATTATGGACAGCATATCCAAAAGCAGGCTGTTTATTGCCGCCGTTTTCACTCCCGTATCATAGCAAAAGTAGAACAGCAGAAAATTCACGATAAAAAACGCTGTTACCGACAATATCGGCTGACCTACCATTGTAGCCAGCAATATTACTGCGTAGCCGGCAAAGGATATGGCTGTACTGTGTATAAAGCTTCTTCGGGGTGAGAACATTGTCGTGGCGTAATACACCATTATAATGTACTCGAACAGTATACCCATGAGCAGTCCTGCATCGCATCTCATATCGTGCCACCTACCCATTCGGTAAATTTCTCCTTGAATTTCTGCACCTTCCTGCGGGAGCTTTCGACATAATATTTTTTGTCCCCGTATGCACATACAACGCAATCCTGAGTAACGTCAACGACGTATCTCATATTCACGCAGTAGCTTGCGTGGACTTCGCAGAATTCCTTGTTTTCCAGAGCTTCCTTTATCCCCTTAAAGGGTTCCCTCGTTTCTATTGTACCTGCTGCAGTGACTATATGGCTCATCCTATTTTCCGTGTACGCATATATGATATTGTCCACTAAAATATGCGTACGCTTCTTGTTGACTGTAACGGTCAAAAAACGCTTGCGCTGGCTCAGCTCCTTTATCGCCGATTCTATCCCGTATACGACCTTTTTCCTTTTAATCGGTTTTGACCAAAACCTGAACACGTGCTTATTAAAAGCCTCGTCTATGTAATTGTTATAATCGGTCGCCATAAAGATAAGGCTTTCACTGTTTCTTCTGTGTATCAGCTCCGCCGCCTGCAGCCCGTTCATGCCGCCCATTTCCACATCAAGGAAAATCATGTCGTATGACAGCTCTGATGATAAAAGCCCTTCTGCCGAGCTGAAAGTATCAATTGTGAATTCCACTCCCAATTCCTCACAGACATCCCTCACCATATCGGTCTCCGACTGCAAATCATGCCGGTCATCATCGCAAACTGCAATTTTCAAAAGTATCCCTCCATACCTCCCTACCCGTTTATTTCGGGCGTCTGTCAGCGCTTGCCGCTCCCTTTTGATAAGAGGCAGCTTCTGTGCGCTGTAAAAAACGATACCGTAAAACCCTCGCTGTACTTCTCCATAGCCGCCACCAGAGTTTCCGCTTTCAGGTTTGCATTATTCCCCGCCGCAAGCTCGGCCTCAAGTTTTAAGTATCCCGGCTCTTTTTGTATAACGGAAAGTTCTTTTATCATAGGCCTTATATCCGTATCCTTTACGCCGCTTTTCGTTTTCTTCGGGACTGTAAGCTCCTTTTTTGCGAGGAACGCTTCCGCATCAAACTCACCCTCTGCTTCAAGCTCTATGATATACCTTGCCCTGTCTATCGACGCAAAGTCGGGCCGGCGCTCCCCAATGCACTCGGCAGCCTTTATCGAAAATCCCGGCGGCAAAACTCTGTTCAGCCTGTCCTTTACCTCCTCCGGGGATATTCCGCCCTCGATACCTATGCTCAAAAGCTCACCATCAGCCGTCATTCCCACCGGAAGCGGACAGGCTACAGTCATCACCGGATGCGGATTAAAACCGCATGAAAACGTCATCTCAAGCCCCGACCGTCTTACAGCACGGTGGAACATCCTCACAAAATCAAGGTGGGAGATGTATTTTACCCGTTCATCACGGGAATATTTCAGAACATAATTACTCATAGCAAACCCCCGCACCAAATGAATTGGCTCCGCAGCCGGCGCACTGCTCACGACAGTTTTTCGTTGTAACCCCGGCCTTTGCCTTTTCATTCTCACGTATCAAAAACTCTTTTGTCACCCCTACATCTATGTGATCCCACGGCAGAACCTCGTCATAGCTCCGCTCTCTTGCCGCATAAAAATCCGGGTCTATGCCACATTCCTCGAACGCTTCCATCCATTTATCAAACAGGAACTGTTCATCCCAGCTGTCGAATTTGCAGCCCTTTTCCACCGCACGGATAATAACGTCGCAGAGCCGTCTGTCTCCTCTTGCAAATACGCCCTCGAGATAGCTTGTATGGTTATCATGGTATATATACCGTATCTTGCGGTCACGGATATGGGTTTTTACCTCATGCTGCTTTTCCACAAGGGTTTTGCGGCTGTCCTGAGGCGCCCACTGAAATGCCGTAAACGGTTTCGGCACAAAGCTTGAAGTGCTGACCGTAATGTTTATATTCCGCGCCCGCTCCTCCTTTGGTATGCCGTAATATACGCCGACTATTTTCTGCGCCAGGGCGGCTATGCCCCGCACATCATCCATCGTTTCCGTCGGCAGCCCTATCATGAAATACAGCTTAACGTTCGTCCAGCCGCCCCGGAACAAAAGCTCCGTGGATGATAATATATCCTCCTCTGTTATATTCTTGTTGATAACGTCTCTGAGCCTCTGTGTTCCGGCTTCCGGAGCAAAGGTTATACCCGATTTCCTCACCTTCTGCACCCTGTCCATAAGCTCGAGCGAAAAATTATCTATCCTCAATGACGGCAGCGATAAGCCGATTTTCTTCTCCTCGGTTATAGCCAGAAGCCCCTCGGTAAGCTCTGCAAGCCCCGTATAATCGCTCGTACTTAAAGAACAGAGCGATATTTCATCATAGCCGCTTGAGGAAAGCAGTTTATCGGCAAGTTTTACAAGAGTTTCCGGCTTTCTTTCTCTCACCGGACGGTAGATATACCCCGCCTGGCAGAAACGGCAGCCACGGATGCAGCCTCGGAACACCTCAAGCATCACACGGTCATGGACAGTTTCGCCAAAGGGAACGATTATCTTCTCAGGGGCGTACGTACTGTCGAAATCCTTCATTATGCGTTTTCTGACACGCTTCCCTGCTGCCGGATTATTCGTTCTTATCTCCTTTACCCGTCCGTCCTCGTAATATTCCACATCGTAGAATGACGGCACGTATACGCCCTCTATATCTGCTATTTTCTCCAGATATTCCTGCCTGCTCTGGCTGCCGCTGTCTTTCCATTCCACGTAAGCATCAACGACCTCGCCTATGAGCTCCTCGCCCTCGCCAAGCATGAAGAAATCCACAACCGGCGCTATCGGCTCAGCATTGTAGGCGCAGGGGCCGCCGGCACAGACGAACGGATCCCCTGCCTTTCTATCTTCGCTTTTTAGCGGCACACCGGCAAGATTCAGCATATTTATAATGTTTGAATAACTAAGCTCATACTGCAGCGTAAAGCCGAGCATATCAAAATGCTTGACCTCCTGCTGTGATTCCAATGCAAAAAGGCCGATACCGGCAAGACGCATCTCCCGCTCCATATCGACCCAAGGTGCGAATACTCTCTCGCACCATGTGTCCTCCCTTTCGTTAAGAACGGAATACAGTATTTTTATACCCAGATGCGACATCGCTATCTCATATGTATCCGGGAAACAGAAGCCAAACCTCACCTTGACCTCTGCCGGATCCTTTATCACCGAATTAAGCTCGCCGCCGGTATACCTTGTCGGTTTCTGTACCCGCGACAGCAATTTATCCTTTGCATTAAAGCTCATTATCATCCTCCGTCTTTTTTTCAGCACGTCCCATTATCGCCTTATTCAGCTTGTCAATAAGCTCCGGCGCCATGTCAACCAGCTTATCAAGCGGTGACTGCTTGTCTGTTGCCAAGGGCAGCAGCCTTACGTTGCCGTTATTTATCACCAAAAACGCCATCGGCACTACCTTTGCACCGCCGCCACCGCCTCCGCCGAACATCGGCGACGAGGGGGTATCTTTATCCTTCGTCCCAAACTCCGAACCGCCTGCGCCTATCCCAAAGCTCAGCCTTGATATTGGGATTATAAGCGTATCCTGCGGCATCTTTATCGGCTCGCCAACGACTGTTTTCACGTCCATTACCGTTTTTATATTCCCCATAAGTGATTCTATAAGGGCTGTAAGTGAATTATCCATTCTCCTCATCCTTTCTCTTTGAAAGTTTAGTGTATTTTACTGCTATTATTAAAATCCTTGCGCCTATGTTAATAATATGCACTATCCTCGTCCTCAATATACATAAAAACCGTATATTCACTTTTTTATTGTCAAAATCCGGCGTTATGCGTATATTCCATGCGGATACTGTCATATGGCGGCATACGGCAGACAAGCCCGAATATACAGCCCCATTCAAAAATCCGTTAAGCATACCCGTATCCATCGGATCGTCAAGGCCGTAATCAATCTCAAGCTCTATATTTTTTATCCGCACACCTCGGCGCAGAAGGAAGCGCCACAGCTTTCCTGCAGGCGTTCTCAAGCCTTCCCATAAATTCTTTATTTCACCCAATCCCGGCAGTAAGCTCCCGCTCTCCTCTTCGGGCTCATCCTCAGCCGGAGCTTCTTCCTTTTTTTCTTCTTTCTTTTTCCGGGGCAGTTTAAGCCGTATTCCGGCGATCTTTATGAAAAACTCCCCGCCGCCCTCGTTTTCGATATACCACAGCTCCGCTGCAGAATCGACCGGCAAGAGCAGGATCACCGCTATCACCGCCGCAACAGCTGCGCATATGATAAAACCCATATTCATCCTTCTCCGTCTGCCTTATCCTCCGGCTTGTCCTCCGCTGCTGCATCTTGCGGAAGAGGCGGCAGTTCATCTGGGCTTTTCAGCCCGAAACAGCGCAGGAATTGACGTGTTGTGACGTAGAGTATCGGCCTTCCCGGCGCATCAAGCCTGCCTGCCTCCTCTATGAGACCGCGTTCGTACAATCGGTTCACGCAGCCGTCCGAGTTTACTCCACGTATGTATTCTATCCTCGCCCGTGTTATCGGCTGTTTGTAGGCGATTATCGCCAGGGTTTCCATTGCCGCATTTGACAGCGCCTGATTGCGCTGTTCGCCCATAAGCTCACGGATGTACTTATAGTAATCCTTCCTCGAACACAGCTGGTATCCGCCGTCTATCTCTATTATGCTTACGCCTCTTTTGCAGCTGTCGTACTCCTCCATGAGAGATGAAACCGCCTCTGCGGCCTCTTCCTCACTTACGCCCAAAGCAGCTGCAAGCTTCGCCGTTGTGACAGCTTCACCGGCAGCAAACAGCAGAGCTTCGGCTGCATATTTTATCTCATCCATACTTATCCTTCCGACTGTATTATAATGAAATCATGATTGTCCTCATTGTATTCCGCCTTTATCTTGGCAAGCTTTATCATTTCCAAAAGTGCAAGAAACGTCGCTATCATCTCAGGTCTTGAATCCTCCGGCTTAAACAGGCTTGAAAACGAAACCCGCCCCTTTCTCTCCAGACGGTGTCTAACCTTTTTTGCCATATCCTCAACCGATACCTTCTCCCTGCCGACTATGCCGGAAAATGCCCGCTTCTCCGGCCTTTTGCTCCGCTGTCTGCGATCGAGTATCATTGCAAAAGCCTCCAAAAGCTCCGCTGTTTCATGCCGGCGGCTATAAGGCGGTATCGGCAGCTTCAGCTTCTCCGCCTCTCTAAACACCAGATCCCGTGAGGCAAACTCGTTTTTTCTGAGGCTCTTTGAGGCTTCCTTGTACTGCTGGTATTCCTCCAAACGCCTTGCCAAATCCTCCCGGGGATCCTCCTCTTCTTCCTCTTCTTTCTTCGGCAGAAGCATACGTGATTTGATATACAAAAGCTGGGATGCCATCACCAAAAATTCGCTCATTTCATCAAGATCCGAATCTGATGCCTCGCTTATTATCTGCATATACTGGTCGGTTATCTGGGCTATCGGTATATCCCAGATGCTCACCTTATTCTTCTTTATCAGGTGCAGAAGCAAATCAAGCGGCCCTTCAAACATTTCCAGCTTATACTGCATTTTTTCCATCTTTACCGTACCTTATGCAAACACAGATAAAATGCTTAAAACGGCTCTTGCAATAAACCCGTAAACGATATTAACGCCTGTTCCGATAATCGTCGAGAAAAATCCCGTAAGACACAATACCATAAGCACTATCATTATATACCGCTCGTACTCAAGCATCTTGTAATAGATGTGGTTTGGCAGAAACATCCCCAAAACCTTAGACCCGTCAAGCGGAGGTATCGGGATTATGTTGAATATCATAAAGCAAAGGTTCCTTACCACGAAAAGCTGCGTTATCTGTAACGTTATAACCGCCGCCCTCACCATATTCTGCTTTGCAAACAGAACATAGAGCCCCATGCCTATCATCATACCTACAAATGCCATCACAAAGTTCGCAAGCGGACCTGCCGCAGCGGTTATTGCCGTCCCCTTTTTATAATCCTTATAATAGCGGGGATTTATCTGCACAGGTTTTGCCCAGCCAAAGCCGGTAAGTATCATGAGAAGCGTACCTATGAGGTCAAGATGAGCTATCGGGTTCAGCGTTAATCTTCCCGTCATCTTTGG
>DBQZ01000029.1:17677-21787 GCA_002305435.1 Clostridiales bacterium UBA1381
CTGGAAAAATCAAACATTAGCTATCTCCATTCCGCCGCTGCGCCCGGCAATATATGCGCCCCTGCGCAGAAATATCAGAAAAAAACGGGACGTTTTATATATCTATTGATATGTTATATTATACAATCTTTTTCCTGTTTTGTAAAGGGATAAACGGTTATTTTTTTAAGCAAATTGTAGGATTACAATAGATGTGTTACAGATAGATGTGGAAAGCATGGAAAACTCTTCGAGTTTACACACGCTCCCCACATACTACTATTATTATAAAAAATTCGTGCCTTTGTTCCTCAAAAAAGTTATACAGAAACTCCCCTTCGTGTTAGTACATAACACCAAGACACAACGGAAAAGTCGAGTGTTCACATAGAAAAGATAATGAATATCTCTATGCGACACATACGTTTTATTCATTTGATGATTTTTCCAAACAACTAAAGGTGCATAATGATAAATACAATAATGTTCCGGTGCGTTCGTTAAAATTTTATTCTTACTCAAAATCTGCGATTGTTTCTGCGGGCGTACTTGATATATCAGTGCCTTGTTACATTACAGTTAGGGCTGAAAGCAAACAATTATGCTTTCAGCCCATAAATTAAATTTCAGATTATACTGCCATTTTTGAGTTCACTAAAGATGAGGGATAGTTCCGTCAGATTCCACAGTAAACCGCTGCTTTTCTCCAAGCTTCGTCCTTAGGATTTATAATAGGATACAGCTTATCCACGCACACCGGATCGCCGTCATTATTATATGTCACAGAATGAATAAGAATACGGTCAACACCGCTGTCCTGCATATGAAAATCAATTGATATATCCGCTGCGAACCTTGTTCGCTTTAAGTTCAATGCCGTATCGTGTGTTCGAAAGCACACAGTTGCGTATGTAAACTCTGCTAACCCCGCCCAACATTTCACTTCCGACCGTCAAACCAAATCCACCGCCGCAAGATCTGTAGCGTTACCGCTTATAGGAGCTATGCTGCTGTTCAACGTAATAGTGCCTGTTCCGCAAATCTTTATATTGGAACATGCGTAATTTTCATCCGTGCTGTAATAAGTATCCTCGTCCAGATAACCTATGCTTATCAGACTGCGGTAACAATCTTTAACTATGCTTCAAAGGCTGCATTGAACTCATCAAAATCTCCGCTGACATTATCATAGTTAGAATCCTTTTAGATATTTTATTTCCCTTCCTGTACTTCAACCTTACATTCCGCCAATACGAGTCCATTTGAGCTTGCAATGATTTTTATTTCACCGACTTTATCTGCCCTTACCAACAGCTGACATCGTCCGTTAAAAGCACGTCTTACCGGTATTTTTTCGCTTGAATGATCACCCGGATTTCCATTGCCGGTACCAATAAATATCCCGCCATCAACTTCAAAGCAAATCTCGTTATCGGCAGTCGGAACAGATATTCCGTTGCTGTCAATAATATCTATATTAACAATAGCTATATCGCCGTTTTCAATTCTATCCCGGTATGGTTTCATCGAAATACTGTACGGAGAACCCGTAGTCCTGATCGTCTTTTCAATGATCTTTTTACCATTTATGAAGCCTACTGCCTTTATCTCACCTGGTTCATATATAACATTTTCCCATGAAAGATACCAGTTTTTCGGCATATTCTTTTTCCCGCAGCTTTTACCGTTTATGAAAATCTCAACCTCATCAAGATTACTGTAGCAGTAAACAGGTATCGTTTTGCCTTCCATTCCCGGATGGTTCCAATGCGGGAAAATATGCAGGATTGGTTCATCAGTCCACCAACTTTTATAGTAATAGAAATTATCCTTAGGGAAACCACAGTAATCAAAAACACCAAACTGTGAATATACCGCCGGATATGAAAGCGGCGTTGGTTCGCCACGATAGTCAAATCCCGTCCAAATAAATATTCCCGAAAGATAGTCTCTTTCAGCAAAATACTTCCATTCGCTTTCGCCAATATCCTTTTTAACGGCTTTGCGCTTGTTTTTCACCTTATCCATATTAAACGGATCAAGCACATAATACTGACCGATATTATCGTTCGTACTATAACAACCGCGTGTGCCGCTGTTTGAGGACGCCTCAGTTATGATAATCGGCTGTTCTGGCATGCGTTCGTGATAATCATCCCATGCCTCTTTGCAGTAATTAAACCCCATAACGTCAAGATGTTTTGTAACCTTTACATATGCAGACGCATTGCCAAAACGCTCCTTACCGTTCCAGCAGAGCACAGCCGATGTAACAGGTCTTGTACCGTCAAGCTTATTGATTTCAGCTTTCATTGTCACGGTTGTTCTTACTGCTTCAGGTCTATCCTGTGAATAAACCTCCTCATTACCTATTCCCCACAAAAATACTGACGGATGATTTCTTCCCTGTCTTACCATTGTGCGGAGCGCCTCTAAATCTTCCGGCGCACTGGACATCCTCCGAGTTTCATCAAACACAAGCATCCCCGTTCTGTCACATATATCAAGCAATTCCTGCGTCGGCATATGATGCGCACTGCGGTACGCATTTGCGCCCATACTCTTCATCTGCAATATTCGGTATTCCTGGATGCTCTCATCAGCAGCTATACCTAATCCCGCATGATCCTGATGACAGCACAAACCTTTAATTTTTATATTCTTGCCGTTTAGATAAAAACCGCTGTCCGCCTTAAACCGAATATCCCTTATTCCAAAATCAGTGCAGCAGCTGTCTGTAAGCTTTCCGTCCAAATAAACATTTGTTGTCAATTGATACAAATAAGGATTTTCAAGATCCCACAGACAGACGTTGTCTAATTCGGTTTTTTGTGTACAGATCTGTTTCCCCCACGCTTCGATATTGATCCCATTCCGTATATTGGATACTTCATTTCCATTCATGTCGCAGATTACTGTTTCAACAACAACCTCGACGTTGTTCAACAGCTTGTTTGATAATTCTGTTGTTATAGATACATAAGCCATTTTCTTATCTAAATCCACATTCGCCGCTGCGAATACGCCCCAAGGCTCAACAGAAACATTTTCTCTGAATTCCAGCCATACATGACGGTAAATTCCGCCGCCTTCATACCACCATCCCTCGCGCCCTGATGCGTCAACACGAACAGCCAATGTATTTAAATCACCAACATTTACAAAATCGGTTATATCATAGTAAAAGCTGTCATAACCTCCGGGATGCGTCCCCACATAATATTGATTAAGGTATACTGTACTATTTCTGTAAATGCCGTCAAAATAAATATAGACTCGTTTGTTTTTGCATTCTTCCGGAACTTCAAATTTTTTTCTGTACCAGCCTATTCCGCCCTCGAGAGAGCCTCCTGCAAAATGTCGGCTGTCTATACTCTCCATCTCAGGTATCTTCTGCATATCAGAGCTATCCGACACTTTCTGAGTATATTCACCCTCTGATACAAAATCATGCGGTATATCGACTTTTCTCCAGTTTGAATCATTAAATTCTATTGCCACTGAGCCAAAATCGAATGCTCTTGCCTTGGTGCCTCCCCATCCTTCAGTATTATCTCTGGGAGATAAATCGCCTCTATAAAATCCAAAATTTCTCCTTGAGAATACTATGTAAATTATAATACTATTACTAAAAAATCTATATATTTTTTGCAAAAAATATGAAAACTCCTGTTTTGTATTATAATTTATGCACTGTAAAAAATCACACACATAAAAGTAAATTCCGTATATGAATATTATAACACAAAATAGGAGATTTAGGCAAGCACTAATTGAATATTCTTTTAAATATGGTGTTACTAAATCTGCAATACGCTACAAAATAATGAATAATCTCTATGCAGTACATACGTTTTATTCATTTGATAATTTTCCAAACAACTAAAGGTGTATAATGATAAATACATTTGATGAAATTGCGTTATTTTGACAAAAAAACCGCACCGCCGGGAAATGGTTCCCCGACAGTGCGGATATGATTTAAAGTGATTATTTGCTGAGGTTAGCTTTGAGCTTCTCAAGCTCATCCTTGATTTCCTTAGGAAGTCTGTCGCCGAACTGAGCAAAGTACTTCTCCTGATCAGCAACGTCCTCAAGCCATACGTCCTTATCTACTGTAAGCAGAGCCTC
>DBQZ01000029.1:21824-22444 GCA_002305435.1 Clostridiales bacterium UBA1381
AGTATCCACAGAAGAACTCTCATGTTGTCGCCAAATCCAGGCCACATGAAGTTGCCCTCGTCATCGAGTCTGAACCAGTTTACGTGGAAGATCTTCGGAGCCTTGTCGCCGAGCTTCTTGCCCATTTCAAGCCAGTGACCAAAGTAGTCAGCCATGTTGTAGCCGGCAAACGGCTTCATAGCCATCGGGTCACGTCTTACAACGCCTACTGCACCAGCAGCAGCCGCAGTCGTCTCAGAAGCCATTGTTGCGCCTACAAATACGCCGTGCTGCCAGTCTCTTGACTGGTATACCAACGGAGCGCACTTAGCTCTTCTGCCGCCGAATACGATAGCCTCTACCGGTACGCCGGCAGGATTCTCAAATTCGGGTGAGATGCAGGGGCAGTTTACAGCGGGAGCTGTAAATCTTGAGTTGGGATGAGCAAGCTTCTTGCCCTCAGCCGAATACTCAGGACCGTTTACCTTCTTGCCTGTCCACTCGGTAGCATTTACCGGCGGGTTCTTGTCAAGGCCTTCCCACCAAACTGTCATATCGTCATTGTTTATTGCAACGTTTGTGAAGATTGTATTCTTCTTTGTTGACTCAAGCGCATTGTAGTTCGTCTTTACCGAAGTACC
>DBQZ01000029.1:22470-25580 GCA_002305435.1 Clostridiales bacterium UBA1381
GCAATATCATCGCCGACAGTCCATACCTTGTAGCCCTTTTCCTTGAGGTATTCGGGCGGGATAAGCATTGCCAGGTTCGTCTTACCGCAAGCTGACGGGAATGCAGCACAGATATATTTTACCTCGCCCTCGGGATTTTCAAGACCGAGTATCAGCATGTGCTCAGCCATCCAGCCCTCGTTGCGGCCGAGATAGGAGGCAATTCTTAAAGCAAAGCACTTCTTGCCCAGAAGAACGTTTCCGCCGTAGCCGGAGTTTATCGACCAGATAGTCGAATCCTGCGGGAACTGTACGATATATCTTTCTTCAGGATTTATATCCTTCTTAGCGTGCAGGCACTTTACGAAATCCTCGCTGTCACCCAGCTGGTCGATAACTGCCTTGCCGACTCTTGTCATGATAACCATGTTCATTACAACGTAGATGCTGTCTGTAAGCTCGATACCGATCTTCGAGAACGGCGAGCCGACAGGTCCCATTGAATAAGGGATAACATACATTGTTCTGCCCTTCATTGAGCCGTTGTAGAGAGCCTTAAGCTTTGCATACATTTCATCCGGAGCCATCCAGTTATTTATCGGGCCGGCTTCCTCCTTTGTCGGAGTACAAATAAAGGTTCTGTCCTCAACTCTTGCCACGTCGTTTTCAGCTGTTCTGTGATAGTAGCAGCCGGGCAGCTTTTCTTCGTTGAGCTTAATAAGCTCGCCTGTGGATACGGCCTCAGCTCTCAGCGCTTCCAGCTGTTCCTCTGAACCGTCAATCCATACAATGCTGTCAGGCTGACACATTGCTGCCATCTCATCCAGCCAGCTCAATACTGTCTTGTTCTGTGTCATTTTTTTCTCCTCCTGTTTAATGTGTGTTTATTACTTCAGCCAAAGGCTGTTTCTTGCCCTTTTTCTGTGGACACATATATTATATCATATTTCCTTTCGATTTAAAAGAGGTTTGTTGAAAAATTCACAAATTCATAACATTTGACTTAAAAACCAGATATTGCATTTTAAAAAACAGCGATTTTCCACAAAGCAAGCCGTATCTGCTATCTGTTTTTTGCAGAGGACACATCTTAAAAATGTCATTTTGTAATATTCCGCCGCATAGGACTCCGTTTTTCACCTGTGCTTTTGACAGGCAGACCCGGACGCTTTTTTTATTTTTGATATTCCAAATTTATATACCCGCTTGTCTTTTAGAAGCCCTTAATAAAACTGTTTCAAAATTTCCCCAGCCGGGTATATATATTATAATAGGAGAACAGCTTACCCCGGGATTTTTCCGGCAGCTGCCTGCCACAATAAGAAAAAGGAGTGAGTTTTATGAAGTTCACAATTATCGGCAGAAAGATCGAAGTAACTGACAAAGTAAGATCCTACGTTGAAAAAAAGCTGTCAAAGCTTGACAAATTCTTCCGTGACGAGCCGGAAGCAAGAGTTGTACTCGGAGCTATAAAGGATCAGGAATACATTGAGGCCTCAATTTATGCCGGCGGTATGATATACCGTGCAGAGGTTACAGATTCGGAAATACTGGCGGCCATCGACCGCATTGTAGACGTTATAGAGCGGCAGATACGCAAGAATAAAACAAGGCTCGCAAAGAGGCTTAAATCCGACACCGACTGGACGACATCGCTTTTGAGCGGCGAGAGCTATACGGGCGGCGAGGATACGTCCGAATTTGAAATCGTAAAGAGGAAGAGGTTCCATGTAAAGCCGATGAGTGCGGAGGAGGCTGTTCTGCAAATGAACCTTCTCGGTCACAGCTTCTTTGTTTTCAAAAATCAGGAGACGGACGAGATGAACGTTGTATATAAGAGAAAAGACGGAAAATACGCAATAATCGAATCTATCGAATAAATTAAGAAGCTATTCCGGGGCGTCTTAGGGCGTCCCGGTTTTTGTTTGGAGGGAGAAATGAAACGGATACTTGAGTTTACAGCCGACACAAGCTGGAACGGCCGCTTTGTCAGGGATGTTATGCGGACGCATTTTATGATGTCGGGAAGCCTCATAAAACGGCTAAAAGCCGCAAATTCCATTATCCTAAACGGAACGCCCGTACGTACAAACCACACACTGAAAGCAGGGGATCAGCTGAAATTTATAATAACCGACGACCTCCCCGGCTCCGCCGCCCCTGTACCGATGGATATTGATATTGTATGGGAGGACGAGGATATCATTGTGATAAACAAACCGCCCGGCATGGCTACCCACACCTCGCCCGGCCATTACGGCGATACGCTTTCCAATGGCCTTGCCGCCATTTACGGGGAGGATTTCGTCTTTCGTGCCGTAAACCGCCTTGACAAGGATACGTCGGGTCTTATGATCGCAGCCAAAAACTCATACGCCCACGACCTTTTGATACGCCGGCTGCACAGCGACGACTTCATTCGTGAATACTGCGCTTTAGCAGAGGGGAACCTCACCGCAGGCGGAACTATAGAGCTTGGCATATCCCGCTGTCCCGACAGCATAATTAAACGCTGCACCTCCCCGGACGGCCAATACGCCAAAACCGAGTACACCGTCCTCGACTCCTCCGAGAACGTATCTCTCGTAAAACTGCGGCTATATACCGGCCGCACACACCAGATACGTGTGCATTTGGCGGCAATCGGACATCCGATAGTCGGCGACTGGCTGTACGGGCGGGAGTCGCCCTTTATCGGGCGGCAGGCTCTTCATTCAATGAATATTTTTCTTTGCCACCCTGTCACAAATGAAGAGCTGGCCTTTTCCGCCCCGCTGCCAGCCGATATGGCGGAATGCTTTAAAAGCCTTGCAGGACGGGCTGTTTCTTCGGATATATGACAATTTTTGCGCTCTTATGCCCGAAAAATTAGTCGAAGTTTTTTGACAAAAATTATTGAATTATTGTTCAAATTATGATATAATCGTTGTTAAGCATGAAATAATTCGCAGAGGTGAGAATATGGCATACAAAATCGTAAAAAAAGAAATGCTTAACCCTCAGATATTCCTGATGGAGATAGAAGCTCCCTTAGTCGCCAAGAAGGTTGAACCGGGGCAGTTTATTATTTTGAGGATTGACGAATTCGGCGAGCGTGTCCCCTTTACCGTTGCCGATTTCGACCGTGAAAA
>DBQZ01000007.1 GCA_002305435.1 Clostridiales bacterium UBA1381
AAAAAGAGGAGATATTTACTACGCTGACTTAAGTCCTGTTGTCGGATCAGAGCAGGGAGGAGTACGCCCGGTTCTTATCGTGCAGAACGATGTCGGCAATAAATACAGCCCCACAGTGATTGCTGCGGCAATTACCAGTCAGATAAATAAAGCGAAGATGCCGACGCATATAGAGCTTAAGGCTCAGGATTACGGTCTGCACAAGGATTCGGTAATACTGCTCGAGCAGATTCGCACAATTGACAAGAAGCGGTTAAGGGAGAGGATAGGCCAGCTTGACGCTGCGCTTATGGAAAAGGTAAACGGCGCTCTGTCTGTCAGCTTCGGACTTAATATGTAAATGAAAACGCCTTCTGCGTATTTACTGCGCAGGAGGCGTTTTTGTGTTTATTAGGAATATATGTGAAGCCGTTTAACAAGAGAGTATATTTTTGCTCCTGCGGGGAGACTTCGTATTTCATCCTCTGTAAGTATCTTAAATGCAAATACAAGTGCGAAGTATATAACCGCAGCAATAAAGATCGATACTATGGTCGATATGAGGTTTGAAGCGGTTATTATCATCAGCAGTTTGTACAGCCCGTAAGCGGCGACTGCCATAATGCCGCCGGCGGCAAGGGGCTTTATGATGTATTTCATGAGTCCCAGCTTTATCGTAAGATTGCGGCAGAGGACAGAGAAGCATATCACAAATGCGATTATCTGGCAGGCGATTGAGCTTATAGCCGCTCCGTAGATGTTTATCTCAGGCTGCCGGATAAGCAGCAGGTTTAAAATAACCTTTGCCGTACAGCCGGCAAGCAGACCTATGGCGGGGACGAATACCTTTCCCAAGCCCTGGAGCGAGCCGGAGATTGTTTGGGTAAGGGCAGTGAATATCAGCGCTATAGCGCTAAGCTGCAAAAGATCGCTGCCAAGAGGGGCTGCCGGATATATCAGCTTATATATCGGCTGAGCAAGGGCTACGTAGCCAAAGGCACAGGGTATTATCAGCAGTATTGATATTAAAAGGGAGTACGTAACCTTATTGGAAGCCTCCTTTTTGTTCCCTATCGCCAGGGCTGCCGAAATAGCGGGAACTAGAACGGTTGCAAACGCTATATTTAAAGAAAGCGGCATATTTATAAGCGTGTCGCTTTTTGAAAGCATTCCCGAAAGACGGACGGCCTCGTCATTAAGCTGGGCGGCAGTCGGAGAAAAGATAGCCGCAGCGCCCGGATGGGCGGGTATCATCTGTGAAAAAGCCGCCGCTATTCCTCGTGTTATTGTAGCCGTATCTATAACACGGTTTATGGCGGTGATTATCGAGCTTAACGAGATAGGCACGGAAATCATAAGTATATTGCGCATAAGGCGGCCGGTCGATACCGAAAGCGATTTAACCGCCGTCTGGCGTACCTGCTCCTCAAGCCCGCTTTTACGCTTTAAGTAGAAGATTATAAGGTATACGAAGCTTATTATGCAGGCTGCTGAGGAGGCGAAATTCGCCCATGCTGCCATTATTTCCGGCGGCTGCCCTATCGAAAGAACAACAAACAGTACCGTCAGGGTACATTTGAATATCTGCTCCAGCACCTGAGAAGTGCTGGTGGCTTTCATGTTTTGCAGTCCTACGAAATACCCGCGTATTACTGAGGACATACATACGAAAAATATTGACGGAGCAAGAGCACGCATTACGTATTGTGCGCCGTCCATTTTTATTACGATCTGAGCTACAAAATAAGAGCCGAAGAATAAAAGAGCCGAAGCGCAAATGCCGATGGCTGCAAAAAGCAAAAATGCTGTGTGGAATATCCTGTGCGCCCCTTTATAATCCTTGACGGCGACTCTGGCAGAAACCATCTTTGATATGGCGTTAGGTATGCCTACCGAAGATATTGCCAAAAGCAGTGTGTATATTTGGAATCCGGCATTGTAAAAGCCGTTGCCCGCATCGCCGAAGCCTTCAATATTTGTTATTACCATCCTGTATACAAGACCCAACAGCTTTACCAAAAGCTGAGAGCAGAGTATAATGGCAACGTTATTCATAAAAGAATGTTTCTTGTCTTCAAGTTTGCCCATTACTGCAACACCTTTCTTCCCGACGTGGTCTAAAAAATGCTCCGCCGCAGGGAAAACAGAGCTATAATTGATATTATACGTCCAAATCCGAGTATAATCAAGAGAAAATTCACAATTGTTACAGAAATTTAATAAAATGTAGGGAAAAAGAAAAAACTGACAGATAAAAGGTATTGATTTTTACAATAACTCTTGACATAAAAGAGGTTACGGAGTAAAATAAAATAGAAGTTTTATTACTTGCAAATTTTAAACAGGAGTTGAAGCAGTATGCTTATTACAAAAGCTCCCAAGGGTACGGAGGATTTGCTTCCGTCAGAGAGCTATAAGTGGCATTTTTTAGAGAAAAATTTTGCCGAGGTATGCGATGCTTTCGGGTACCGGGAGATACGTATGCCCACTTTTGAGCACACAGAGCTTTTTGAAAGAGGCGTTGGAGATACGACCGACGTAGTGGAAAAGCAGATGTACACATTTTTAGACAAAGGGGGACGAAGCGTCACACTGCGTCCGGAGGGTACGGCCTCCACGGCACGCAGCTTTTTGGAGCATGGATTAAACCAAGCCCCGCTGCCGGCGAAAATGTACTATAATATACCGTGCTTCCGCTACGAAAACAAGCAAAAAGGGCGTCTGAGGGAATTTCACCAGTTCGGAATAGAATTGTTCGGAGCGGCAGAGCCGTCCGCTGATGCGGAGGTTATATCGCTGGCGTTGTTATTTCTTGACCGCACGGGACTTAAGGACTTGTCGGTGAACATCAACAGCATAGGCTGTCCTGAATGTCGCAAGGCGTATAATGAAAAGCTTAGGGAGTATTTTCGTCCCCATCTTGATACGCTCTGCTCCACCTGCCGCAGCCGTTTTGAGAGAAACCCGCTGAGAATACTTGACTG
>DBQZ01000143.1:0-4686 GCA_002305435.1 Clostridiales bacterium UBA1381
GAAAGCTCGGCGCTTTTTCCGACAGAGAGACTGTCTATATTAAGGCTTCCGCCGTTTGAGGAGAGGACGAGGTTATCCGCTGAGATTTTCTCAAGCGCAATATCCTCGTTCGAGGTCGCTATCTCAAGCGAGGACAGGCCGCTCTCTGGCACAAGGAGGGATATTTCACGCATTTCCTCAGGCGGTTTCGTGCCGATATAGTCGCCTGCTTCCTTTTCGTCGTTTAGAATGAGGGAGAGCGTTCCGTCCTCTGCGAGGGAGAGGTCGTATGCTTCGGTGGTGCTGTTGACGTAATCAAGGCGGACTTTCCCGTCGGCTGAGGGGGATACGGTGATTTTGCGGTCGTGGGCGTCTATTATGACGGAGGATACCTCCTCCGGCGCGGCTTCGTACGACTGTTCCTCAAACGATACCTCTGCGCCGCAGCCGCTAAGAGCGAAAATCACGGCTGCAAGTATGATTTTTTTCATGGTATAAAACCTCCTAAAATTTGTTTTATGCACGGTTTTTTTATGCATCGGCTACATTATAAACCTTTGTCTAACACAAAGGTCAATAGGGAAAGGGAAAAAAGACGGAGAAATATTTTTCAGTCGGCGAGGCATCAAAGGCCTGCGGGCTTACGAGCGAAACACTCCGCCATTACGACCGCATAGGTCTTGTGAAGCCGAGCGTTCGGGATGAGTGGACGGGGTGGCGGTATTACACGAGGGAGGACGTTATAAGGCTTCAGACCGTAAAGGCACTTCGGACAATGGAGCTTTCGCTTGAGAGGATAAAGACGGTTTTGGGGTATGACGATTTGGAGGAAATCGTAGCCTTTTTGGACGAGGCTAAAAAAAGAGCCGACGAGAAAATCGCCGCCCTTATAAAAGCCAAGGAAAAGATACAGCTTGCACGGGATGATTATGCAAAGAAGCTACTCGGCAGAAGCACGGCTGACGGCTATGTTATCCGCCGCCTTCCAAAGCGGGTGATACTGCTGTCGGACACATTGACAGAGCCGTCTCTTGACAACCTCTGGAATTACCTCGCCCATTTCTACAATCTCATAGACCCTGAAAAATTCTCGTTCGAGGATTTGGCGGGCGTGTACACCGCCGGAGGGGTGTCGAGGATGTTCGCCGTGTGCAGGCGGTATGAGGATGCGGCGGGACTTGTGACGCTTCCGGAGGGGGAGTATCTCTCTTGCGACTGCGGCGGGGATGAGCGGGAGGAGACGCTCTCATCCCTTGTGAGGGAGGCTTGGGAAATCTGCGGGGAAGTCCCCTTTACCGTAGAAAAGGTGGTAGTATCGGGGATATTAAGCTGGACGTGGCAAATCGAGGTTCCGCTTTTGGGGGGACAAAACAGGAAAAAGGAGAATTGAGATGACAGCATTACTGCTTGGAGTTATATATTTAGCATTTGTAAGCCTTGGGCTGCCGGATTCGCTCTTAGGTTCGGCATGGCCTGTTATGCAGCAGGATATGGGCGTACCCTCGTCATATGCGGGATGGGTTTCTATGGCGATCGCCTTTATGACGATAATATCGTCGCTCATAAGTCCGTGGCTTATACGGAGATTTGAAACGAAATGGATAGTTATAGTATCAATCGGGCTTACGGTGTTCGGGCTTTTCGGGTTTTCGGTATCGTGGGCATATCCGCTCCTGTTCGTGTTCGCCGTACCGTACGGGCTTGGGGCGGGGTGTATCGACGCATCGCTTAACCACTACGTGGCGAATAACTTCTCCTCACGTGTGATGAATTTCCTGCACTGCTTCTACGGTCTCGGGGCGGTTATAAGCCCGAATATCATGGCGCTTGCCTTAAAATACGCCCACTGGAACGAGGGTTATACGTGGACGGCTCTTTTGCAGCTTGCGATCCTCGTTATCTGCATAATCTCTCTGCCGCTTTGGAAAAAGAGCGAGGACGGCGGGGAGGTATCGGTCGAATCCGCCGGAATATGGGAAGCGTTAAAGGTTCCGGGCGTTATCCTAACGCTTGCGGGATTTTTCTCCTACTGCGCCGGAGAGGCGACCTGCTTTTTGTGGACATCGAGCTACTTTGATGGAACAAGACCCGATATGGGGCCTGAGCTTGTCGCCGCCTGCGGTTCGCTGATATTCGGCGGGCTTATGATAGGGCGGCTTATTGCGGGATTTATCTCCGACAACCTCGGCGACAGGCGGATGATAAGGATCGGGCTTTTGGTCGAGGCCGTCGGGATAATCCTGATATTCCTTCCCGCAGGGAGCTATTTCGTCACAATGGCGGGCTTTCTCATAACAGGCATCGGCATGGGGCCGATATATCCGGCGATCCAGCATATGGCGCCCAGCAATTTCGGCCTGCGCTACAGTGCGCCGGTAATCGGGCTTCAGATGGCTGCGGCGTATTCGGGCAGCACGTTTATGCCGGCGGTGTTCGGCGTTATTGCGGAAAATGCCGGTATCGGGATAATGCCGGTGTACATAGCGGTGTTCGCCGTGCTAAACTGCGTCCTGCTCGAGGGGGCGTATAAGGCGGTGGATAGGCGGAGGAAAAGATGAAATCTTTAAAAAAACTGTAAATATATCAAGCACGGGCTAATCCCCCGCACAAAAAAACCGGCTCGCCCAAAAGGGTACAGCCGGTTTTTTTATTCTACATAAATATCTCAACTGCCGCAATCACCGCAACAATCGCCGCAAATACGGCTGCTGATATATAATCTATCCGTCCCGCCTTCGTCTGCTTCATCTTCGTACGGTGGCGGCTGCTGCCGTAGCAGCGGGCTTCCATCGCCGTTGCAAGCTCATCCGCACGCCTGAACGCCCCCACAAAAAGCGGCACTAAAAGCGGCAGCATCGCCTTTGCACGGCGGAGGATGTTCCCGCTTTCAAAGTCGGCTCCCCTTGCCGTCTGCGCCTTCATTATCTTGTCGGTTTCCTCGGCAAGCGTCGGGATGAAGCGGATTGCTATCGTCATCATCATCGCTATCTCATGCGCCGGCACCTTTATCCGCTCAAACGGCTTTAGTATCTTCTCTATGCCGTCTGTAAGCATCAGGGGCGTTGTCGTAAGCGTCAGAAGCGACGTTCCCATAACAAGGTACACAAGCCTCAAAAACATGAAAAACGCCGTCGCCACGCCCTGGCGTGTTATGCCGAGGGTGAAAGAGCCGATATTAACAGCCCACAAATATTCCCCCGGTGTCATGAACATATTCAAAACGACCGTCACCGCAAGCAGTATCACCATCGGCTTCATTCCCCGTGCAATAAACCGCCACGGTACCCCGCTTGCTGCCGTAAGGCCGAACACCATAAGCGTTACAACCAAATACGAAAGCGGAGCATTTATGCAGAACAGCAGGATTATGAACAGAAGCGTAAGTATAAGCTTCGTCTTTGCGTCCATACGGTGGAGAAACGAATCCCCCGGCACGTACTGGCCGATTATTATATTACGAAACATCGCTCTCACCGCCTTTCAAAAGCTTCAGGAGCATATCACGGGCATAGCCGACCGTGTACACCTCATCGTCCACCTCTATGCCCTCGTCCCTCAGGATGTCACAGAGCTTCGTTATCTGCGGCGTTTCAAGCCCCATCTGCCGAAGCTCCCGCCCATGGGTGAACACCTCGGCAACCGTCCCCTCCATCGCAAGACGGCCGCCGTTCATCACGTAGACGTAGTCTGCGACCCTTGCCACATCCTCCATCGAATGTGAAACAAAGAGTATCGTCATATCACGCCGCCTGTGGTGGAGGTCCTTTAGCATATTTAAAATATCGTCCCGTCCCCTCGGGTCAAGTCCCGCCGTCGGCTCGTCAAGGATGAGCACCCTCGGCTCCATCGCAAGCACTCCTGCTATCGCAGCCCGCCTTTTCTGGCCGCCCGAAAGCTCGAACGGCGATTTTGACAGGTACCTTCTGTCAAGCCCGACAAGGGCTGCCGATTCTGTTACACGCTTTCCTATCTCCTGCTCCGAAAGCCCCATATTCAAAGGCCCGAACGCTATATCCTTTGCCACCGTTTCCTCAAACAGCTGGTATTCCGGATACTGGAACACAAGCCCGACCTTCTTCCTTATCGCCCGAAGGTTCGTCTTTGGGTCTGCCACGTCAAGCCCGTCTATGATTATCCGCCCCGACGTCGGCCGTATCAGGGCGTTAAAATGCTGGATAAGCGTCGATTTGCCGCTGCCGGTATGGCCGATTATCGCCGCAAACGAGCCGTCCGGAACTTCCATGTTTATATCAAACAGAGCCTGACTCTCAAACGGCATCCCCGGCTGGTATATGTAATTTACGTGCTCGGCCTTTATCATCTGCGCTTCCTCCTTTTGAGCAGGTTCATCAAAAGCTCGGCACATTCCTCAACGCCGAGCACATCCGCCGGAATATCCACGCCCGCCTGCCTAAGCTCCCAGCAAAGCTGCGTCACCTGCGGCACGTCAAGCCCCAGCTCCCTGAGCCTCGGCACCTGTGAAAACACCTGTTTGGGCGTACCGTCCATCACGACCCGTCCGTCATCCATCACGACTACACGATCCGCCTGAACAGCCTCGTCCATGTAATGCGTTATCAGGACGACCGTCATCTTACGGGTACAGTTAAGCTCCCTTATCGTGCGTATTACCTCCGCCCGCCCGTGCGGGTCAAGCATTGCCGTCGGCTCGTCAAGCACAATGCACTCAGGCTCCATTGCAAGGGC
>DBQZ01000143.1:4738-11528 GCA_002305435.1 Clostridiales bacterium UBA1381
GCCACCTCATCCTCTACCATTGCAGCCACCATCTGGTTGTCCGGGTTCTGGAACACCATCCCGGCAGTCGAACGAATGTCAAACAACCGATCCCTGTCTTTAGTGTCCATTCCTTTTACCCATACCGTCCCGCCGGACGGGAGGAGAATGGCGTTGAAATGCTTTGCAAGCGTCGATTTGCCGCTGCCGTTATGGCCGAGGATCGCCGTGAACGACCCGTCTGTTATGTCGAGGTCTATCCCGTAAAGGACTTGGTCGTCATAAGTCCTGCCCTCGTCATCCTCACGGGTGTAGGCATATGTCAGTCCCTTTGTCTTGATCATCTTGGTAATCTACCTCCGTTACTCATCCTTTTTCCCTTTTTCCTCGACCACTACCAAATGGTTATACGGTATCTGTATACCCCTCTGGCGAAGTCCCTCTCTCACCCTCTGCAAAAGCTCCCTCTCCGTCCTNNGGGCCGAGCATCGTAACGCCGAGTATCTCCGGCTTTTTCGTAAGATACGAAAGCTCCGAGAAAGCGTCGGAGAGAATCTCCTCTATCGCCGCTCTCGCCTCGTCTATGTTCTCGTCATACGATACGCCCACATCTATTACAACCGACCTGTCGGTCTGGGAATGGTTTATCACACGGTCTATAGTCCCGTTCGGGATATACAGCCTGTCGCCCTGGAAATTCTCCACGCACGTCATCCTGAGCGTAATGTCCGATACAGTGCCGCAGAAATCGCCTATCGTCACCATGTCCCCGACTGCGTACTGGTTCTCCAAAAGCACGAAAAACCCGTTTATCGAATCCTTAACAAGGCTCTGCGCCCCGAGTCCTAAGGCGACGCTCACTATTCCTGTCGCCGCTATTACAGACGAGGGCGATACGCCGAATAGTATCTGCAAGATGAAAAGCGCCGCTATAAAATACACAGCAGCAGACGCCGCCTTTGACAGTACGCTAAAAAGCGTCCGTATCCGCCCTCCGCCGGGTAATTCCTCCCGCTTTTGTATGAACTTCTCTATCCGTCCCCGGATAAACCGGCACAGAACCCACGAAAGCACGGCTATTAAAATGGACTGCACGATCTTGCTCGACAATATCGGGGCGATAACCTCAGTGTAAAACTCCATTATAAATCCCATTCTTTCTCCTCCTCCAAAGGACGTACCATACCAAAACCGCTAAAATCCCGCCTGAAAAGTCGATAAACACATCCGTCACCTGCGAGGATCTCCCCGGTACATTCATCTGTATGAACTCATCCACGCACGCCGCAAACAACACCGTGAATAAAATGTACACAGCCTTGTACCAGTACCCACGGATTTTCTCGAACGAACGTGTGAAAAATCCGCCCGAAAATATGCCAAGCAGGAAAAACTCCGTCACGTGCGCCCCTTTTCTTACAATCATCATAACGTTTTCTGCTGGGCTTATCCCGAGGAGGGACAAAAGCCCGTTTAATATATCGGCGAAAAACTGGCTGTCCTCTGTAGAATCCGTCCCGTCCTTCATCGAATTTGAGAAGATGAACACAAGCCATACAACAGCCAACGCTAAATATATGAACCTTGAGTATTTTTTCATTTGTTTCCTCCTACCAAGCGTCTGTGCATATACAGTATCCCACGGTATAAAAGCCTTACCGTACAGACGGCTCCAAGCCCTATCACAGCCCCCGAAAGATCTATCAGCGCATCCGCTACCCTCGGGCCTCTGCTGTCTGCAAACGTCTGCAAAAATTCATCCGTAACCGCCGTTAACAGCGTGAAAAACAGCACGTATATTATGCAGTAGCGGAATTTCTGACGTATCCCCGTCATGCAGAACAGCGAGAAAAAGACCGACAGTACCAAAAACTCCGAAAAATGCGCCATCTTCCGCACGGTTGCATTCGCCTCTCCTTTGGTGGATGTATCAAACAGGGAGAAGTAACGGTCTGCTATCTTTTTTATCTGCCCCGTTATCCACGGCTCGCTGTCCTCCGGCGCCGGGGTGTCCGCAGGAGCGGTGGGGGGAGCGGCGGGGGTATCCAAAGCGGAAGCGTCCGCCGATACGGAGGTATCCGCCGAAGCGGTGGTATCAGCAGGGGCGGTGGGGGGAGCGGGGTCGGGTATCAGGGCGGAGGCTGGGGCGGCTTCATCCTCGCTCGAGATAAGGCGCAGAAAATACGCCCCCCTCTCAGCAAGGAAATTGCTCATCCTGTCCGAAACCTCGCTCGGCATAAGGGAGTTTGCAAAGATAAATACCGTACAGCCTATGGTGAGTACGAGGAATATCCTCGCTAAAATCTTGTTCATCGACACCTCTCCCGCATTAAGACGTTATTATATAATTATACCATAAATAAGCCTCTTGTTGTATCCCTTATATATATAAAATTTTGCTGCATATTATCCATCATTTTTTGTGCAAAACAGATAAAACCGAAAAAAAGGATAGTTTTTTAACAAATTCCTCTTGTATATTCGCCCGATTTGAGGTAAAATATAGGGGAGGAAACAGCGTCGGCTGTTTTCGGATAAAAGTCAATTTTATACAAACAGGAGGAATTACATCATGGCAGTTAAAGTTGCTATTAACGGTTTCGGAAGAATCGGCAGACTTGCTTTCCGTCAGATGTTCGGTGCAGAGGGTTACGAGGTAGTAGCTATAAACGACCTCACAAGCCCGAAGATGCTGGCTCATCTTTTGAAGTACGACTCATCACAGGGTAAGTATCAGTATGCTGATGAGGTTACATCATCTGAGGATTCAATCACGGTCTGCGGCAAGGAAATCAAAATCTACGCATTCCCTGATGCTAACAACTGCCCCTGGGGTGAACTGGGCGTTGACGTTGTATTGGAATGCTCCGGCTTCTATACCTCAAAGGCTAAGGCTCAGGCTCACATCAATGCCGGCGCAAGAAAGGTCGTTATCTCCGCTCCCGCCGGAAACGATCTGCCCACTATCGTTTACAACGTAAACCACGAGACATTGAAGGCTGAGGATACTATCATCTCAGCTGCTTCCTGCACAACAAACTGTCTGGCTCCTATGGCGGACGCTCTTAACAAGTACGCCCCGATCCAGTCCGGTATCATGTGCACAATTCACGCTTACACAGGCGACCAGATGACTCTTGACGGTCCTCAGAGAAAGGGCGACCTCAGACGTTCAAGAGCTGCTGCTGTAAACATCGTTCCTAACTCAACAGGCGCTGCTAAGGCTATCGGCCTTGTTATCCCTGAGCTCAACGGCAAGCTCATCGGCTCCGCTCAGAGAGTTCCCACACCGACAGGTTCAACAACTATCCTTACAGCTGTTGTTAAGGGCGACAACGTTACAGTTGACGGTATCAACGAGGCTATGAAGGCTGCTTCCAACGAGTCCTTCGGCTACAACACAGACGAGATCGTTTCTTCCGATATCGTAGGTATGAGATACGGCTCGCTCTTCGACGCTACTCAGACAATGGTAGCTCCGATAGGCGACGGCCTGTACGAGGTACAGGTAGTATCCTGGTACGACAACGAAAACTCCTACACAAGCCAGATGGTTCGTACAATCAAGTACTTCTCAGAGCTTGCGTAAGTTAAACCTCTAAAAAAATCCGCCGCACTTACCTTTTTAAAGGTGAGTACGGCGGTTTTTTTAATCCCGTCCGGCTAAAAATGACGCTGCTTTTTCTACGGTTTCAGCTGCCAGACAATCCGTAAGGCCGTGACCTGCTCCGGGTATTTCCGATATTGACAGCTTTTCCACAAAATCACGGTACGGCTCTACAGACTCACGTCTTACGACCGGGTCGTTATCGGCGTACATTATAAGCGTACTGCCCCTAAACCGTCCCGTCGTCTCATATATCGGCAGCGTCTTTGCGCTGCGGAAATAAAATCCGCCGACATCCCACGGCCTGCCCTCTAAATCGTGCGTGCGCACGTAGTCGGGGACATTCTCGCTGTCGTACCGCACGCCGAAGCAGCTTCCCTCGAGGGCGTCCCGCTGTATAACGGCGGCAGGAGCGAGCATAAGGAGCTTTTTCACCCTGTCACGGTAATACCCCGCCGTCATGCCGCCGACAACTCCGCCCTGCGAATGGCCGGCGATATACACCTCGCCGACATCCTCACGCGAGAGCGCCCACTCGAGTATCTTTGATGCGTCAAGCAGCTCCGACATCACGCTCATATCCGAAAAGCTGCCGTCGCTTTCGCCGTGGCCGTTAAAATCAAACCGCACCACCGATACCCCACGCTCTAAAAGCAGGTCTGCAATCAGCGTCAGTATCCCGCCCTCGGGCTTCCTCGAGCTCATAAAGCCGTGGAAAAGCACGGCGGCAGGTCTTACACCCTCGCCCGCTTTTAAAAACTCGCCCCGCAGTACAAGACCGTCACGCTTTATTTCAACCTCCATACGTATCCCTCCTATTCGCTTATAACTACGGTGAAATATCCGCAGCCGTCCATATCGTCAAGCTTTTCTATCCTCTCGCCCTCCATGCCGCAGTCGGAGACTGTAACAGCCCCTCTGCCGCCGAAGGCTTCCTTTACAGGGGCTATATCGCCCGGCTTCATTATCACCTTCATGCCTTGTGCATCGGCGTATTCGGGGGCGTATTTCCACGGCAGGATGTGAAGCGGCAGCCCGCCTTTTGTGAGGTTTATCCCCGCAGCTGCCGCAGCTGCACAAAAGCTCGTAACTCCTGCTATCCTCCGGCTCTCAAAACCCCGCAAGAGCACAAGCTCCTCCATATACGAAAACGTCGAATACACCGACACGTCGCCGAGGTTTACCATAGCGACGCTTTTGCCGAGGCTAAGATACGAGCAAATCTCATCCGCCGCTTCCTCGTGGCTCTTTTTCATCTTCTCCTTATCCTTCGACATCGAAAATTTAGGCGTTATCACGGTTTTTCCCGAAATATCAACAGCCGCCTTTACTATATCAAGCGCCACAGTCGCCCCTGCGGGCGTTTTCGGGGCGGCGATTACGGGACACTCCTCTATTATCCGCACCGCCTTTACCGTTATAAGCTCCGGATCCCCCGGTCCTATGCTGACTCCGTAAAATATGCCTTTCAAATCCTCTCTCCTCTCCTGCATTAAAAAACCGTACCAGGCAGGTACGGTCTTTCAGTCCTCTAACATATACCTCATCTTGATTGCACAGTCTCTGCAAACATTCCTGCCCTTGTAGGTGAACATCTGCTTCTCTTTGCCGCAGAAAATACAGGCAGGCTCATATTTCTTAAGGATAATATGCTCTTCATCGGTATAAATCTCTATCGAATCTTTCTGCTTGATGCCGAACGTCCTCCTGATCTCAATCGGCAGAACTATGCGCCCCAGCTCATCCACCTGTCTTACGATGCCGGTTGCTTTCATAATAAAAAACCTCCTTTGGTTCCGACCCGAAAAAAGGGAGTCTTTTCGGGCTTAAAACGTCTCATGTTTATGAAGGCAAAAGCAAATACTTACTTTTTACATATATCAAGTATAGCACATTTTCGACTGTAAGTCAATCATTTTTGCAAATATTTTCTCATTTTTATGGATATTTTATATATTTTTAACGGAATATTCCCCATTATTTCTTATGAAATTTGCATAAAATAAATAAAAATTGAAAATCAAAAAATCGGACGGCGCCAAGCCTTTTCGCCCGCAGCCGCCCGAACAGTTTATATAAGCCTGCATTTTACGCCGAACACATCCTCGAAAAATTCCGCCGCCTCCGAAAACTTGAACCGCTCAAGCGTTATGTCCGCCTCATGCGACGCCTTTATCAGAAGCGTTTCGTCCTTAAACGAGATCTTTATCCCCGAGATTTTCTGCCGCCGCCCCGCATCAAGCGTCTTTGCGATTGCAAGGATTGCGCCGAGCTTTGATATTGTCAGCTTGCGGCTTTTGGGGAAGTACTCAAACTTCGGATCATCGCCGATTAGATCCTCCTCCGTATGCAGGAGGATTATATACGATACCATGTCCTTCTCACGCTCTGAAAGCCCTATAACCGGGTTTGCACGGAAGATGTCCTTTGAATAGCGGGCGTAATGCCTGCCGCCCAGATACAGTCCGCAGTCGGAGAATATCGAGGCTATCGACAAAAGCAGGATATCCCGCTTGTTTATCCCGAACCGCTTTGCCATGTAGCGGCCTATAGCCGAGGCAAATTCCGTCACCTTCTGGTAGTGCTTTTTGTCGCAGTGGTACCGCTTTGCGTAATATTCGGCGGACGAGATCATATCCTCCGAGAACGAATGGTTCGTCTTTAAAAACAGGTCGTTCTTCTCCGCATACTCAACGCAAATCCCGTCTGACAATTTCACCGACGGGGAGTATATAGCCGTCTCCCCCTCAGGCAGGAAGCTGCGGTATATAAGAAGCGACAAAAATACGACTACCGCCTGGTCGTACGTCAGCCCGTAGCGGGGGGCAATGTCTTCTAAGTTGTCGTTATTGAGCTTTTCAATGTACTCCTCGACCATTTCCCGTGTGATATTCTCACAGCCTGTGACCTTCTTCAGAAACTCCGCCCCCGTTCCGCACAGGAGGAAGTTCTTCTTGTCGGTGTGCGAGAAATACCGCTGGAATACCTGCGACTCAGAGCGGATATACTCGTCTATCGTCTCCATTACTCTGCCCGTTTCCTTTAACGGCGAGAATTTCTCCATTACCCTCAACGGCCCCAGCGACACGTTCTCCGAACGGTAGAGCTTGCCCTTATCGTAAATCGATATTTGCAGACTTCCCGAGGACAGGTCGACAACCGTCGCCCCCTCCTCTATGATACGGTCGAACTCCTCAAGGTTTA
>DBQZ01000143.1:11590-16032 GCA_002305435.1 Clostridiales bacterium UBA1381
GCGATATAGTCGCTGACACCGTACTCGTCCATCTTCGTCCTAAACCCCGTAAACACCGAACAAAGCTCCTCCACGGCTGTGTAGGGGATCTTGCCGTACTTGTACGTCTGGCGGCCGAGGGAGAGGTTCTTCTCGAGCGAATCCACAAGCGTTATCCCGTTCGTTTTGTCAAAGTGTACTATCTTCATTGAGATGCTGTTGGAGCCTGCCTCAAGGGCGGCGAACAGCTTGTATTTTGGCATATTTATCTCTCCTTTTTAAAAAGAGTATCTTCAGGTAAATTATACCATAGCTTGACGAAAATTAAAAGGGGGTTTTGTTAAGATTATGTAAAATTTATATAAAAAAAGCGGTCGTCTAAAACCGCTTCTTTATCATCAAATATCCCTCTCTGACGCCGAAATTCACCGCAAGCGTATGCTCAGCCCCGGACGCTTCCATAACCGCAAGAGCCGCCGCCGCCCCGCAGCCGATACTCCTCGCCCGCTCGCCGAACTCCGCCGCCTCATCGGGCGTAAGCCCCATTATTCTGCGAAGCTCCCGCCGCCCGATTACCGGCGTTTTGAAATATGCGCCTATCGCACGGATCGTGCCGCCCATGCCGAACAGCTGCTCATACTGCGGGAGCTTGCCTATTTCATTAAAAGCCCTGATATATGCGTTTTCGGGGGTTTTCTCCTCAAGATAGAGCCTGAGGCTCCCGAGCTTTAAGCTGCACTCGTATTCCCCGCAGAATATCTGCATACTTCCGCCGCCAAGGTCGAAACCCGCAGGGTCGGCCGCTCCGGTGAGCATAAGCGCCGCCCTGCCGCAGGCGGCTTCCTCCTCCTCTGTGAGGATTTCCGCTGAAAAGCCGGTCTCCTCCTTTATAAGGCTTAATACCCCCTCACGGTCGGACACCGTCCTCAGGGCGGAGGTCGCAAAAACGAACGTTTCATCGCAGGCTTCTGTCTGCATTTTCAAAAGCAGCAGAGCCTCCGTAAGGCGGCGCTCCCCCTCCGGCAATAACACCCCGTCCTCTATAAAGCGCACAAGCTCCGCATGGACGGCGCTGTTTTTAATCGGGGTCATATCGTCATCATAGGCGACCGCCCTTATCGTGTTCGAGCCAATGTCTATTACGCAGACGCTCATCTTCTCCGCTCCAGCTCACGGAACACATCGTCCCAGCTCATATCGTTGTCGGAGAGCATTACCGTCATGTGGTACAAAAGGTCTGCGGCCTCGTAGGAAATTTCCTCACGGGAACGGTTCTTGCCGGCAATTACGACCTCGGCTGCCTCCTCGCCGACTTTTTTAAGTATCTTATCCTCGCCCTTGTTAAAGAGGTAGTTCGTGTAGCTGCCCTCTTTCGGGTGGCGTTTTCTGTCCTCTGTTACCGACCAGATACGGCGGAGAATATCGTTTTCTGATTCTGTAGGCATATATTCCTCCCCGTCCAAGCGGCGGTAGAAACAGGAGCGGTGGCCTGTATGGCAGGCGGGCCCTGCCGGATCTACCATTATAACGAGGCAGTCGCCGTCACAGTCTACGAGGATGTCCTGCACGTAGAGGTAATTCCCCGAGGTTTCGCCCTTTACCCATACCTCTCCTCTTGAGCGTGACCAGAAGGTCGCACGCTTCGTCTCCACGGTCTTGTTAAGCGTATCCTCGTTCATATAGGCGACCATGAGCACTTCCTTTGTCGTCCTGTTCTGCACAACAGCCGGGATAAGGCCGTTTTCGTCAAATTTAAGCTTTACTGTTTCCATCTGTTTCAACCTTTCCTTATATCGCTTTGCCGATTTCTATCGCTTCTGCGAGCGAAACCGCCCCCGTATAGAGCGCACGCCCGATTATAACGCCCTCAACGCCGGTTCCCTCAAGCAGCCTTATATGCTCGCCGCCTCCGATACCGCCCGAGGCGATTACGTCCGCATTTACGGATGACGCCATCTTCCTCATAGCTCCCGCATTCGGCCCTGCAAGCGTGCCGTCTGTGGCTATGTCGGTGTAGATTATCGTCCTGACGCCAAGGCTTACCATATCCTGCGCCAGTTCGACCGCCCCGATTGAGCTGACCTTTTCCCAGCCCTCGACGGCTGCCATACCGTCCTTTGCGTCAATGCCGACGGCTATACGCTCTCCCCAGCGGTCAACCGCCCGTCCTACAAAATCACGGTCGGATACCGCCTTTGTGCCGATTATAACACGGCTTATACCGGAGTCGAACCGCTTTTGTATATCCTCCATCGTGCGTATGCCTCCGCCGGTCTGCACCGGAACATCCACCGCACGGCAAATCTCCCGTATGCACGAAAGATTCCTGCCGCCGCCCAAAAGCGCCCCGTCAAGATCCACCACGTGGATATATTCGCCGCCCTCGTCCTGCCACCGTTTTGCCATCTCGGCAGGGGATGAGCCGTAGACCGTAACATCGTCAAAGCTCCCTCTTAAAAGCCTTACGCAATTGCCGTCCTTTATATCAATCGCAGGGTATATCCTCATTCCTCGCCTCCCCTTTCATCGAGTATCTCCTTAAACCGGCTTACTATGTACATGAGCCTGTCCTTATGAAGCTTCATGCTGACCTTATTCGCAACAAACCGTGCGCTCAGCGGCGTTATGGTCTCGAGTACGTCAAGGCCGTTTTCCCTTAGCGTAGCGCCGGTTTCTACAATATCGACTATAACGTCCGAAAGCCCCACCAAGGGCGCAAGCTCCACCGAGCCGTTTAATTTTATTATCTCTATCGTCTGCGAATGTTCGTCCTGGAAATACTTCTCCGCTATATGCGGGTATTTTGACGCTACACGCAGGTTGTTCATAAGATGTATCTTTCCTTTTAGCTCCTTCGGCCCGCAGACTGCCATGCGGCATTTGCCAAAACCGAGGTCGAGCATCTCGTAGAGGTTTCTGCCCTCCTCAAGAAGGGTGTCCTTGCCTACTATGCCTATATCTGCCGCCCCGTATTCAACGTACGTCGGCACATCGGAGGCTTTTACAAGGATGAATTTCATCTTCGTTTCCTCGTTCGTGAATATCAGCTTTCGTGATTTCTCCTTCATCTCAAGGCAGTCCATGCCCGCCTCGCTGAACATCTCCATCGCAAGCTCGGCAAGCCTGCCCTTAGCCAATGCGGCGGTTAAATATCTCATCACTCGTCCTCCTCCAAAAGCTGTATATCCTCTCTGCCGTCTGCGTCTATTATTGCAAGGTACTTTCTCCCCCGCTCCACAGCGGCAATTTTTGCAGATGCGGCGCTCTCGCAGCCGAACAGCACCTCGGCGGGTATCCCCTCCGTGCGCTTTTTCTCGGCAAAGCGGTACGCCTGCCGCTCCGCCCCGTATTCGCCCCAAACGCCGAAACCTTCACGCTCCTCTTTTTCCCCGCGGTCGCCAAGAGCCGTCATTATGCGGTTTAGCCCCATCGCAAAGCCGACAGCCCCCGCCGGCTGGCCGAATCCCGATGTGAGGTTATCATACCGCCCGCCGGCGCAGATAGGAAAGCCGACGCCGTGGGTGTAGCATTTGAATATAAGCCCCGTATAGTAGTCTATGCTCTGGAGCATACCGAGGTCTATTGAGACGTAGTCCTCATAGCCGCACGTCTTTAATATCGAATACACCCTGCCGAGCGAATCCAAGGCTGCAAGAGATGTGCGGTTTAGCCCCGGAACCCTCGCCTTTGCAAATACCTCCTCGCCGCCGAAAAGGTACGGTAGGCTTATCATAAGCTCCTTTACGCCCTCGTCAAGGTCGAGCTTTTTACAAAGCTCCGTCATGCCCCATGTATCCTTTGCGTCTATCCTCGCACGGAGCTTTTCGACGTCGTCCCCCTCAAGGCCTGCCTGCTCCGCAAGCCCGCCGAAAAAGGCGACCTGACCTATCTCTACCTGAAAGCTCTCTATCCCCGCTGCCTTAATAGCCTCTATTGCGGCTATTATAACCTCAGCGTCCGCCTCGGGACGGTCTGAGCCAATAAGCTCCACCCCAAGCTGGGTGAACTCCCGCTGTCTTGCCCCTTGAGTCTGCTCCGCACGAAAGACGTTTCCCACGTAGCTATACCGCTGCGGAAGCGGCAGGGACGCTGTCTTTGTCGCAAATACACGGGCGATCGAGGTCGTCATATCGGGACGCATTACGAGGATGCGCCCTTTTTCATCGAAGAATTTAAACATTGTTTCCTGGGAAATCTGCCCGCCCTGACCGCTGTACACATCGTAAAACTCGAACGTAGGCACCTCGACAGGCTCGTAGCACATACGGCGCAGCACCTCGGTGACGGAGCGTATTATGCGCTCCCGCCGCTTGTATTCCCCGGGAAGTATATCGCTCACACCAGCCGGTGTGTGAAGTTTCCAATCAGACATTTAGGTAGTATCCTTTCTTATTTTTGTAATACCATTATATAGGTTTTTTTATGCTTTGTCAAGTGGGGTTGGGATATGCGCAACGGTTTTT
>DBQZ01000087.1:0-1973 GCA_002305435.1 Clostridiales bacterium UBA1381
GAGATGAAATGCCCGTTTGCCCGGCACAGAAGTGAAAGCGCATGGGTAATATCGAAAATATCTATCAAATCCTCCTGCGGATTTAAGGGGTCAAAATCCTTGCCCGTGTAAGTCGTTATAAAGCTCATAGCTTTTCCGTTTTCTGCACAGCAGCCATTATGCCCAGTTTTGCCGACTCATACGTCAGTCCGCCCTGCATATACGCCGTATACGGCGGCCTTATCGGTCCGTCTGCGCTCAGCTCTATAGACGCTCCCTGCGTAAATGCGCCGGCTGCCATTACCACCTGCTCCTGATACCCCGGCATATCCCACGGTTCCGGCGTTACGAACGAATCGACCGGCGCTCCCGCCTGTATGCCCTGACAGAACGACACCAGCCGCTCCGCCGACCCGAAACGGATTGACTGGATTATATCATGGCGTTCCTCGCCGGGCTTTGGATCTACCTCATACCCCAGCTTTGCATAAACACCGGCGCATAGCTCCGCCGCCTTTAACGCCTGCGAAACCACGTGAGGAGCTAAAAACAGCCCCTGGTACATCGCCCTGTTCTGTCCCAAACTAGCCCCACATTCACGGCCTATTCCAACAGACGTAAGCCGGTAGGACGCAAGTTCTATATAGCGTGACTTCCCTGCCAAATAGCCGCCGGTAACAGCAATTCCTCCGCCTGGGTTTTTTATCAGCGAACCTGCGATAAGATCCGCACCGAAATCGGTCGGTTCTTCCTCATCAACAAATTCTCCGTAGCAGTTGTCAACCAGACATATCGTTTCCGGAGAAATGCTCTTTACAAATTTTATCATCTCACCTATTTCCGCCGCTGAGAATGTCTTGCGCCAGCCGTAACCCTTTGAACGCTGTATCGTAACAGCCTTTATCTTTTCCTCCTCAAGAACACGGCGCACCGCCTTATAATCGGGCGTTCCGTCCTCCTTTAATTCCACCTCACGGTATCTCACGCCGTAATCTTTCAGCGAACCGTTGCCGTCCTCCCCGGCAATGCCGATAACCTCCTCAAGCGTATCATACGGCTTGCCCGTGATGGAAACAAGCACATCGCCCGGCCGCAGTACGCCGAAAAATGCTGTCGATATGGTGTGCGTGCCGGAGATGAAGTTATGGCGCACCAGAGCATCCTCAGCCCCGAAAACCTGGGCGTAAACCTTATCGAGCGTTTCCCTGCCCAAATCGTCGTAGCCGTAGCCGGTCGTAGGCACGAAATGCGTCTCTGAAACACGGTTATCGGAAAACGCCTTCATCACCTTCCACTGATTTAGCTCCGCCGTCTTTTCTATGCGCAAAAACGCTGCTTGAGCGTCTTTTTCAGCCGACTCGACAAGCTGAGCCGTCTTTTTTGATATGCCGAAATTCTTCTCCAAAAATTCGTAATTCATCAATTGCCTCCTATATTTCCCTGACAGCATGACGTGTAGCATGGCAGCTTATATTTACCGCCACAGGCAGACCCGCTATATGCGTGGGATACGTTTCTATATTGACCGCCAATGCGGTAGTTGTGCCGCCCATGCCCTGCGGGCCTATCCCCAAACGATTTATCCGCTCCAGAAGTCTCTTTTCCATTTCAGCGTAAAACTCATTTTGGCTGCGCTTGTCTATCTCCCTTGTAAGCGCTTTCTTTGCAAGACAGGCTGCCTTATCCATCGTGCCGCCGATTCCTACTCCTACCACCATCGGCGGACAGGGGTTTGCTCCAGCCTTTTTCACTGTTTCCACAATGAAATCCTCAGCCACTTTTATGCCGTCGGAAGGGTTTAGCATCTTAAGCGCACTCTTATTCTCACTGCCAAATCCCTTGGGAGCAAATTTTATCCGTATCTTGTCCCCATGCACGAAATCATAGTAGATGACAGCCGGAGTGTTATCGTTTGTGTTCACACGGTCGAACGGATCCCGTACGACTGATTTTCGCAGATACCCCTTCGTGTATCCGCGGGCAACTCCCTTGTT
>DBQZ01000087.1:2055-2374 GCA_002305435.1 Clostridiales bacterium UBA1381
GACTTTTCCTCCCTCTGCGCCCTTTGCAGTGCAGCTTTTACATCGGGGGTGATGTGGCACGCTGCCTGTATGCACATTTCCTCTACAGTATCCTCTATCAGGGATGAGTTTATAACACGCATATTATCCTCCATTCTTGCGCCGTCATTCCGGCTCGTAAATCATAAGAATACCGCCTATACCTGCGCTCCTTATGAGCATCAGGCAATATATAGGCGGTACGTTCTTTAATTTCAGTGCAGCAGCTTTTCCTGCCGATCCCTTATATCAGCACCCATGAATCAAACCATTTAAGCCACGTCTTGACGTAATCCACCGA
>DBQZ01000087.1:2401-2989 GCA_002305435.1 Clostridiales bacterium UBA1381
TTTGCTGCCTATGGCTGCATCTTTTCTTTCTGCCATTTTATAAAGCTCGTATATACAGTAGACGATCATCATTGCAATGAACGGTACACTCGGGAAGTAATGGTAAATAAACGTCACCCTCTGCACCGGAATCCACGATACTATCTCAGCCAGATAGCCGATTATCAAAAACAGCGCTATCTTGCTGCGGTTTTTAACCGCAAAGTATATGCTTGCGATAAACGCCGGTATTCCTACCCACCATACGGCAGGGTTTCCGAAAGCGCTTATGCCCTCTTTAACATCCTGTGAAATCGTCCCCGAATAATACCATATGGGACGTTTCATTATTATCCACTCATACCAGTGTGACGAATAAGGATGGGTAGAGCTTAGCACAGTCTTTCCATGGTACGTAAGCATTGACGACTGGTTGTCAATTATCGTTTTTAACCCTTGTGCGCCCTCGGTATTGAGGTATGGGATATACGAGGCTACATATATCAGAAGCGGTATTACAACGAAGAATATGCAGCAGAAGCCTATCGTCTTTAAAGCATACGGTCTGAAATTCTCTATTATCATTCTATGGCTTATACCGTCGGTTTC
>DBQZ01000031.1:0-2325 GCA_002305435.1 Clostridiales bacterium UBA1381
TCGGAATAGCCCGCATCCGCCGGCAAAATTCAACAAACAGAGCCTGCTCACACAAAACCAGTGTGAACAGGCTCTATACAAATTCACAAAGTATCGCATTTGATACGTCTATCCCCTTGTCAGTAAAGGCATACCGCCCGTCCTCATACTTCATGAAACCGCCGTTTATGAATTTCTCAAGATGAAACCTCTCCTCTATGTCCTCCGAGAACCGCTCCTTAAATTCCGCCCGGCTCACGCCAATATCCATCCGCAGTCCCAGTATCATAAACTCGCTCATCTTATCCTCTTTTGTAAGCTTCTGCTCATCAAGGCGGTCAAAACCGTCATTTATATATTCCTCAATATTGGCTGTCATGCGGTACCGCACCCCGTCAATATAAGAATGAGCCGCCGTCCCAAGTCCCAGATAGTCGTCGCCCTGCCAATATTTGATATTATGGCGGCATTCAAAACCCGGGCGGGCAAAGTTCGATATTTCATACCGGCTGTAACCGTTCTGTGCCAGATACCCGCATACCTGCCGGTAGAGCGCTCTGTCCTGCTCTTCATCAAGCTCCCGAAACCGCCCGCTTCTATAATCCTCGAATATCGGCGTTCCCTCCTCAATGATAAGGCTGTAGCACGATATATGCTCGGGCGAAAGTTTTAAAATCTGCTCGAGAGTATTGGAAAGCGACTTTTCTGTCTGAGTCGGCAGGGCTGTCATCAAATCTATATTGATATTGCAAAACCCCGCATCCCGCAGCATCTTCACTCCAGTGCGGACTTCTTCCGCCGTGTGTATGCGTCCGATTAAGCCAAGCTCACTATCCGACATTGATTGAGCGCCAAGGCTTATCCTGTTTATGCCGTATCGGCGAAGAACCTCCAGCTTATCCTTATCAAGCGTACCGGGGTTAGCCTCCGTTGTCATTTCCGCCTGAGGGCTTATGTCAAACCGTTCATTAAGAGCGTACAATATCCTCTCCAAACATTCCGCCGGCAAAACAGTCGGCGTACCGCCGCCGATAAAGACCGTATCCGCCTTTACCGGAGGGCTTTGCTGTATCTGCCTGACTAAAGCGTCAGTATACGGACGCATAAGATGCTTTCTGCCGACAAATGATACAAAATCGCAGTAGCGGCATTTCTGCATGCAAAAAGGGATATGAATATAAATCCCTGTCATCTTTTTTACCTCCTGTCAAATTCCCCGCTTATAAGAATACCGCTTGTATATCAGTGTGTGGCTGATATACAGGCGGTATGGTTCTGTTATTGATGATATTGCGGTTTTACTTATGCTGATGCCCGATTATTCGTCCTCTTCATCCTCATCGCCGAATTCTATTTTCAGCTCGATCTCTTCATTGCAAATAGGACAAACGAGGCTGTTCCCCTCATCGATCATGTCGAAATCAACCATAATATCTTCATGGCAGTGCGGACATTCTATCTCGAAATATTCCTGATCATCTTCATCGTCAAAGAGATCATCCAAATCGCCCTCGTCATCGTCATCCTCATCTCCGAAGTCAACCAGACCGTCAACCTCGTACATAACTTCATCAAGCCCGGATTCGAGCTCTTCCAGCCTTTCATCTGTGTCCATGCTTGCCATTTCAAGCTCGTCCACTGCATCGGCCATTTCCTCCATGATCTCCATCATCTTTACCAGCACCTTGCCTTCCGGAGTCGTCTCGTCCAAACCCAGTCCATCTGCAAAGCCCCTCAGATAGGATACCTTCTTCTTAAATTCGTCCATGATGAAACCTCCTCTCGGCCTATCCGGCAGGTCAATCAGCCGGATACTCTTTCCATATATTCACCGGTTCTTGTATCAACACGGATTATATCGCTGCCGTCAACGAACAGCGGCACCTGTATTACAGCGCCCGTCTCAAGAGTAGCCGGTTTTGTCGCACCTGTAGCGGTATTTCCTGCAAAGCCGGGTTCTGTTTCTGTTATTGCCAGCTCTACGAATGTAGGCGGCTCTACGCCGAATATATTGCCCTTATACGACATTATGCGGCAGACATCGTTTTCTTTAACAAACTTCATCTGCTCCTTTATCTCGGACTTTGCAATATCTATCATATCAAACGTCTCGTTATCCATGAAATGATAGAAATCATCATCACCGTAGGAATATGTCATATCCTTTCTGTCGATATGAGCCTCTTCAAATTTTTCTGTCGGTCTGAAAGTTCTTTCAACTACGCCGCCGTTTATTATATTCTTAAGCTTCGTTCTTACAAACGCAGCTCCCTTGCCCGGCTTTACATGCTGAAACTCTACTATCTGGTATACGTTACCCTCAAGTTCAAATGTACGACCGTTTCT
>DBQZ01000031.1:2362-3452 GCA_002305435.1 Clostridiales bacterium UBA1381
TCCGGTAATAATTGCAAGTATTTTTTAAAAATTATTTCAATTTTTCAAAGAATAATAAGCTCTTTGGGGGATTTTGTCAGGTTTTCATACCCGTTTTCGGTAAGCACAGTAAGATCCTCTATACGGACTCCGCCCTGACCCTCGATATATATTCCCGGCTCAACCGTAACCGTCTGCCCGGGCTTTAGCTTCCTTGTATAGGAAGGTGAAAGAGAAGGCAGCTCGTGTATTTCCAAGCCCACCCCGTGACCAAGACCATGGCCGAAACGTTCGCCGTAACCAGCATCTGCAATAACGTTTCTTGCAGCCGCATCCACTTCCGCTCCGGTTTTGCCGGGAGCAAGAACTGAAAGCGCCGCCAGCTGTGCCTTTAACGTTACCTCGTATATTTCACGCTGCCAATCAGCAGGCGGCCCGAGAATGACCGTCCTTGTCATATCGGAGCAGTAATTCTCAAATATGCAGCCGAAATCAAGCGTCAGAAAGTCGCCCTTTTCAAGCTCCTTTCCCGAAGCCGTACCGTGCGGCATTGCCGAACGTATGCCGGAGGCTGCTATCGTTTCAAACGACAGCGCCTGCGCTCCCTGCTGTTTCATGAAAAATTCCAGCTCAAGCGCTATTTCCCTTTCTGNNGGGAAGAACGTAGGAAAACGCCTCGTCGCCAAGCCTTTCCGCTTCCCTGATCGCAGCCGTTTCCTCCGGGGATTTTATGAGTCTTACCGAGGAGATAGCCTCCTGCTTCTGCAAAATTTCCAAGTTGCTCTTCTCAAGCTGCGTAAATTCTCCGAGAGTGATATTTCCCTCCTCGCACCAGATATATTTTACGCCCAGACGGGCAAAAATATCGTTGAGATTTTTTTGTATTTTCAAAACCTCAAAATCCGGCGACTGTACCCTCGCCTGCACCGTATAGCGGGAATCGGTCAAAAGCAGCTTTTTCTCATGCGATATAATGAGCCTTGCATCCTCTGAGGTAAAACCGCTGTAATAAAAAATATTCGCCTTGCCAGAGATGAACGCACATTCATCGTCCGCAAGCAGCTGTCTCAGTCTGTCAACCCTCTCATTCATCGCACAAAGCCTCCAATGC
>DBQZ01000140.1:0-2764 GCA_002305435.1 Clostridiales bacterium UBA1381
TTAAACAGCTCAGATAGCATCTACGGAGCTTATCCGGAGCGGATGATACAGTACGAAAATCTCCTTGTATACTTCCTGCACAGACATTCCGATATAGCCTTTGACGGTGGCAGTATTGGCGATTCCATCAGGATAGCTGCAATGAGCTGGCTGGTGATACACATCCTTGACGTATATGCGCATAATCTTGACAAAGGCGACCATCTGTTAAAAATAGCTAAAGAATACTCAAAAGAAGTGGAGTATTCTCAGGATAATATTGATATTTTGATAGATTTGAGAGGTGTTCCCGGATTTTTTGCTGAAGATATTGCTGCATTTATAAAAACTGCATAAAAATATTGGTTGTATTTGCTGCATTTTTGTACACTCAAATTCTCGCAATAGTATTGACTTTTAGCGAAAAAAATGGTATTATAATCAAGTAGTCGATTTTAAGAAAGATTGACTGCCTTTATTAAAGATGTGCTTGTAGCTCAGTTGGATAGAGTGCTTGACTACGAATCAAGAGGTCGTGGGTTCGAGCCCCTCCAGGCACGCCAAAACCTTCCCTTTCCTAACCGGCTTGGGAAGGTTTTTTCTTTATAAAATTATCCTAGTATTGTGGCTTATTTATCCTTCTTCAAAAAATACACCGCCCCTGTTCCTGCTAACAGCGGAAAGACGACTCTGCCGTAATTAACGCCGCCTATTCCTCTTGCGCTAATGCCTTCTGCCAAATAAACAATACCCGTCAATATCCCAATTACTGCTAAAATCAAGATCACTATGCACGCTTTCTTTTTCATAGAGTTGTCCCTTTCCTATATGTGAGAGTACATCCAAATAAGCCAGCATTTATCTGTAAATATACATCCTTGTCATAGCCGGCTCATCGTTTCCCTGAACCATGCACAAAAACTCCCAACCATACCTTTCATAAAAATTCGTGTGGTCTGTAATTAAATAAAGCGGGCTTACTCCTTTTCTCTTCATGTCTTTTACCACCATATCAAGCAATTGTCCCGCAATTCCTTGACAACGATACTCCTTTTCAATATATAACGCACATACATTAGGTGAAAGATCCTTTCTGTCATGGAAATCATTTTCAATAACTCCAACTCCGCCTATAATCATTTCTTTATGCAAGCATAGATACCAGCCATATTCAGTTGTATTATTGAGATAATCTTCCATACAACTAAGATACGCCTCCTGCGGTACTCCCCACTTGTTATGGAACCAGGCAGCAGCCGTTTCTTTTAATTTTGGCATTTCTCTTAAAGTGACATATGTATATCTATTCATGTCGTTATTTCCTCAAACTCAGCTTCTTTATAGTATTTTAGACTGATGTATCCCTTATATCCACCAGTTAGGTGTAATATCCCCTAATGTAACAACCTTTTTATTTTCATAATCCAACATAATTTCAATAGAATGATAATTCTCGGGCATTAACTGTGTCATAAATTCCCGGCAAACTCCACAGGGCGGAATAAGCTTTCCGTCCCGTCCAACGGCAATAATACGACGAATATCATTCTCTCCTCTTGTAATCATGTTGGCAATAGCATTCCTTTCCGCACACATTCCCAAAGAACAAGCAGTATCAATGCACACACCTACATAGATGTTATCTTTTTTTGTAAGAATTGCTGCAGAAACACCTCCCACTTCAATAAAAGAGGAAATTTTTCGCTCCGCCTGTACATTTCGTGCGGCAATATACATTTTGTCCCATGTTCCGTCAAATTGAGAAATAGCAATTTCTTCTATTTTGCGCACAAAATTTTCTTTTCCGTCACAATATCCATCAATATCATAAGGAAATCTAACTGCAAGTTCCCTTTTTATTCTTGCGTATTCATTTCGTTCTTTTTCATGCGTACGCATATAATCTCGAAACGCAAGATGCCTTCCAATATTGTTCCAATCATCCGCTTGAAAGATGTGAATTTGATGTGTTCTTTCATCTCCGCCTTTACGAAGATACCGCCTGCCTGCCATTCCGAACTCGCCAAGATACTCATAACCTATTTTTGAAAATTCGTCCGCAACATCATCTACCATTTCAAGGTTTCTCACTGCGACCATAATATCAATAATAGGTTTTGCCGCCAATCCTTTCACGGAAGTACTGCCAATATGATAGATTGCAATGCAATTATCTGCAATGATGTTCTTTATCAGCAAAGATTCCTCTTCATATTTTTTTATCCACAAGGGATCATACTCGGTTACTGTGATATGTTGACTCATGTATTTACACCTCCGTAAATTCTGATTTATATTTTTATTATACCGCCCTTATAACAAAAAGGGCAATCCACGATTCAGACTGCCCTTTGATTAGCCTATTTGTACTATAAATATTACTCACGAGTTTTAAAGAACGAAGGAACATCCAAGGTATCCATGCTTCTCTTTAACCGTCTTGAGAATATTGAATCATCGCCGGAATCACTGCTCGGTGCAGGCTGCTGCGGCTGTGAATACGTCTGCTCCTGATATTTCGGCGGTACACGCTTCGATACATCAGCCGACATACGATCTCCGCCTCTTGAACGTTTTGCTGTAGCGTCAAGACCGGTGGCAATAAGAGTTACCTTTATCTCGTCCTGAAGGCTTTCATCCATTGCGGTTCCTACGATTATGTTGGCATCCTCGGATACCATATCACGGACTATTTCCGATACCTCGCTCATATCAACAAGCGAAAAATCTTCTCCGCCGATTATGTTCAAAAGAACGTTCTCTGCTCCGGTAATGCTTGTTTCCA
>DBQZ01000140.1:2807-14763 GCA_002305435.1 Clostridiales bacterium UBA1381
TCAGCAAAGTCGCAGTTCATTATGCCTCTCTGGGTTATTACCTCGATAATGCCCTGTACGCCCTGACGCAGAACGTCGTCGGCCATCTTAAACGAATCCTTTATGGTAACTTTCTTGTCCGCAATCTTCAAAAGGAGATCGTTAGGTATTGTCACTATAGCATCGACTTTATCAGCCAGCTGCTTTATGCCTTCCTCGGCATTCTTCATTCTCTGCGGTCCCTCAAAGAAGAACGGCTTTGTAACAACCGCTACCGTCAAAACACCCATGCTTTTTGCCGCTTCGGCTATAATAGGAGCAGCTCCTGTACCTGTACCGCCGCCCATACCGGCTGTTACAAACACCATCTCTGTATCTCTCAGAAGATTCTTTATTTCATCTTTTGATTCCTCAGCTGCCTGACGTCCGATATCAGGCTTTGCGCCGGCGCCGAGACCATTTGTCAGCTTTGCGCCGATCTGAAGTACAGTAGGTGCTTTCACCCCGGAAAGTTGCTGCGCATCAGTATTTACACATATAAACTGCGCCTTATCAACGCCGGCTTCGATCATGCGATCCACAGCATTGTTTCCGCCGCCGCCTACGCCGATAACTTTAATTCTTGCGCCTTCTATTGTGCTTTCAGATTCTAAATCTATGGGCATATTCATGGTATATCCTCCTTCGTGGTTTTGAGTATCCCCATATACGGATACTATCACATATTACATTTATTTTACTATATTTCCGGAATAATTTCAATACTAAATCTAATTCTTTCAAAAATACATCATTTTAACCATTTATACCGCTATTATTGAAGCGTTTTTTGTTAATTTTGCGAATAAGGTGAGTATACAGCTTTACCTGTCACACTTAAATCTATCGTACCTCGAGAACGCTCATTAAGTGCGCTTGAATATATATTCTCCTTAAACATTTTCAGCTTAAGCTCAAGATCAAGCGATGAACCGCACAGCACTTCAAGCCTTTCATCATATGTGAACGTTATGGAAGTAATTGGGTCAAGAGAGAGTATATCAACCTTATCCAAAAGTCCCAAATCATTCATACAGGTCATAAACTCAGATGCGGCTGCTATGCGTTCGCTGTTTTCCTCTGGAAGCGGCTGGCCGTCGGTATAGCCGGTAAATCCAGCAATTTCCGGGATTTTACTCGGTTTTTGGGATTCCGTTGTTAGGATATTACAATTTTCGTCAACAACCACATACGAGCCGTTATGGTCAAAATATCCTGACGGCAAACTTTCTTTAACCGAAACCGTAAGCATGGGCGGTATGAGCTTTCGCCCAACATCAGCCTCGGAAACATAAGCAATCTCTTTTATTTGATCCTCTATCTGCGAGCAATCCACTCTGAACAGATTAACTCCGCTGACACTGCCTATTGCCGAATCTATCTGCTCAGTTGTTACGGTTTCATTGCCTGTTATTTCCACCCCACGTATAGCAAACAACGGGGTAAAAAACATCAGTATTACTATCAATACTATTCCCAAAAGCGCCGCCATCACTGCCCGAGTACGCATAATGCGCCTTCGTTTTGCTTTACGCCGTCTATTCTGGCGGCGGGCTATTTCACGTTCGCTGAGCTGCCTGCTGCGTGCAGGAACAGGTCTTTGATCATCATTGCGCATATCAAAATCACTCTTTCACTCGTTTTATATCAGCGCCTAATGCGCGGAGATTCCTTTCGATGTTTTCATATCCACGATCTATGTATTCCGAATGTTCGACTACACTCTTCCCCTCTGCCGCAAGCGATGCTGTCACAAGCGAAGCGCCGCCCCGAAGCTCTCTTGCTTCCACTATAGCTCCAAACAGCCTTTTTACACCTCGTATTACAGCTGTCCTTCCCTCAACACGAACATCCGCCCCCATTCTGACCAGTTCATCTACGTGGCGGAAACGGTTTTCAAAAATAGTTTCTACAAACACGGTCGTACCTTTGGCTGTGCAGCAAAGAGCCATAAACGGCGACTGTATATCCGTAGGAAATCCCGGATACGGCATTGTTCGCACAAGCTTTGGGCTTTTGAGCTCTTTCACCGGATATGTATACATAATATCACGCTCAGTTCTTATACCTGCCCCCATTGTTCTTAAGGCCGATATAAGTGCCGCATTATCCTCCGGCACACAATGCTTTACCGCTACCCTGCCGCCTGTTATCATGCCGCAGAGCAAGTACGTTGATGCTGCTATACGATCCGGCATTATTGTATATTCGGCTTCATACAGCCGTTCTACTCCTTCAATATATATAACGCTCTCCCCGGCTCCGGTTATCCTTGCTCCCATACGGTTTAAAAACCGTGATAAATCTACTATTTCCGGCTCACGTGCTGCATTTCGTATAACGGTCAGCCCGTCTGATAAAACCGCCGCCAGCATGATGTTCTCCGTTGCGCCGACACTCGGAAAATCAAGGTGTATATCAGCCCCGGAAATGTTATCCGCACAGCAATAGATATACCCGTGTTCCTCTTTTATATCGACACCCATTTGGGCTAAGGCTTTTAAATGCAGGTCTATTGGCCTGCTGCCTATCTCGCAGCCGCCGGGCATACTTACCCTTGCTTCCCCGCAAGCGCCGATTATCGCACCCAAAAATATTATTGAAGAACGCATCTGGCGCATAAGCTCTTCGCATATCGTGCAGCTTCCAAGCTGGGATGAATCAACAATGATTACATCATCCTCCTGCTTGACACGACACCCCAGCTCCTTTAATATCTCCACCGTTTTTTTTACATCACTCAGTCGGGGGCAATTTTTTATAACGCTCCTGCCTGAGTTTAGAAGCGTTGCCGCAAGTATCGGCAGCACTGCATTTTTTGCGCCTTGCACCGCTATTTCGCCATCAAGCGGCCTGCCTCCTTCTATTATAAGCCTGCTCACATTACACACCTCCGGAATATATGCCGTTCGGCATTTTGGTTTTTGATACCGTATAATATTCCGTATGGGATGCTTTTGTGCTTATTCGGCTGCGTGTATCTTGTCGATTCGCCTTTGATGACGACCGCCGGCAAATTCCGTATTCATCCACGTATCCACTATCATAAACGCCAGCTCACGCCCGGTAACACGGCCGCCAAGGCAGATTATTTGAGCATTGTTATGCTCTTTTGCCATCTTTGCGCTATACACATCTGAACAAAGCGCAGCACGTATACCCTTATATTTATTGGCTGCAATTGATATTCCTATCCCCGTACCGCAGATAAGTATTCCTCTCTCACATTTACCGGAAATAACAGCTTCGCATACCGGCTTTGCGCAATCGGGATAATCCACGCTTTCCTCAGAATATACGCCGTAGTCGTGATATTCTACTCCCAACTCTTCAAGATGCTTTATGATATGGTTCTTCAGTTCAAATCCACCCTGATCACAGCCTACGCCTATCATTTTTGTCTTTCCTCCAATTCTCTCTCAGCCTGGGATTTCTTCAAATACATCGGCAGCACATAACTGTTTTCTCCGTTGTATCTCTCCGCCGCCAAAACCGCCGTTGAAGCTGCGCTTTGATTGGCTGCCTGAGCCGGCGCAAAATACGCCTTATCCCCCAGCTGCTCTTTAAGATACTCCCTGTGCAAATATATACCGTCCCCCGTAAATATTACGGTTGAATCCATCGTACGGCAAAACTCTGCTACTTCCTCAATAGAAGCATCGTGCTCCGGCATAATGCAGGAAATGCCTCCCTTTGTGGAATATGCCGCCGTGTATACATGGTTTCGGCGGGCATCCATCATCGGAACGACCGTATGAGAACATTCCGGCAGATTATACGCTAAAGCCTCAAGTGTACTAATCCCCACAGCCGGCTTATTAAGAGCATGTGCAAGACCGTTTACGGTCGCAGCTCCTATTCTAAGACCTGTGAATGAACCCGGTCCCTTTGTTGCTGCAAACAAGTCTATCTTGCTTATATCCGTTTCGCTGTCGGAGAGTATCCTCTCTATCATCGGCATTATCTTTTCCGAATGAGTCAGCTTGTGGTTTAGTACATATTCAGCTGCAATCTTCCCATCGGAGAAAAGAGCCGCAGCAGCAACTCTCCCCGCCGTATCTATAGCTAAGACCTTCATTTTGTATATCCTATCGTGATCTTTCTCGAATTTTCCTCTTCACCCTTTTCTATCCTTACATTATACCTTTCCTGAGGCAAAATATCCTCAGCAAGTTCCGCCCATTCTATAACCGCTACCCCATCTCCGTATACAAACTCTTCCCAGCCGATTTCATACAGTTCATCACTATCGGCTATACGGTAAATGTCAAAATGATACAGCATGAGCCTGCCCTTATATTGGTTCATTATCGTAAACGTGGGACTTGTAACGTATTCCTCTATCCCAAGCCCCTGGGCAATCCCTTTTATAAACGCAGTTTTACCGGCTCCGAGTCCGCCGTAAAAGCATACTACATCACCCGCTTTAAGCCCTGCGGCAAATTCAGCAGCAATTCGTGCGGTTTCTTCCTCGGAATTGGAAATAAATACTTTATTATCCATCAGAACAGCCCTACCGTAACGCCGTTTTCATCAACGTCTATATTCTCGGCTGCTGGAACCTTGGGCAAGCCGGGCATTGTCATGATGTTGCCGGTTTCCGCTACGATAAATCCGGCTCCATTTGATATGCGAACCTCGGAAACATTTACAGTAAATCCCTCGGGTCTTCCCAAAAGTTTAGGATTATCGGAAAGGGAATACTGCGTTTTTGCGATACAGACGGGCTTTTTATCAAGCCCCAGCTCCTCTAACCGCTTAATCTGACGCTTTGCTTTTGCTGTATACTCAACACCAGCTCCGCCGTATACCTTCGTCACTATTGCCAGTATCTTATTCTCTATGGTATCTTCTGTATCATAGCAGGGCGCACACTGCGACTGCGTCGATTCTATCGTTTCTATTACGGCTTTTGCCAGCTCTTCCCCGCCGGCTCCGCCTTTTTCAAACACCTCGGACAGCTCGCATCTCACTCCATGCTCAGCGCAGGTATCAATCACGGTTCTAAGCTCGTCCTCCGAATCGCTTGCGAACCTGTTCACCGCCACAACCACCGGCGCTCCGAACATCTGCATATTTTCTATATGCTTCTCAAGATTTGCCATGCCTTGCTTTAACGCTTCAACATTTGGAGCAGCAAGCTCGCTCTTTGGTATGCCCGCATTGTATTTAAGCGCACGCACTGTGGCGACGATAACAACGGCATCAGGCTTTAAGCCTGCCAGACGACATTTTATGTCTATGAATTTTTCTGCTCCCAAATCAGCCCCAAATCCAGCTTCGGTTATTACGTAATCGCCGAGCTTCATCGCAAGCTTTGTCGCTGCGACAGAATTGCATCCATGAGCAATATTTGCAAACGGCCCTCCGTGAATAAGGCATGGCGTATGCTCAAGCGTCTGCACAAGATTCGGCTTTATTGCATCCTTTAAAAGCACCGTCATCGCACCTTCGGCCTTCAAGTCAGAAGCCTTTACAGGTTTGCCGCTGCGGTTATAGGCCACTATAATCTCTCCCAGTCTGCGTCTTAAATCATCAAGACCGTCAGCAAGACAAAGTATTGCCATAACCTCCGAGGCAACAGTTATCAGGAAGCCGTCTTCACGGGGTACTCCATTGGCGCTGCCGCCAAGCCCCACAACAATTTTTCTAAGCGCCCTGTCATTTGTATCAAGCGCACGTTTCCAGACTATGCTGTTTACGTCAATATCAAGCGCATTGCCTTGATGTATGTGGTTGTCTATCATCGCTGAAAGCAGATTGTTTGCAGCCGTCAATGCGTGAAGATCACCCGTGAAATGCAGGTTTATATCCTCCATCGGCACTACCTGGCTGTATCCGCCGCCGGCAGCTCCTCCCTTTAAGCCCATGACAGGCCCCAGCGACGGTTCACGAAGAGCCAGAACGCATTTTTTTCCAAGTCTTGCAAGCGCATCACCAAGACCTATTGTTGTAGTCGTTTTGCCTTCACCTGCCGGGGTAGGATTTATCGCCGTTACCAGCACAAGCTTTGCGTCTTCATTGTCAGCAACCTGATTTTTAACCTCGTCGCCGAGCTTTGCCTTATACTTACCGTAATACTCAATATCCTCATCATGTATGCCGAGTTTATTTGCTATTTCACGAATAGGTCTCATCTGCGCTCTGTGCGCAATTTCAATATCAGATAACATCAAAGCCGCCCTCTTTCGTAATTTTATTTCCTGCTCTTTAAACCTCAAATAGAGCCGTACACAATGTCACAGCTCTACCGGTAATCTTTGTTATTTAATTATTGTTAAAATATGCTCTGTCCTCACGTATCTTTCTTGCCAGCATTTCCAGACGATTTTCCGCATCAGCCAAAAGATCATTTACATATTGGTCACAATCTGTCTTTATCTCATGCGCCTTCTGATTAGCAGCATTTACCATTTCGTTGGCCTGTTCATAAGCCCTCTTGGTAACCTCATGCTCATCTATCAGCTGCATCTGCGTTTCCTCAGCGCTCTTTCTTATATTGTCAGCTCTTGACTCTGCTTCTGAAAGGATACGCTGACGCTCTTCTTTTACCCATTTTGCTTCCTTGAGCTCATCAGGATACACAAGACGCATTTCCTGTAAGAAGTCGAGAAGCTCATCCCGATCAAGCATTATCTTGCCGGTCAGAGGAACGGTAGATGCTTTATCTATAGTTTCCTCCATCATGTCAATGATTTCCATTAAATCCATATCCGTATCCATTACAATCTCTCCTGTTCGTATAGGTTTAATATTTATATTTCTTCTGAATATACTCGATTATGGGTTCCGGCACCAGTCCGGACAGCTCGCCGTGATATTTTGCGACTTCTTTGACCATGCTTGAACTGATATAAGAATACTTTGTATCCGTCATCAAAAACACGGTTTCAAATTCCGGATCCAACGCCTTGTTTAAAAGCGCCATCTGAAATTCATACTCAAAATCCGCTACCGTTCTAAGCCCCTTGATTATGACCGCCGCATTTTTCGCTTTTGCAAAATCCACCAAAAGCCCTGTAAAGGTATCCACCTCTACATTTCCCAGCTCACGTGTGACCTCTGTTATCATCGAAGCACGCTCGCTTACCGTATAAACCGGATTTTTATTTACATTGTTAAGTACGCCCACTACAACTCTGTCATATATACGAGAGGCACGCTTAATTATATCAAGATGCCCGCAGGTTATAGGGTCAAAGCTGCCGGGATAGACCGCTGTCTGCATGAATTTAAACAAACCCTTCTTTTTTCTTTTTGTAAACGGTTATAAACGTTCTACCGTACCGTCTGGATTTAAGTATATCAAAGCCTTTCCTTTCGGTATGCTCCCCCTCATCGTCGCTTTCCAGAACAACTATACCTGTATCAGAAAGTACCCCATATTTGAGTACAGCTTCCATCACAGGAGATATAAACCCTTTTCTGTAAGGCGGATCAAGAAATATCAGGCTGAAGCATCTTCGACAGTCCGCAAGATACGAAAGAGCATCCTGTGCAACTATCTCTGTCTTGTCCTCAAATTCCAAGCTGCGGCAGTTTTTAGAGATGACCTCTCGTGATGCCTTGTCCCGATCGACACATACTGCAAGCTGGGCGCCACGGCTCAAAGCCTCAAATGATAGCGCACCACTTCCCGCAAACAAATCAAGTACCTTTGCCCCACGTACATAAGGCTGTATTAAATTAAATACAGACTCCTTCACCCGGTCAGTCGTCGGCCGTATATCCTTGCCTTCAAATCCGCACAGTTTATGGCCGCGTTTTGAACCAGCTATGATGCGCATAATTCACCTCTATGTTATTATATGAGCCGGAGAGGGGATTTTCCCTCCCCGACACATATGCTCCGTTTTATATTGTATCTTAAAAATCCTCTTACGTCAAGAAGTTTTTTATAATGTTAGATATTTTATATACTTTTGACATATACACGTAATATTCCTGTCATCAAAATAAACATATTTTTACAGTTTTTCCGTAAAATCAGGAATAGGCTCACCCTGCACATATTCAGCCTCCGGAACAGGCGGCTCCTCTATCATATCAGGACCGATATAGAAGCCCGTTTGCGGACACTGGTTATACGCTGTGTTCTGCCATGCAATACTCATGCGGTAAACATGGTCGTGCATAAGCGTGTAGAATTTCTTATCGGTAAGGTCCGTGGTTGTATAGAGCCTAAGCTCTGTGTTATTCTCGTTCCTCCAGATGACCTCCTCACGCCAGTCGCCGAGAATATCCGCCTGTATACACGGGGTACCCTTCATCCAGTTATTGGAAAGCGTGCCCACAGGATCAAGTATAGTCACTAACCGGTTATTCTCATAATCCCACTTGTATATTTTCGGATAGCCGACTTTCTTTTCTGGGTCAAATTCATGGTCGAGAAGCTCACGTATTAGGTCTCCATCCCACCAGATAGCAAAGTTTATAGAATCCGGTCCCTTCTCATTTATAAGCTGACCATCAAACGTATATATGCCGTCATCCATAACCCATACCTGATTGCCCTTATAGCGGGGGTCAATTTTTGCGCACAAGCCTCTTGTTGTATCACGGCCGGTATACTTACCCCAGCTTATTTCGCCGGTGGCGGGATTTCTTACTTCAAAGCCGTATTCCACTTTTTCATGCTCGTGTATCTGGAAGAAATCAAGGTTTTCCGAATCCGGCATAAACTTACCCAAATTCAGGCAGTCGCCGTGCTCAAGGCCGGTGGAGTATATTCCCGTTCCATCATGATCAACAGCCATAGCTCCGTAAACAATTTCATCACGGCCATCGCCGTCAATATCTCCTACGCCCAGGTTATGGTTGCCTTGGTTCGTATACTCTATATTCTGCTTGCTGTTAGCAAGGAATTTCCACCGTTTTACCAAACGGTTGTCTATCATATCATATGCAACAAGAGCTGTCGGGCAGCCATGGTCATAATATCCGCGACACATAACAACGCTCGGGTTCACGCCGTCAAGATAAGCTACGCAAGCTAAGAAACGGTCAACACGGTTACCCCAGCTGTCACCCCATTCGCTTACATCGCCTCTGGGCTGCTCATAGTCGGTTGTATCTATTGCAGCCCCTGTTGTACCGTCAAATACGGTTAAATATTCGGGGCCCTCAAGTATGAACCCGTCCTTGTTGCGGTAATCGGCGTCCTTATCGCCTATAACATTTCCTGCACCGTCAACGGTTCCGTCCGCCGTCTTGCATATAACCTCGGCCTTGCCGTCATTGTTGAAATCGTAAGCCATGATCTGCGTATAGTGGGAACCGGCACGGATATTTACTCCCAAATCTATCCGCCACATCTTTGTACCGTTCAACTTGTAAGCATCCAGATACACCTTGCCGGTATAGCCCTTGTGGGAGTTATCCTTGCCGTTGGCATCCCAGCGCAGAATAATTTCATATTCGCCATCTCCGTCAAGATCTGCTACAGCAGCATCGTTTGCCGTGTACTGATATACATTCCCGTCAGGCGTATGAGCCGGAGATGGCTTATCAATCGGGATCGAAAGGTAGGGCTTCTCCCAAACCTGAACGCTTGAGCCCGTCTTTTCAGCTTTGCCCTCACGTACAGCTTTAATAGTATATGTATCGCCGATATTGCCGTCCTTGTCAATGTAGTTTGTGCTGTTGGTAATCGGTTCTTCCGTTATCCGCTCGCCGTTTCTCTCAATTATAAAATCAATGCCTTTTTTATATTCCCATCCGTTAAGACGCCAGCTGATAAATACACCGCTGTCCGTCTTTACAGCTACAGCTCCCCTATCGAGCGTTTCCATTTTCGGCTTGAAGCCGGCTGCGACAGGCTCTATAGTTATTTCAGCTCTTTTTGCAGCTCCGGCAGGCGTTATAGCCTCTACTGCATATATAAATGGAGTATTTACAACAACGTCAGAATCAATATATTCAGTTTCTTCAGTTTCGCAAAGTTTTTTGTATATTCCGTAAGGGGCTTTCTGATATACGTTATACCATACTGCATCCTCAAGCTTATCCCACGAAAGAGCCACGGTATTTTCTGTAACGCCTGCATGAAGATTTTCCACCGCCTTACTCTGCTCTTCCCCGTTCTTGACAACCACATCAAGAGTCTCTGACGGTTGAGAAAAGAACTTATATCCATATAAGCCGTATACGGTGTATTTATATCTTTCTGCCAGCCTTATTTGTGTATCGGTAAATTCCTCAGTTATAACATCGGTTTCCTGGTCAAACTCCCTGTTCTGCATATTTTGGCGTATTACACGATAGCCGCACACGCCGTCAATCTTGTCCCAGGAAAGCTTTACAGCCTGCTTATCGGCTTTTGCGGTTACATTGCACGAAATTGCGCCGAACGGTATATCTCGTTTCGGAGATATTTCCACTGCATTAAGGCATGGATGTCTGCCCTCGCTTACAGCGATCGTTAAAACGCCGTCGGTAATTTCAGTTTCTATGATTTTTTCCGTTATCTTGCCATCGTATACCCAAAAATGTATATTGTTGCCGTTCAAGGAGATATTGGTAACGACATCTCCCTCATCGACGTAATCGCCGGAATATACTCTGACCATATAGGTTCCGTTATCAAGCTTTACCTTGAACTCCTTTCCCCCCATCAGAAGAAAATCCCTGCATAATTCCTTTGCACCCACTTTGCGTTCTACCGCCTCTGCCGTCTCTGACAGGCCGTAGCCCTTTTGTTCGTCATACACAGAGTTTTCGCCGATTTTTATAAAACCGTCTATAGGCGCTTTTTTTCCAAAGTCAAAACTAATATGCTGCATTTTAACACTCCTCTCGTGAAATACATATTGCTTTATTCTAATTATACTACAACTTTCAAAAAAAGGAAAGCACTTTTTTACAAATATTTAAAATAAATTTACAAAAAAACAGAGCTTCCCATAATGGGAAGCCCTGATTATATACATATTAGTCCTGCTCAGCCATCTTAACGAGCTTTTCGTATTTTTCCTTAGCAGCCTTTTCAGCCTTAGCGAACAATACCTTTGCTCTTTCAGGATTGGAGCGTGCAAGCGAGTTGTAACGAACCTCACCCATGATGAAGTCTTCGTACTCAGCCTTGGGAGCCTTAGAATCAAGCTGGAACGGATTCTTGCCTTCCATAGCTCTTCTCGGATCGTAACGGAACAGATGCCAGTAGCCTGCGTCTACAGCCTTCTTTTCCTCTGTCTGAGCAATGCTCATGCCGCCCTTGATACCATGGTTGATACACGGAGCGTAAGCGATGATCAGCGACGGGCCGTGATAGCTCTCTGCCTCGATCATAGCCTTCAAGCACTGGTTGGGGTTAGCGCCCTGTGCTATCTGAGCTACGTATACGTAACCGTAGGTCATAGCGATACCTGCCAGATCCTTTTTCTTTACTTCCTTACCAGCTGCTGCGAACTGTGCAATAGCNNTTTACATCTTCGCCGGAAGCCAGAACGTGGTCAACGCCGCCGAAGCCTATATCATATGCCCAGCCGTCGCCGCCGAAGATCCATACGGACTTCTTCATAAGGTATTCCTTATCAGCGATAACGTTCTTTGCATCCTCAGAACCAACATTTGCAATAGCTGCGAGCAATTCATCTACAGCTACCTTATTAGCAGCAGCATCGTTCTTTGTTTCGATGAACTTGTCCACTGCCGGCTTAACATCAGCATTTTCAGCTGCAATTCTTTCAAGACGCTCAATATTTGCCTGTCTCAAAGTATCCTGTGCAAGGAACATACCGTAACCAAACTCTGCATTGTCTTCAAACAGCGAGTTAGCCCACGCCGGACCGTTGCCATTCTTATCCATTGCATACGGGGTTGACGGGGATGAACCGCCCCAGATTGACGAACAGCCTGTAGCATTAGCAATGTACATTCTGTCGCCGAACAGCTGTGTAACGAGCTTCGCATACGGAGTCTCGCCGCAGCCTGCGCAAGC
>DBQZ01000091.1:0-2347 GCA_002305435.1 Clostridiales bacterium UBA1381
ATATCGCCATCGCCCAGACCGCAGGCGGTAAGCGTTTCCCTCAAGGGAACGTACACCTCTTCGTTGTCTACAAACGGCTCATTTGTGAAATCAAGCTCCCGCCCGTCGGAATATACCCGTATGGGGTTGTTGGAATCGTATGCTCCGTTAATCGTTCCGGCGGCGAATACCCCGGTAGTCAATAGCATTATACCGGCTGCAATACCGGCGGCAATCCCTGCTTTGGTGGGGCGGCTGTTATCTGCAATCATTGAAAAACGCTGTTTGATGTTTTTCCCGCCCATTTTGGTGGTGTAAAATTCCTGATACATTTTTCTCTCCTTTCGATTTACGGCTGTTTAATGTTTTTCCGTTTGATTTTTTCCTGAGCAATGCTTAAAATCGTTCGCATATAGCCTTTCTTTTCTTCATCATCCATTCCCTTGGTAGCTTCCAAATCGCAGGAAATTTCACATTCTGTCTGTATCTGCCTTGAGATAACATAGCTTAATGGGTTAAACCAGTGTACGCTGTTAGCGATAAGCGACAGCCACTTATACCAGAGATCACGGCGGCGGTAATGAACCAGCTCATGACGTATAACGTTGGTAAGAATTTCTCCGCTGAGGCTGTTTTGCGGCAGCAGCAATACCGGGCGGAACAAACCGGCAAGCATTGGCGATTCTATGGCGTCAGTGCGCAGTATGCGTATTTGCTGCGGTATTTTAATATCAGCCGGAAGCTCCTGTAAATTTGCCGGAACAGAGCATCTTTTTATGCGGCGCCAAAATCTAAAGTAGCTTACAAGGCAGCCGCCGAAGAATACGACTGATCCAATAATCCAGACCGCAGCTAATACCGTCAGCGGTTCGGGAAGGTTAAGCGGCGCAGTATCAGACACATCGCCAGCGGCAGGGGGCGAAAGCTCCGTCTCACTATAGACAGCCGCAGCTTCCGGCGGGGAGGATGCAGGAATGATATATGTGGAATAATCCTCTCCGCCCGTTACTGTCTCGGGCATAGTTATCACCGCATCTGCTGCAGGAAAGGTTATACTTATCGGCAAAAGCATTATTATTATCGGGCAAAGCCAGATGTAATACTGCCAGCGGCAGCCGAATTTTTTCCGTGTTACCGGCCTTAGCAATAACAGCAGCAGGGCGGCAAGGCTGCCGGAAGCTGATAAAATAAGAACGGATTTGAAAATATCTGCAAGCATTGTTCTCTCCTTCTGTTCTACAGCTTGAAGAGGCTGCGGATCTCTTCTATTTCTTCCTGGGTAATATCCTCATCGTCGATAAGAGCGGCGACCATATTCTTTGCCGAACCTCCGAACATACGATTCAGTAAGTCGTGCGTACGGCTTTTCTGGTATTCCGAGCGTTCGATGGTGGGGGAATAGTAGAAGAATTTCCCGCGTTTTTCGTGGCTGATAGCGCCTTTCTCCTGCATACGTCCGAGAAGAGTGGAAACTGTTGTGTATTTCCATTCCTTTTCCGGAGCTAAGGCGCTGCATATCTCCTTTGTGTTTTTCGGTTCTCCGGCGTCCCAGAGTACCTGCATTACTTCAAGCTCTGAATTGCTGAGCTGGAACAATTCTTTCTTCATAAGAAATCCTCCTTAGTTTGAGCTTTGAACCACATATGTAGTATATTTATATTTTACAACAGTAGTTTGACATTGTCAAGAGCTTTTTGATGTCAAATCAAAATATTTTTCAAGAAAAAACAGCCGGACAAATATGAATGAATGATGTGCTCTGATAAAACATCAAAATCAGCTGATTTTTTAGCTCAAATACGTATAAAATGCAAGAATGATTGCGTGAAAACATCAAAAACAATTTACACATAAACACGAAGCAAGTCAAAAGCTTTGAATTTTTGTATATTTTTCACACATATTTAGAATATATATCCAAAATTCTATACAGAATTTTGCTTGACAGAAGTGGTTTTGAGTGCTATAATACGAATATAAAGAGCAAAGGTGCTTGTAGAAAACAGCAGCTTTGCTCTTTTTTCTTTATAAAAATTTCAATACAATCATTTGTGCACAGAAAAACCGGTTTTGTATTGACATCAAGGGAGGCTGTCGTTATGAGCGATACAATGACAAAAATCGAGATTATTACCAGAGAGAGTAAGTTTGAAGAGCTGAAAACGGCTTTAAATGAAATCGGCATCAATGGTATGACAGTGAGTCATGTTCTCGGTTACGGAGCCCAGAAGGGCAAGAAGTATAAATACAGGGGGAGCGACTACTCTGTAGATCTGCTGCCGAAGATAAAGGTGGAGATCGTGGTTTGTACCGTTCCGGTGGATGATGTGGTAAACGCAGCTGTGAAGACATTGCGTACCGGAGAGAT
>DBQZ01000091.1:2359-3044 GCA_002305435.1 Clostridiales bacterium UBA1381
GACCGTTCTAAAAAGAAAGGATGATAACAATGATCGATACAGGCAGTACAGCTTTTATGATCATATCGGCGGCAATGGTATTTATAATGACACCGGGGCTTGCATTTTTCTACGGCGGCCTTTCGCAGAGGAAGAATGTGCTGAACACAATGATGATGTCAGTGTTCATAATGGGACTTGCAACGGTTTTATGGGTATTGGTTGGTTATTCGTTGTCTTTCAGCGGAGATATAGGCGGAATTATCGGAGACCTGAAGTGGTTTGCCTTTAACGGCGTAGGGGCAGAACCCGGACCGTACAGCGACGCTATCCCGAATACGTGCTTTGCGGCTTTCCAGATGATGTTTGCCATAATCACACCGGCGCTTTTGACAGGCGCTGTAGCAGGACGAATGAAGTTTAAGGCGATTTTCTTCTTCGTATTGTTCTGGCTGTTCCTCGTGTATTATCCGCTGGCACATATGGTATGGGGCGGAGGCTTCCTGGCAGATATTGGCTCGGTTGACTTTGCAGGCGGAAACGTTGTACATATCAGCTCCGGCGTAAGCGGTTTGGTATTGGCTCTTCTGATAGGCAAGAGAAAGGCTGTTGAACATCAGAAAGTCGTTCCCCCGCATAATATCCCGTTCGTTGTACTTGGAGCGTCGCTGCTCTGGTTCGGCTGGTTCGGCTTCAACGGCGGAAG
>DBQZ01000011.1:0-2856 GCA_002305435.1 Clostridiales bacterium UBA1381
ACGATGGTTCCGGTAAGGGCAATTTCCGAATCATTAAACGCCTCCGTAAGCTGGGATCAGGGGACTAAAACCGTAACAATCACCAAATAAAGCCCGCACTCCTGCGGTGCAGATACAATAACCATACCGCCTATATACAGCCGCCCGTGCCGTATATAGACGGTATTCTTACGTTTTAAAGAATATCACGGAAAGGAAACGCATATGTACAAACTGATTCATCAGGACCACGGCGCACGCCGCGGCGAATTTCACACCCCGCACGGGGTGATACAGACACCGGTATTCCAAAACGTCGGCACGGCTGCCGCCATTAAGGGCGCAGTTTCCACAGGGGATCTAAAGGAGCTGGGATGCCAGGTTCAGCTATCCAACACATACCACCTGCATCTCCGCCCCGGCGATAAGCTGATTAAGGAGCTTGGCGGGCTGCACCGTTTCATGAACTGGGACAGACCGATACTTACAGACAGCGGCGGATTTCAAGTGTTCTCCCTTGCCTCCCTGCGCAAGATAACCGAAGAGGGCGTACGGTTTCAGTCGCATATAGACGGGCAGCGCATTTTCATGGGACCTGAGGAAAGTATGCAGATACAGTCAAACCTCGGCTCCACAATAGCGATGGCATTCGACGAATGTGTCGAAAACCCCGCCCCATACGATTATGTGAAGCGTTCATGCGAGCGCACATACCGCTGGCTCTGCCGCTGCAAGGAGGAAATGAAGCGGTTAAATTCCCTCCCCGATACCATAAACAAGCAGCAGATGCTGTTCGGTATAAATCAGGGCGGAATTTTTGACGATCTGCGTGTATGGCATATGAAAGAGATTGCAAAGCTGGATCTTCCCGGCTACGCTATCGGCGGCCTGGCTGTCGGCGAAAGCCATGAGGAGATGTACCACATTCTGGACATGGTTCTCCCCCACGCCCCCGAAAACAAGCCCCGTTATCTGATGGGCGTCGGCACGCCGTCAAATATTATAGAAGCCGTAGCCCGAGGCGTTGATTTCTTCGACTGTGTAATGCCAAGCAGAAACGCCCGTCACGCATTTATATTCACCCGCCATGGCACGATGAATCTTCTTAACCAGAAATACGAACGTGATATGCAGCCTATCGACCCCGAATGTGGCTGCGAGGCCTGCCGGAATTATTCAAGAGCATACATCCGCCACCTGTTTAAGGCTAAGGAAATGCTTGCCATGCGTCTTTCTGTTATACACAACCTCTATTTCTTCAATGAATTGATGGAGAGGATAAGGCAGGCTATAATGGAGGACAGGTTCGAACAGTTCCGCCGTGATAACGTGGAAAAGCTGGCAAAACGTTTGTAAAAATTTTGTTATTGCTATTGAAAAAAACGGTTTGATATGGTACAATCATTGTATGATATATCCCGTAAATTGCAAACTATTTTGTATCACGGGAACACTTTAGAACAAAGAAAGAGTGATAAAGATGAAAACAATGAAGGACTACGAATTTTGGTTCGTAACCGGCAGCCAGCATCTGTACGGCCCGGAAACTCTTGAACAGGTAGCAGCCGACTCAAAGGTTATCGTAGACGGCCTCAACAACAGCGGCAAACTGCCATGCAAGCTGGTATTAAAGCCGACAGTTAAGACTCCGGCGGAGATAAAGGCGCTGTTTAAGGAAGCTTCCTATGATGATTCCTGCGCCGGCGTTATAACATGGATGCACACATTCAGCCCCTCCAAGATGTGGATAAACGGCCTTAAGGATTTCAAGAAGCCGTACTGCCATTTCCACACCCAAGCCAACCGTGAAATCCCCTGGGATGAAATAGACATGGATTTCATGAACCTGAACCAGTCGGCACACGGCGACCGTGAACACGGCTTTATTGCAGCCAGACTGCGCATGGCAAGGAAGATAATCGTTGGTTACTGGGAGGACGAAAAGCCGCAGGCTAAGCTCTCCGCTTGGATGAGAAGCGCTGTGGGTTATGCTGTAAGCCAGAACTTAAAAATGGTTCGTTTCGGCGACAATATGCGCCAGGTAGCAGTTACCGAGGGCGATAAAGTCGAGGCTGAGATAAAGCTCGGCTGGGACGTTGAATACCGCGGCATAGGCGACCTTGTTGCAGCAATGGACGCTGTTACTGACGCTGAGCTTGAAGCTAAAATGGACGAGTACAAGTCCCGCTACGACATTGACACCGACAATGTCGATGCTATCCGCTATCAAGCACGCATTGAATGTGGTCTGCTTAAGATATTCGGCGACAACGGCTACTCAGCTCTTACGACTAACTTCGAGGATCTCTACGGCATGGAACAGCTGCCGGGTCTTGCCTGCCAGAATATGATGGCAGACGGCTACGGTTTCGGCGGCGAGGGCGACTGGAAGGTTGCCGCTATGACGTACATTATGAAATCCATGGCAGAAGGCATGAACGGCGGCACAGCGTTCATGGAGGATTATACATATCATCTTGAAAAGGGCAATGAGCATATCCTCGGCGCACATATGCTGGAGGTTTGCCCCTCTGTAGCCGTAAACCGTCCGAAAATTCAGGTTCATGAGCTCGGCATAGGCAACAGACGCCCGCCTGCAAGACTTGTGTTCGATTCCAAGGACGGCGACGCTATCGTTGCTTCCCTCGTAGATATGGGCGGCAGACTTCGTCTTATAGTAAACGATATTAAAGCCTGCAACCCGCTTCACAAGATGCCTAAGCTTCCGGTAGCCGGCGTTATGTGGAAGCCGCTTCCCGATCTTGAAACCTCAGCTACTGCATGGATAATGTCCGGCGGCGCTCATCACAGCGTTTTGAGCTATGATGTAACAGCAGAAATGATGCACGACTGGGCAGTAATGATGGGGATAGAATA
>DBQZ01000011.1:2861-8789 GCA_002305435.1 Clostridiales bacterium UBA1381
TATAAGCTCAAATAATCCGCTTTAAATAAGCAAAAAATCACCTGTACGCCTTTTCGGTATACAGGTGATTTTTATATAAGCTTACATTCCTGCTGACTTGTCCATGCACGCCTTCATCGCTTTTATAACTGCCGAGCGGAACCCGTCCGCCTCCAACGAGGCTACAGCGTCTATCGTAGTACCGGCGGGCGAACATACCATATCCTTAAGCTCTCCGGGATGCTTGCCCGTGTCAAGCACCATTTTTGCACTTCCCAAGACCGCCTGTGCGGCAAACGTATACGCTTGCGCACGGGGCATACCGCCTATAACTGCCGCATCCGCCATCGCTTCTATAAACATGAACACGTACGCCGGGGATGAACCGCTGACGGCAGTTACGGCATCCATCAGCTTTTCGGGGACTATCTCTGCTCTTCCGAAGCTGTTGAATATATCAACAACCGCCTTTGATTCCTCACGGTGTTCTTCCATTAAAGCATTGAGCGAAAGCGCCGCCATTCCCTCTCCGACAAGCGCCGGCGTATTGGGCATTGCCCGAATCAGCTTTACGGGTTTTTTAAAGCAGCCCTCAAGCATTTCAATGCTTCTTCCCGCCGCTATCGATACCACAATCGTATCCTCGCCGACTGCGTCTTTTATCTCCTCGATAACTGCGGCTATAACGTTCGGCTTTACGCACAGGAAGAGGATGTCTCCGCCTGCTGCTTTCGTGTTATCCGTCACGGTATTAACGCCGTATTCCTCCTTAAGTCTCTCAAGTCCCGCCGTGTTTAGGTCTGCGACCGTTATATCAGCCGCCGGGGCTATCCCCGCCTTTACAATACCTCCAATTATCGCACTGCCCATATTTCCGCCGCCGATAAATCCAATTTTCATCTTTGTTTCCTCCGTTTTTATATTATCTTTTCCCCATTTTTCACTATACTGTTATAAACGCTCTCTCTAAAATCCTCCGACTCCCCGGGAATAAGGACACCGTCCGCACAGTACGCAGACGTCCCGTTCCCGTCTTTGAACGCTGCCATCTCACCGTCAACATACAGCTCGGAAAACCCTCCTCTGTGGATATACAAGCCCTCCGGCGATATTACAGCCATCCTGACTGCTCCGGGATAACGGTAGATAACCATCGTCGTTTCACCATCATAGTTGTAGAGGATTTCATAGTTCCCCTTAATGTATTCTGCGACACTTTCCTCAAGCGCCGCTGTTTCACCTGTCATAACATCTATTTCCTCAAGCCCGCCGGCTATGGAGTATGAAAGTATATCATCCTTAAGCCCGATACACTCAATCTCCTCCTGCATAAGCGAAACAACCTCGCCGCTTTCTTTATCTATCCTCATAAGCCGGGGTTCACCGTCTTCCTGAGTCTGGTACAATACAGCGTATTCTTCACTCTCAAAAATATCGTCCGTACGCCAGCTGTTCCCATCGGCTGATATGAGGTTTAAAAGAGCATCCTCGTACGGTGTACTGCCTATCTTCTTGCCGTCCGTGCGAAGCGTTTCAATAAATGCAGCATCATCTCCGCTCGTTAGCGAGTTATACCAGCGGCCGTCGTTTATCACAAAAATCCGCCCTGTAATATTCTCGCCCTCGTAGTAATACGCCTCCTCCGCAACGCCTCTGTATGCTACGTTAATCCCGCTTGTGGATATTTCATACAGCCTGTAATCGCCGTTTCTCGAAAGCAGCATTTCGCTCACGTTTTCTCCGGTATACTCATACTCCGTCTGCCAGAACTCGTCTATGTAATCAAGGATGTTTTCCGTTGTCGCCTCGCATACGATCTCCTCGCTGCCCTCGAAAACGCTCATGCGGCACAGATTCAATCCACGGAAGTAGTAAAGCTCATCGCCGTATAGCTCAGGTGCGGAAATAATATCCGTAAGAAGAATGGTGTTCTCAAGCGTATCACGGTCTATTCGTACAACCTGATAATCTGCTCCGCCGTGCGGAAGTCCCGTCTGCCGCATATACAGCACGGAATAATCATCAGCGTCCAGTCTATCCGTCACCCTCCATATGCCGGTACCGCCGTTTTCCCAAAATTCAATCTCCTCCTCAAACGTGGGCAACTCAGGTTCAGCGGCGGAAAGTATTTTCTCAATTTTATCCATATCGAAATTTATAATACTGTCCGTAAATGTGTCGCTTTGGATCATATTACCGCTGTTTTCATCCCAAGTAACCGAGCGGAAGCCGTAAAACATTCCCACATCTTCTCTCGTGCCGTCCGGATGGACGTAGGTTATCGGGTATACCGGCCCTTTGTTTAGCGAATACCACGATATATAATGCCCCACACCCGATGTGAGATAGTGATTGGCAAATTTATTCGTCGTTATCACAAGCTCACCGTTTTCGTTTATTGCAAGCTCCAGCCGCCTTTGCATTGCCATTTCCTGAGCCTGATTATCGTTCCCTGCCGGCAGAGTTATGAGGTCTACCGTGCGGCTCTCCTCATCCCACGTATACGTCATACCGGTTTTGGCGTAGCCGTAAGCGGCAAATTCGCTGCCGTCACCCCACGGGGCAATATCCTCTATCGCTGCCACAAGATGTCCGCCGATATTATGCGTGGGTACGTACTCCCCGTTTATATAGGCGACAATGTCGGTTTCAAGCACCTCGCCTACAATTTCGCCGACTGTTCCCCGCTCCACGCCTTCTATCGGATTTATCCCCCATGGGGCAAAATCTACAAGTGCTACCCGTACGCTATCGTCATACGTTACGTTAAAGCCGTAGTTTTCAAGATCCCTCAAGGCTATCGCCGTTTTGCCGTCCAAGCTGTAGGACGGTATCGGTACAGAATTTACCGTTGCTAAAATATCGGTCGAATACACATATCCGACAACATCACCTATTTCAGCCGCAGCAGACAAGCCTCCTGCCAATGCGGCACATACTGCCGCTGTAAAAAGTAACTTTTTCATACTGTTCACCTCCCGCCGCTACGAAGCAGGCACAGCCCTCCTCCGTTCCGGAATACACATTTATTTTATACTCTTCCCCGTTTTTCGTATATACCAAGGTGTCGCCGTAAAGCTCCAAAGCGGAGAATTCTGCGATAATTTTCGCCCTCATCTTACAACAGCCGCTCTCCCTCAGCGCATATCCTCTCTACCTCAGCTTCATCCTCCACTATGCCGTCTACGGTTACATAATACCGTATCATGCCGTCGGAAATAGCAGCCTCATCGCCGCTGACGTAAATCATGGAAAGCTTGCAGTTAACGGGGATGTCTATGCCGTACCCATCCATGGTATAAATCGTCGTATTCTCGCCGTCGGATGCGATTATCAGCGCCTTATTCCCGTTTTGATGCTCATACAAAACGGTCTTATGATTTGCGATATATGCAAGGATATTTCTATATTCAGCCGAAGCTATTTCAAGCTCCGTCTTATCATAAATGTTCATGCTGTATATGGATGTCCCCTTGAAATAGCAAAGCTCATCGCCGTAAAGCTCCGGGGCGGCTATTTGCTCCTTTAAAATCACCTCTGCCCCCGCAGGCTCTCTGTCTATACGCACAAGGCGGTATTCCGGATCTGAGGTGTTCATAAGCCCCATATTCCTTATCAAGAGAAGCGTACAGTCCTCGCCGTCTATCCTCTCAAGCAGCCTCCAGCGGTATACACCGCTCCTGCCGCCGCAGTAGAAATCTACCTCCTCATCAAAGCTGCGCTTATACGGCTCCTCATCGGCAAATATTTCCTCGAGCCTCTCGGTATTAAGCGATATATACGTCATCTCCCGCTCAGGACTTACATTTACTACAGGTGCGCCAATGTCCCATGTTACCCTCTTAAAGCTGTAATATAGGCCTATCTCCTCTTTGCCCCCATCGTTGCGGGTATACGTTATAGGCTGTATCGCCTCCGAGCTTAGCCGGTCGCCCGTAGCATAGGTGTAGTCAAGCACAGCCCAGTCAAGCTTATTTTCCTCCACAAACAATTCTGTGCCGTCAAAACGAAGGTGGCGGCTGTATTCCCGAGCCTTTGCCCATGCTTCGCTGTCCGATTCTATCGGAAGCGTTATTAAATCAATCGTGCGGCCATTCTCGTCCCACGTATACGTCATGCCGGTTTTTGCGTAGCCGTACGGGGCAAATTCGCTGCCGTCGTTCCACGGGGCAATATCCTCTATAGCAGCCACGAGACGGCCGCCGATATTGTATGTCGGGACGTATTCCCCGTTTACGTAAGCGACAATGTCTGTTTCAAGAACATCCCCCACAACCTCGCCGACTGTACCTCTTTCCACGCCCTCTATCGGCGTAAGCAGCCGTGATACGGAAAATTCCGCTATGGAAACTCGGGCGTCATCTGTATATGCCACCAAAAAGCCGTAATTTTCAAGATCCCTCAAGGCTATCGCTGTTTTCCCGTCCAGGCTGTAGGACGGTATCGGCGCCCCGTTTACCGTTGCCAATATATCGGTCGAATACACCTGCCCGACCACATCCCCTATCGCTGCCGAAGCGGAAATTCCAGCTGATACAAGCCCTGCTGCCAAAAATACAAAAGCTGCCTTTTTCACAAAAATCCTCCCCTTTCCTATTAACGTCAAAACTCTCTCCTTGCCGTTATTATACCACAGCTTACATTTTTTTGCAACAGGAATTTAAACTACAAACATAAAAAATACCGCCTGCATACCGTAACGATATACAGGCGGCAATTATTAAATATCTCACATCAGACCGGATACGTTTTGTTTTCCATATCCACAAGATCTGCGTCTATTTTATATTTCTGCGCTCTTCTGTATTCAAAGAACTTCACCGCTACCTGACCGAACAGAGCGTAGCTCAAAACATCCTCGTCCTGCTCTATCCACTCAGCGCACTCAGCACGCAGCTTGTCAAGCTCGTTGTCGATAAGGTCGGCGGGACGGCACGTTATACGCTCCTCGTCGCCGATTATCTTCTTGACAATATCCTCTTTGATGTCAACCGGGCACTTTCCGTATTCGCCTTTTACTATGCCCTTGGTTTCCTTGGATACCATCTTGTATCTCTCACCCATAAGCACGTTCAAAACGGCCTGTGTGCCGACTATCTGCGAGGACGGCGTTACAAGCGGGGGATAACCGAGGTCGGCTCTTACGCGGGGCACCTCTTTTAACACCTCATCAAGCTTATCCTCTCTTCCCTGCTGCTTAAGCTGGGATACGAGGTTTGAAAGCATTCCTCCCGGCACCTGGTATTTGAGTGTGTTTACATCCACGCCCATTACCTTCGGGTTCATAAGGCCGGTTGCAAGGTACTTCTCTCTTAAAGGCTTGAAGTACTCGCTTATTTCCACCAGCTTGTCCAGATCGTAGCCTGTGTCGTAAGGCGTTCCCTGGAGGGCTGCTACCAGCGGCTCTGTCGGGGGCTGGCTCGTACCCATAGCCATCGGCGACATTGCACAGTCCACAACGTCTACTCCGGCTTCTATCGCCTTGAGATATGTCATCGAAGCTACGCCGCTTGTGTAATGCGTGTGCAGCTGGATGGGGATTTTTACTGTTTCCTTCATCGCCTTTACAAGCTCATACGCCGTGTACGGCAGCAGAAGGCCTGCCATATCCTTTATGCAGATGGAATCTGCGCCCATATCCTCAAACTGCTTTGCCAGCTTTACGAAGCTTTCGATATTGTGTACCGGGCTTATTGTGTAGCTTACAGCCGCCTGTACGTGGCCTTTTTCCTTCTTGCACGCCTTAACCGCACATTCGAGGTTTCTAACATCGTTTAAAGCATCGAATATTCTCAAAATATCAACGCCGTTTGCTATTGATTTCTGTACGAAATACTCTACCACATCATCCGCATAATGGCGGTAGCCGAGGATGTTCTGACCTCTGAAAAGCATCTGCAGCGGCGTTTTTTTAGCCTTTGCCTTTATCTTTCTCAGTCTTTCCCACGG
>DBQZ01000011.1:8947-9278 GCA_002305435.1 Clostridiales bacterium UBA1381
GACCGGCTTTGCCGCCGTCTTGTTGTCATTTTTTGCCATTTATTTCACTCCTTTTCCATCGCTGTTATCAGGCAAACATCGACAGGAATACTCCCGCCGCAACTGCCGAGCCTATAACTCCTGCCACATTAGGTCCCATAGCGTGCATGAGCAGGAAGTTGGACGGGTTTTCTTTCTGTCCCACTACCTGAGCCACTCTGGCAGCCATCGGCACAGCAGACACGCCCGCCGCTCCGATAAGCGGATTTACCTTGCCGCCTGTCAGCTTATACATGATGTTGCCAAGAACCAGTCCGCCGAAGGTCGAGAATGCAAACGCAATCAGGCCGAG
>DBQZ01000011.1:9459-10922 GCA_002305435.1 Clostridiales bacterium UBA1381
CTTCATTATAGGCGGCTGGATTATCGGTATAAGCGCCATGTACGAATAAGCCGCTATAGCTATCGCCGGCAGCAGCGCCGGAGCAAGCGTCTTTGCTACGTATATAGCCGTAGGCCCGTCCGCTCCGCCGATTATACCAATTGAGGCTGCTTCTTTAACACCAAAACCTACCGACGGTATAACAGCGCCGAGGAAGAGCGCACCTAAGAAGGTGAAGAATACGCCAAACTGCGCCGCCGCTCCTAAAAGGATACTCTTCGGGTTTGCTATCAGCGGGCCGAAATCGGTCATCGCTCCGATACCGAGGAAGATAAGCGGCGGGTATATGCCCAGCTTTACTCCCAGATACAAAAGGTCGAGAAGTCCGCCCTGAGAGACGACTCTTTGTATATCCACATTCCCGTCTATCATATATGCCGGGTCTGTGAAAAATTCCGTGTGCATGAGCACTGAGGCTGCCCCCTCAAACATCGGCAGATTCGACAAAAGCATACCGAACGATATAGGCAGCAGCAGAAGCGGCTCAAATTGCTTCACTATTGCTAAATACAAAAGTACACAGGCTATGATTATCATCAGCGGCGTTCCTATGACCTGCAGAATCTCTCCGGAGGCAAACGCCTGCTGCATCTGTCCTATCATAGCCGCAATACCGGTACTTCCGAGAAAATCTATAAAACTTTGCAGCACTGTCTTGTCACCACTTTCCTTATATTACGTATTCATTAAGAAATGGAAACAATCACGTCACCGCTGTTTACCGCATCTCCGGCAGAGGCCGAAACGCCTACTACCTTACCGTCAACGCCGGCAAATATCTCGTTTTCCATCTTCATCGCCTCAAGCACAGCTACTATAGTATCGCTCTTTACGGTATCTCCTACGTTTACCTTTACCGATACAATCGTTCCCGGCATCGGAGCTGTTACGTTCTTCGCTCCTGCAACGGGGGCGGATTTAGCTGCCGGCTTGGGAGCTGCCGCCGGAGCGGGCTTTGCTGCCGGAGCAGCCGGGGCTGCTGCTTTGGGAGCCGGGGCGGACGGTGCGCCTACCTCTTCCACCTCGACCTCATATGATTTTCCGTTTACGGTTATGTTGAATTTTCTCATTTTACTTTCTCCTCCCTATTAAAAATGCTCGACCGCTTCTGATAGTCCGGCTCTGTTCCATGCCGGAGATGAGTTGCCTATTCTGCGGTAGGACTTTATCTTTAAATTATACGTCGAGGTGTTCATGCACACAGCGGCAGCCGCCGTAAGCACTGCGATAAGCTCCTCCTCGTCCTCTTCCTCCTCAGGCTCAGCCTCCGGCTCTGCCTCAGATGCCGGTATTACAGCTATAGTAGCCTCCTCCTTCGGAGTTTCCTTATAAAATATCGCCCGGAACGCCATTAGCACAAGCATCAGTATTATAAGAACAGCAAATACTATAGCCATTCCCAAAACCGTTACCTGAACGCCCTC
>DBQZ01000011.1:10963-21326 GCA_002305435.1 Clostridiales bacterium UBA1381
GGCAGGCTGTCGCGTTTTCCGGCGAGCATTTCCAAAGCGGCTATTATGCGGGGACGCGTGGAATCCGGCTCGATAACATCGTCTACATAGCCTCTTTTAGCCGCCTCGAACGGGGAAGCGAATTTATCTCTGTATTCCTGTATCTTTTCCTGTCTTGTAGCTATCGGGTCGCTGCTTGCTGCAATATCCTTCTTAAAGATGATATTTGCCGCCCCGTCAGGGCCCATTACCGCAATCTCAGCCGTAGGCCATGCAAATACCGCATCTGCTCCAACGTGCTTTGAGCTCATGGCGATATACGCTCCGCCGTAGGCCTTTCTTATAATGACGTTTATCTTCGGCACTGTCGCCTCGGAATAAGCGTACAAAAGCTTCGCACCGTGGCGGATTATGCCGCCCTGCTCCTGCTCAACGCCCGGAAAATACCCCGGAACGTCTGTAAGAGTTACAAGCGGAATATTAAAGCTGTCGCAGAAGCGGATGAATCTTGCAGCCTTGTCCGAGGAATTTATATCAAGCGAGCCTGCCATGAATTTGGGCTGGTTTGCAACTATGCCGACCACTCTGCCGTTCATTCTGGCAAAACCTATTATGATATTCTTTGCAAAGCTCTCCTGTACCTCCAAGAAATCGCCGTTGTCAACAATTTCTGCAATTACCTCTTTCATATCGTAAGCCTTGTTAGCCTCGTCAGGTACTATCGAGGTGAGCTTTTCGGAAATTCTGTTTATATCGTCCGTCGGAATTTCCTCAGGCGCTGTTTCCAGATTGTTGGACGGCAGGAATGACAAAAGACGGCGTATCTTTTCTATACACTCCTCGTCGTTTGCTGCCGTAAAGTGGGCAACACCGGACTTTGAAGCATGAACGGTCGAACCGCCCAGATCCGCTGCTGTAACCTCTTCGCCGGTTACCGACTTAATTACCTGCGGCCCTGTTATAAACATCTGTGAAGTCTTGTCCACCATAAAGATGAAGTCCGTTATCGCCGGTGAATATACCGCACCGCCTGCGCACGGGCCCATTATTACAGAAATCTGCGGAACTACGCCGGAATTTCTCGTGTTGCGGAAGAAAATCTCTCCGAAACCAGACAGGGCGTCAACACCCTCCTGTATTCTCGCTCCACCCGAATCGTTCATGCCGATTATCGGAGCGCCCATTTTTGCTGCCATATCCATGACCTTGCAGATCTTCTTTGCGTGCATCTCACCAAGCGAACCGCCTATCACGGTGAAATCCTGTGCATAAACGAATACCAGCCGTCCGTCAACCGTTCCGTAGCCGGTAACTACTCCCTCGCCCGGAGCTTCGACTTTGTCCATGCCAAATTCACTGCACCGGTGAGTAACGAAAGCGTCTACTTCCATAAAACTGCCCTCGTCCAGAAGCTTCAGTATCCTTTCACGGGCAGTCAGCTTGCCGGAGTCGTGCTGTTTTTTGATCTTCGCTTCACCGCCGCCGTTTTCAATAACGCTCCTGCGGTACTGAAGCTCAGTTAATTTATCAACTGTTCCCATATTCTGACCTCCATATTAAATTTGGCGGCCGCAGAGGATATTGTATATCCGCCGCCGGTCCGTTTTTTTAGAGAACGCCGTTTTTCGCATTGTTGCTCTACTCTATATTATAGCAAAATCTTCTACTAATATCAAATGTTTTTTCCAAATCCTCGCCAAAAAAACAATTGATATTTTCCTAACAATTTTGTCTATTATATACAAAACGCCGTTTTATATATTTTTCAGGTAGTTTACCTCATGTGCGGTAAGATACCGCCATCTGCCAAGCGGCAGATTCCCAAGCTCGAGTATGCCGACGCTTATGCGCTTCAGCGCTTCAACCCGGCAGCCAACGGCCTCGAACATACGGCGCACCTGACGGTTTTTGCCCTCGTGTATCGTTATCTTTACTGTGCTTTTCCCTTTTTCGCCGTCTATCAGCTCGACTTCCGCCGGAGAAGTTACAAAGCCGTCATCAAGCCGCACCCCCGATCTCAGCCGCCTTACGCCAGCCGGTGTAAGCCCGCCGCTGATTGAGGCGATATACGTCTTATTCATATTAAACTTCGGATGCGATACCCTTTGGGCAAACTCCCCGTCATTCGTCAGAAGCAAAAGCCCCTCGGTATCATAGTCAAGCCTGCCCACCGGAAAGAGCCTTGCGTTTATCTCCCCTGCCACAAGATCCGTCACGGTCGGCCTGTCAAACTGGTCGCTTACTGTTGATACGTAGCCTGTCGGCTTATTAAGCATTATATAGTAGAGCTTTTTCGGCAGATGCACCGCCCTGCCGTCAACCTCCACACGGTTTGCGCCGATTTCAACCTTAGTGCCAAGCTCCGTCACCTTTGCGCCGTCCACCCGTACCCTGCCGGCTGTTATAAGCTCCTCCGCCTTCCTGCGGGAAGTCACCCCGCACATTGCAATATATTTTTGCAGTCTTACAAACTCACCCATGTTGACCTCCTTAGTATGTTATTAAAATTTCAGCCATGATTCGGCAAGATAAGCAAACCAATCGCTCATCGTATACGCCGGCCAAAGCGTCTTTTCCGTATTTATATCCTGCTCGGAAACAATATTTACCTTTCCCACCTGTTCGCCGCCGTAGAATATCGCCGCATATCCCACCTTATCGCCGGCTTTCACGGGCCCTGCAAGATTCCTGAACATATGAACCTCGGTCACCGTATCAATCGTTGTATCCAAAGGCTCCGCTATCGCATACCCTTCCTCGGCGGTGAAATTGTACTCGGTACCGTCTATCGTTTCTGTTTTTAATACCTGCCCCTCGGCAACGATATTTTTAGCTGTGTTATTCGCAAAGGCAAAATCCAAAAGCTTCATATGGTCGTTCCAGTCATCGGGGGCGTTTAGCGTAACGGCGATAAACGTCATGCCGTTCCTTGTAGCAGAGCTTACAAGGCATCTGCCTGTGGCCTGCGTATAGCCGGTTTTTACCCCGGAACATCCCTCGTACATCTCCAAAAGCTTATTGTGGTTTACGAAATACTGTTCATCTGCCGGACGGTTTAAGACCGTGACCCTGCGCGCCCGTGTGCGGACTATATCGGCAAAAACATCGTTGTTCATCGCATATCTTGCTATCTTTGCCAGATCAAGAGCAGTCGTATAATGCCCCTCTGCGTCAAGGCCGCTGGGATTTTTGTATTGCGTATTCCGGGCTCCTGCCCTTTTTGCGGTTTCGTTCATCATAGAAACAAAGGTGTCCACATCACCACCCACCTGCTTTGCCACAAGCCATGCCGCATCATTGCCGGAATTTAAAAGCAGGCCGTAGAGCATCTCCTCCATCGTAAGCTGGTCGCCCGGATGAAGGTATGTCGAGGAACCTTCCTGAGCGGCGGATTCCTCGTCCATCGTTATTATTGAGTCAAGAGTACTGTTCTCAAGGGCGGTTATCGCCGTGGTTATTTTTGTTGTACTTGCCATTGAATGCTGCTGCTCGGCGTTGCGGTCGCATATCACCCGCCCTGTCGCTGCGTCTATTACAACCGCACATTCGGCCGATATATCAACTCCCGCATATGCCGGGACTGCAAACATAACCGCAGCACCTATTATGCAGGCGGCAAATATGGTCTTTTTCATGATATTCACTCCCATATAAAATTTTTATGTATTTTTTTCAAAAAAATTCTTGACAAATCCCTATTTTAGTGCTATAATAAATTTCGTTGTTACACAACATTATCTCTTGCGAGGGTGGCGGAATAGGCAGACGCGCACGTTTGAGGGGCGTGTGGTTTACCCGTGCCGGTTCAAGTCCGGTCTCTCGCACCAAGACGTTCTTCGGAACGTCTTTTTTCTTTGTCAAAAACATTTAGTATTATACCATATTATTGCCCTCTTGTCAAACAATTCCGGTAATAAATCAAAATTTTATCGATACCCGAAAAAAGAACCCGGCTCAGATACCGGGTTCCTTACTCGTTTTCATCACTGTTCTTGCATATATCTGGGTGGACGATATGTCCGCATGACCCATTACCTCCTGCACCATATGCAGATCCGCCCCCTTTTCCACCATATGCGCCGCCAGAGAATGTCTGAGCGTATGTGGGGTTATCGCCGTTTTTATCCCGGCACGGCTCTGGTACGTCTTTATCAGCTTCCAAAAGCCCTGTCGTGACATCCTCGCCCCGCCGCAGTTTACGAACAGAGCTTCCTGATTCCGGTCTGTGACGAACTTCCCCCGCGACAGCTCCAAATATTCCTTAAGCACCGCTTCAGCATGAGGCGAAAGGTTTATCACCCTTTCCCGTCTCTCCCCGACTATTCTCAGAGTGGAAACGTCCTCCGAAACGTCGGAAACATCAAGCCCTAAAAGCTCCGATACTCGCATACCCGTGGAATAGAGTACCTCAAGCATCGCCTTGTCTCGTATGCCCTTAGCATCGTCTGAGGAAGGCGCCTCTAAAAGCTGTACCATTTCCTCACGTGTTAGTATCGCCGGTTTTTTCCGCTCCACATGCGGAGCCTCAAGGTTCACCGTTGGATTCTGCGTAAGCTCGTAAAACTGCACCATATAGATATAATACGATTTAAGCGCAGCCAAGGCTCGGGATATGCTTGAATCCGCCTTGCCGTTTTCACGCATCCGCAGAAGATATGTAAGCACTACCGCAGGCGTCGCCTCGCCTACACCGCCTATGCCGGTTCTGTCAATATATGTAACGTACTGTGTTATATCACGTTTGTACGATTCTACCGTATTTTTTGATTTATGCTTCTCCTTAAGCATAAAATCCGCATATTCGTCAATATGCGCTTTCATGAATATCCCCCCTGCATCGGTATGTCCGGTTTTCGCCGGTAAACCTATTATACCACATTTTCACGATTTGTACACCCTTTTTTTCATTTTACAAAAAATATCCTGCTATTTTTCTCATTATTGCAGATGTAACATAAGCATCCGTAAGAGCAGCGGCAGCAAAAAGTACGGCTCCTACGGCGCATTTTGCCAAAAACCTTCCCGGCTGACCGTTTTTCATCCGCTCCGCAGAAAGCGCATTGTAAAGACAAACCGTCCCAAACCAAATAACCGTCCCCAAAAGCAGCACGTTTTTCGGCATTACCGCAAGTATTATCAACCCTCCCTTAACTCCGAATGCTCGGTAAAACATCACCGCCGCCGCTCCCGCCGAAAACCCCTTGACCATCCCGACCGCCGGCATAAGCACCACCCCCGCCCTTGTCCATGCTCCGGCAAAAAGAACAAGAAAAATTATCCCGTTCTGCATAAGCCCCGTTAAAAGCGTATCCCGTGCGTTTCCCTCCGACGAGAAAAAATCCAAAAGATACCCCTGCGCTGATGCTATGTCTGCCTTATTAACTGCGTATATTGCGCCAAATACCACCCCCGTTAAAAGGAACAGGGACATTATCAAATATTTTTGCAGGTTTATGCGGCTCATACGTACTCTTCCTTTCACTTTGTGCTGTCTTGTACATTCTATTCCCACGCCCGGCTCACTATGATAGGTTTTTTCCACAATATTATACGGAAAAACGATTTACATTTGCCGATTTTTATGATAAAATATAAGTGATATACAACGGAAAGAGAGGTTTTATTCATGAGTTACATACCTAACAGCGACAGATACAAGAATATGCTCTACAATCGCTGCGGGCGCAGCGGCCTTATGCTCCCCGCTTTCTCCTTGGGATTGTGGCACAATTTCGGCAGCCGTGACAATTACGACAACATGGCAGCTATGGCGAAAACTGCCTTTGATTTAGGTATTACGCACTTCGACTTGGCGAACAACTACGGCCCCTACCCCGGCTCAGCTGAGGAAAATTTCGGCCGCATATTAAAGCGTGAATTTGACGGGTTTCGTGACGAGCTGATAATCTCCACAAAAGCCGGATACGATATGTGGGAGGGGCCTTACGGCAATTGGGGCAGCAAGAAATACCTCGTTGCAAGCCTTGACCAGAGCTTAAAGCGCATGGGACTTGATTACGTGGATATTTTCTATCACCACCGTCCCGACCCCAACACGCCTATAGAAGAAACAGCAGCCGCCCTTGACCTCCTCGTTCGTCAGGGGAAGGCGCTCTACGTTGGTATTTCCAACTACAGCCCCGAACAGACGCAGAAAATGGCAGCTGCGATGCGTTCGCTCGGCACGCCGCTTTTGATTCACCAGATGCGCTACAATATGTTTGAACGCAAGCCCGAAGCGGGACTTTTCGATACTCTCGAGTATGAGGGTATGGGTTCTATAGCGTTCTGCCCGCTTGCTCAGGGACTGCTCACGAATAAATATCTCCATGGTATACCAGCGGATTCAAGAGCTACAAAATCGGTATTCCTCACACCCGACAGAATACAGTCGGAAGAGATAAATAAGTCTGCAAAATTAAATGAAATGGCAGAAGGAAGAGGTCAGTCGCTTGCGCAGATGGCATGTGCATGGAACTTAAGAAGAGGCCGCCTTACGAGCGTCATCCTCGGAGCAAGCCGTCCTTCCCAGATAGAAGAAAACGTAAAGGCTCTTGACAATTTCGATTTCACAGATGACGAGCTGGCTGAAATTGATAAGATTCTTGCTGAATAATATATGGAACATGATATAAGCTACTTTCGCAGTCTCAGGGAAAATGCCCCCGCAAATCCGGGCATAGAAACGATACGGACGCTTGCTGAAAGCTACTGCCAAGCGCTTCCGCTCGTATCTCTGGTTATCGGCGAAAATACCGGAAATCTGCCACAGGAGCTTTGCAGCCTTTCGCAGAAAGTGCTCTGCACCGGAACAGCCCCTGCCGGTACCGGCAAGGATTCACATCTGGAATACGTAAACGTATCCCCCGAAAAGACGTATCTGGCGGATTCGGCGGCGGAACTTGTGCTGTGGCTGGAGCCGTCCTGTACAAAGGCAGCATCAGACGAGCTTTACCGTATTCTTGCCGACTGCGGCATGGCAGCGTTTGTGTCAGTTGATACGCTTCCGGTATGCTCCGCCCCGGCTGAAGCTTCTGCCGCACGGCTTTTGCGCATATCGGAGCGTCTGGCAAAAACAGTCGGCTATGACGGCGAAAAAACCTCCGCCCACTTATCCGCTTTCGACCGTGAGTGTGACCTTATAAGAAGCCTCACCCTGAGCCGGACGGTTGATTTTTCGGCGGAGGAGTTTGTCGGCGCCGTTATCAGTGCTCCGGCTATACAAACCTGCATAGACGCTTATCCTGAGCTTATGCGGCTGCACTTAAACGAGTTTTTGCAGGAGGTTCAACGGATATTCTCCGGCAGTAACCGCACCGGCTATATCTGCTTTACCGCAGAAATTGCCGTCAAAAATTTTTTCCACTGAGAAAGGGTCAGCATATGAAAATACGCCTTATAACGCTTGCCGCCGTATCGGCGCTTGCGCTCGGCTCCTGTACGCCGGCCGATATTGAAAACACACCCTCACCGACAGCCACCCCGGAAATGGTTCTTACAGCCATGCAAATCGGTGATTCTCTCCCCTCGCAGGAGGGGGAGCTTACGCTGCAATCGGTGACATTTGCCCGTGCTATAAATGACGGCAGTCTCGTCTGCCAGTATGACGATGAGGTCAAATACATAGACATTATATGGAATGTAAAAAATTCCACAGCGGAGCCGCTCTATTTAAATGAGCTGCTTTCGGCAACGCTCCACACCGCCGGAACCGTTCATTCGCATTTCCGCTATTTCGTGTCCGGAACGAGCCTTATCGCTTTTAATCCGGTAATAGAGGCGGGCGCCGAGGAAACAGTCCATATGTTCACGAGCCTTCCGCTTAACGAGGATACAGCCTCCGCACGGCTTGAGATAATCAGCGGAAATACAAAGTTTGCGGTATCCTCTGGCTTTTTGGACGTTTGCGATTTTCAGGAGAAAACACGGGAAGCGTATACTAAAATGGAACAGATAACAAAGGAGCTCTCTGACAAGCTCGAGAGCAGCTGGAGCTTTTCCTACCCGTATTCGCCTGATGAAGTCCGCACAGAGATGACCCATTCTCTGCAAAATTCCGGGGCAAAATCTGTTTTAAATGAGCTGAACTCCGTTGCCCCTCCCCAGGAATACAGCGCCGGCTATGAGCTTTTGCTTTTGCAGACGAAAAATTTCGTATCCGGCTGCGAGAGAATCGTCTCCGATATGAACTGGGACAATTTCGACTGTGTGGCAGCGCTTCGCAATCTTATTAACGCCTATAAAAGCGAGGAGATAATGACGGATATTCTCGCATCAATGCCTTATCTGACAGACAAATACGTGCCGAGGATATAAAATCCCGCAAAAATATATAACCGCCTGTATTCGTGTTATACAGGCGGTAGTTTTATATTCAGGACATACAAAAAGGGATACGGCTTTTCTACCGTATCCCTTAAATATTCAATTAGCCCTCGATCTCGGAAACAACGCCGGAACCAACTGTTCTGCCGCCTTCACGGATAGCGAAACGCAGACCCTTTTCGATAGCGATCGGAGTGATAAGCTCAACTTCCATCTTTACGTTATCGCCAGGCATGCACATTTCTGTACCCTCCGGCAGCTTGATAACGCCGGTAACGTCAGTTGTTCTGAAATAGAACTGCGGTCTGTAGTTGTTGAAGAACGGTGTATGACGGCCGCCCTCTTCCTTAGTCAAAACGTAAACCTCGCCCTTGAACTTTGTGTGCGGGTTGATTGTACCGGGAGCTGCCAGAACCTGACCTCTCTCGATTTCGTTTCTCTGAACACCACGAAGAAGTGCGCCGATGTTGTCACCAGCCTCAGCGTAGTCGAGGATCTTTCTGAACATCTCGATACCTGTTACAACAACTTTTCTTCTCTCGTCTGTAAGACCAACGATTTCAACTTCTTCACCGGTCTTGAGCTGACCTCTCTCAACTCTACCTGTAGCAACTGTACCACGGCCTGTGATTGAGAAGATATCCTCTACCGGCATCAGGAACGGCAGGTCTGCCTTTCTGTCCGGAGTCGGGATGTAGGAGTCAACAGCATCCATAAGGTCAAGTATGCACTTGTACTCAGGAGCGTTTATATCCTTTGAATCAGACTCAAGAACCTGCAGAGCGGAACCGGAAACGATCGGTGTGTCATCGCCGGGGAAGTCGTACTCTGTCAGAAGGTCTCTGATCTCCATCTCAACAAGCTCCATAAGCTCGGGATCGTCAACCTGGTCAGCCTTGTTCATGAATACTACGATATAAGGAACGCCAACCTGACGTGAAAGCAGGATGTGCTCTCTTGTCTGCGGCATCGGGCCGTCAGCAGCTGATACAACCAGGATAGCGCCGTCCATCTGAGCAGCACCTGTGATCATGTTCTTTACGTAGTCAGCATGTCCCGGGCAGTCAACGTGAGCATAGTGACGGTTGTCTGTCTCGTACTCAACGTGAGCTGTGGAGATTGTGATACCTCTTTCTCTCTCCTCAGGAGCCTTGTCGATCATGTCGTAAGCTTCGTACTTAGCCTGTCCCTTTAAAGCCAGAACCTTTGTAATAGCCGCTGTAAGAGTTGTCTTACCGTGGTCAACGTGACCAATGGTACCGATATTTACGTGCGGCTTATTTCTTTCGAATTTCTCTTTAGCCATTTGAATATCCTCCCTTATAAGGTTATAAATTTAAATTTATACAATGGTAATTATATTGTACAATTTTTCAAGCAAAAAATCAAGTCTTTTTTTAAAATTTTCACGTTTTTTTAATAAATTTTACGTTAAATTCCTAAAAATTACTGATTTGCCTTGCTTCTTTCGTTAATAATCTTTTCCTGAATGCTCTTAGGCACTTCGGAGTAATGCGCCGGCTCCATTGTGTACTGACCACGTCCCTGTGTTCTTGAACGCAGCTCTGTAGCGTAACCGAACATCTCCGACAGAGGTACGAGCGCTGTTATCTGCTGTGCACCGGATCTTGCCTCCATCTTCTGGATCATACCACGGCGTGAGTTAAGGTCGCCCATAACATCGCCCATGTATTCATCAGGCATGATAACGTTAACCAGCATGATAGGCTCCTTGATAACCGGATCTGCCTTCTTCATACCTTCCTTAAATGCCATAGAAGCAGCAATCTTAAACGCCATTTCCGAGGAGTCAACCTCATGGTAAGAACCATCATAGAGGGTAACCTTTACGTCAACAACGTTGTAGCCTGCCAATACGCCTGATTGCATAGCACCCTGCACACCGGCGTCAACAGCCGGGATGTATTCCTTAGGAATAGCACCGCCGACAATGGCGTTTACAAACTCATAGCCTGCGCCCTCTTCCATCGGCTCAAGCTTCAAGAGAACGTGACCGTACTGACCCTTACCGCCGGACTGACGCGCATACTTATGCTCT
>DBQZ01000138.1:0-9067 GCA_002305435.1 Clostridiales bacterium UBA1381
ATGGTACCATCTGAGATTGTAATTTCCGGAGGCAGCAGCGAAGCCTTTATTGGTACATCCACGCCGCCTTTTACCGCCGTGCTTTATGACACTGATATAAACGTTATCAACGGCGCACTGTGGTCTTGGTCCTGCGACAAAGGCGCATCAGTCAATGACGGTATCGTAACAATCCCCGCCGACGCAGATGAGGGAGATACGATAACCCTTACTGTTTCTGCATCGTTTAATGGGATAACAATTACCAAAACCGTACAGATAAAGGCCATAGATATTAAAAGCTATACCTTTGGCGGCGAATATATCGAATCAAAAACATTCGATACGCAAAACGCCGAGAATATCCCTGTCGGCAACAGCGGTCTTACGGTATCCACCAGCGGCGGCAATTACAACGGCGTATACGTCCGCAATTCCTCAAGCCCGTCAACGGGATATTTCCCATACACAAGGGGCTTTAAAGCCGAAAACGATGCGTACTATCTTTTTGCCGGAGCCGGCGGCAACAACAATAACACTGTGATTACTTTGAATTTGGCAAAGACCATACCCGCAGGACAGGAAATTACCCTGAAGATGGCAAAGCCAAAGGCAACAAATAACGGCAGCAACGAAAGAAGCGCTCAGAATAATCCTCTGACTGTCGTTATAGGCTCGCAAACGATAGATTTACAAAACAACTATGCTTTTGACGAGTGGAAAACAGAAACTTTCATAAGCAATACGGACGTATCGGAAATTACACTGAGGCTCGGCGCATGGTGTGCTGTAGCCATCGAAAGCATTTCTATAGGATAACAAGTTACATTCCATAAAATAAAACCCTCCAAAATGAACCGTTCCCCGAAAGTCAGACAGATCCATCTTTCAGGAAACCTTCCTCATTTAGGAGGGTTTTTATTTTATAAATCCGTGCATCCTTGACAAATCGCTCTTGCGCAAGTATAATTATAATAGCATAAAAAATCCGGCTTTTATGCCGGATCTGTGGCTTTTCGGAAAAAGGGGGCAGACGCAATGATCAAAATATCCATCTGCGACGACAATTCAAGGGATCTACACCATATCGCAGAAAACCTGCGCACATATTCATCATTGCACACTGAATACGGGATTGAGTTTAATACGTTCTCCTCCGCCTTTGAAATGCTCGACTCATTCGCCAAAACCGGCAGCCCGGATATCGCACTTTTGGACGTTTGTATGCCCGGGATGCTCGGGACGGAGCTTGCACGTGATATTCTCCGCTGCAGTGAGAATACCGATATTATCTTCCTCACCACAAGCGCCGATTATGCCGTTGACGCTTTCTCCATTCATGCCGCCGACTACATCCAAAAGCCATATACCCAAGAAAAGTTCAACGATTCTTTAGACCGTGTAATCTCAATGCGGCAGGACAGGACGTGGCTCCTGCTCTCCTGCAATGGGGAGCTTCACCGAATAGCCCTTGAGGAAATACTCTACATAGAAACTATCGGCAAAAACCGTGTGTTCTTCCTCGCCTCCGGCAAAAAACTCCCTGTCCGCATGACGTCCGCCCAGCTTCAGGAAACGATCTCCGGCGGAGAGGGCATGGTCTTTTGCGGGGCGTCCTTCGTTGTAAATCTGCGCCACGTCCGCTGTTTTTCCGGTGCGGATCTCGTAATCGACAACGGCGCACTTATCCCCATTCCACGGCGTGTACGCTCACAGCTTAAGCAGGAGTTCTTCAATTTCTACCTCAAGGAGGCAAAAAACAGGTGTTAGAACAAATACCAGTAGCAATCTTTATCGGCCTTGCGATATTCGGCGTACATTTGGCAGCTGCGCTTTTGATGCAGGAGAGACGGTTTTCTGTGAAAAAAACCGCCCTTTTATGGGGAGCTGCGGGGATTATGATCATGCTTGACATTTGTTTATACTACAGCTTTATCCCCTCGCCTACGGCGCTTCCCATCGCATTTATGCTCGCTTACGTATATTATATGGCGACCTTCATCTATGTCTCATCAGACGGGTTCTGGAAAAAATGCTATCTCTGGTTTACGTACGGCTGCGTTTTTTCCATCCTATGGTCATCGGCGATTTATTTTGGCTTCATCTTTTTCCCGCAGGCGGCAGAACATACAAATTACGTTGTACGTACCATGTTCCACATAGCCATATATATACCTCTTGTTTTTCTTTATTACAGGTATGTCCGGCCGCTCATACGTGAGGTCAGCGGCTTTTACAAGAAAAGCTGGCAGACCTTATGCGTTATTTCCGTTATGTATTTTTTCGTATTCCTGACGCTGCTTAACAGAATCAGGCTTGATGACACCATAAAGTCGGATACGCTCATTATCTTTGCCGTCATCGTATGCACCTTTGCCGCCGTGAACCTCCTCAGCATAAAAAACATCTACCATATGCGCCGGGAATCACGGTATGAACTCGTACGCCAGAACGTCGACTACCTTATGGCTCATCTTGAAAACGCCCGCAAATTAGAACAGGAAAGCCGGCGTATCCGCCATGACAAGCGTCACCATGACGAACTCATCGCCGCTATGGCACGCTCAGGCGATACAGACGGAATTCTTCGCTACCTCGGAAGCCAGAAGGAGCGTGCGGGGAGCGTCTCCTCCTTTTGTCCGCATCACATGGTAAACGAAATCCTAAGCTCCTACGCTGCCAAAGCAAAGGAGGCAGGCATCAAATATGATGCTTGTGCCGATACACCGGCAGAATCGCCAATATCTGACGTGGATTTTGTAGCCATCCTTGCAAACCTCTTGGAAAACGCCCAAAATGCCTGCATAAGCTTGAAAAGCTCCGGCCCTATCACAATACACATAAAGAACATCGGCGAAAAAACGGTATTCGCTGTAACCAACCCCTGTTTCCCCGATATGAAGCTTGAAAACGGCCTGCCTGCCGCAAGAAGCATCGGTATCAACAGCATCCTCTCCTCAGCCGCCCGCTACTGCGGAGAGGTCAGCTACAGTATTGACGGCAACGTTTGCACCGCCTGTGTTATCCTCAACCCCTGACCGGCTTATACCGTACGGCGCTCCACAGGTACAGCGCCATGCAGGCGGCGGCAAATGCAATTCCAACAGGATATGAAACCGTCCCTGAAAGTCTGAAGCCCTCCTCAGCCATCAAGATGTATGTACACGATACTGCCGACATAAAGGCGGCAGGTACCGCACATATCAGCGAATACCACCAATGGTCTTTATTGCGTACCATATACATAGCAGCAGCCCAGAGGACTATCATCGCAAGCGTCTGATTGCTCCACGAAAAATACCGCCATATCACATCGAAATTAAGCTGCGTCAGCGCCGCTCCCACAGCAAGCAGAGGTATCGTTATCATAAGCCGCTTTCCCATGTTCTGCTGATCCACGCCGAACCAGTCAGCCAGCGTCAGCCTTGCGCTGCGAAATGCCGTATCCCCCGAGGATATGGGGCAAACCACGACTCCCACTATAGCAAGCGCACCACCGAATATCCCAAGCAGCGATACCGAAATATCATACACAACACCCGACTGCCCCATTGACGCAAGAGCCTGCTCAAGGCCGCCTGTCGTCTTGTAAAACGCAACTCCCGCAGCTGCCCATACAAGGGCTATTACGCTCTCTGCAATCATCGCCCCGTAGAACACCTTGCGCCCTTCCTTTTCTTTCGTAAGGCAGCGTGCCATCATCGGCGACTGGGTCGCATGAAAGCCCGAAATCGCCCCGCACGCAACCGTTATAAACATGAACGGCCATGCCGGCTGTCCGGACGGGTTCAGGTTTTGAAGCGTTAATTCCGGAATCTGGTAGCCCCCGACAACAAGCCCTGCAATTATCCCGACCGCCATTAGTATAAGCACGCAGCCGAAAACCGGGTACAGCTTTCCTATGAGCTTATCAATCGGAATCAGCGTCGCAAGGAAGTAGTATATCAAAATTACAACAACCCAAAACGTCTTATTCATCCATTCGGGAGTAAGCAACGCCAAAAGCGTCGCCGGGCTTGTCGTAAACACAGCCCCTACCAAAATAAGCAGCACTACCGAAAATACACGCATTATCTGCTTTGCTCCGCCGCCTAAGTATTTGCCGACAATCTCCGAAACGGACGCCCCGTTCGTCCTTATCGAAATCATACCTGTCATGTAATCATGCACCGCTCCGCCTAAAATCGAACCGAACACTATCCACAGAAAAACTATCGGCCCGAACACGGCTCCCATCAATGCGCCGAAAATCGGCCCCGTTCCCGCTATATTCAAAAGCTGTATCAAAAATACCCGCCACGTTTTCATCGGGACGTAGTCCACCCCATCCGGATGATCCATAGCCGGAGTCGGCCTGTCGTCCGGGCAGAATATCCTCTCCACAAGCTTGCCGTAGAAAATATAGCCAACAACAAGCAGTACAAGCGCACCAATAAAGGTAATCATTTTCTCTCATCCTTTCCTCCCCGTCATACGGGCGGGATAAAATCTTCCCCTTTACCATTACCACTTCTTCTTTATCGTAAACCCTTCGGTGTATTCATACGCAACCATCGTTTTCTTCACCATATATATCCCAAGCCCGCCAAGCACAAAATTCGCCGGCGAGGTTAAATATTCAAAATCCCCCGCCAGCCCGCCTTATGAGCGGACGGTTATGGCCGGCATTTACAAAGCGGACAATGCCGTATAACCCCGCTTTCCCTCAAGAAATCTGTTCGTCAAGCCAGCTGACAAAGTCCTCGGTTGACAGAGTAAACGAGACCTCCGTCCTGCTGCTGTCGAAAATGAGAAATTCCGTAAGCCCGTACTCTGTTTCATCGTTGACCCAATCATACGTATACCCAAGCCTCGTCCACGGGTAGTCGCTTTGAAAGTAGGAATATATAATATTCCCGTCAAACCACTCCTTATATGAGGGGTCTGAGACTGCGCCGTAGTCGTTTACCATATCTTTCGTCACATCGGTGATGTACGCCGGGCGGATAACATCCTCCGGAGACACCCAGAAGCCGGTAACCCGTGTGTATCCCTCGTCCTCATGCACTCCCAAAAGGCCGGCAAACCGCTTTTCCCAGTCATCCACCCCGTCTCGGTTATTCCGGTACCAATCTATCATTTCACCGGCTGAGGTTGCCCATATTTCGCCTCCCGACTCTACAGGCTCCCCAGACGGACACTCACCCTCATAATCGTGCCACGTCAAAAGCAGCGCCCTCTCCCCAGCTTCGTCCCATATGACCCTCTCATCCTCCTTCGTCAGCTTAACAAGCTCCATGACCTCGGAATCCTCGCTGAACACCGCATCCTCCATCGCAAGCTGCCACAGCTCGTCAGCGGAAATTTCCACGCTCTTTCCGCATCCTGTCGAGCCTGCAAACATAAAAACCAACAAAAGGGCAGCGGCTGTTCTTGTTATCCTCATAAGCTCCTTTTCCTTTCATTCCTATATGATTTTTACGACAATGGTTACGTTCGGGCGTTGTCCTGTTTCAGGGCAAATTACACGAACATATCATTATTATATACCACAAAACATCCTATGGAATACTTTTGTCGAAATTGGTCGTATAGGCGGCGTAATTGGTTTTATGGGGTCTTTATCAAAAAAATAAACCCTTCAAAAAATTGAAAGGTTTATATTCAGATTCAACATCTCGTGCCGCACCTAAGCCAGCACGCCTGCAAAATCAAGCCTTATGCCGTAATACACAAGATTCAACACCAAAACGGCAGCAGAGCATATATGCAGTATTTTTTTGTATCTGCCGAAAGCTCTGTTAAATATTTCGCAGACGAATACAGCCAGTACGGGAAGAGCCATCGCATTAAGGCTCATGTATGAATGTACGTCCCCCCGCAAAAGCGAGAGTATGGCACTTGTCATATTGCACGTAGGGCAGGGTATGCCGGTGAGTGCAAGGAACGGGCAGCTCATATCCAGAAGATGATAAGCTGCTACAATTATGCACGATAAAAGCAGTATCGCTATCTCGTGGTTATAACTGTCTTTAAATGAGTGCCATGACATTGTTAAAGTTCAGCTCTTTAACCTTCTTTGAAATTGTGAACCAGTCTATAATAGTAAGAATACCGCAAACTCCGAGTGTGAGGAGCTTCAATATGCCCATTCCTATATCGCCTATCATAAATCTGTCAATTCCTAAAGATCCCAAGAAGATAGAAATCAAAAGGATTACTGTGGGATCCTTTAAGTCGATGGTTGATACCAAGGCAAACTTTTCATCATCTATCGTGCGGAGCTTGTCCTTTAGATACATGATTTTTTCCGGCGGGAAATACTTCTGATTTGTCATGATAAACATATCAATTTTCTGCTGTTCCATAATGTCCTCCTTTAAATATGCATCCTTTCCATGCCTTTTTCTTGTTTTACCATGTGCGACAATATTTGTCAATCTTTTTTTATAGTAATTGTATAAAAATGTCGGATTTTTATATGTGTTGTATGTATAGTTGTTAGATGGCAGAAAGCTGATGCCGCTTTTATTAGCTCTTCATCTAAACCATCTTTATAAACGCAGCTTCTGTCTCCCCTCCCCGCCGAAAAATACAAACAAAAATGAATTTTCTTGCTTTGTTTTGTAAAAAATTATATAACAACTTGCAATTGATGCGAAAATATGATAGAATAAAAGAAAATTATTTAGGTAAGATAAATAAAACCGCTCCTCCCGTTTCTTTCGGGTCGGGCGTGCATCAAATCCGAGGTGAGCTTAGTTTTGGAAAAATATGGAGAAATACCCCCTCGTTTTACAAGGGCCTGGTGGGAATATATGTGGTATTACTACAAATGGTACGTTATCGGGATATTGGCAGTAGCGCTGTTTGCCGCCTTTACGATCGGTCAGTGCGCCATGAGGGAAAAGTTTGACGCAACGATAACGTACGCCGGTGATATGGTGTTCTCGGAAAACAACATCGCCAAAATCGAGGAAAACCTCGCCCCCGTTATGGAGGATATAAACGGCGATGACAAACAAAACCTGAAATTCCAGCAGATAAACTTCGTAAACGCCAACAATTCCGCCGGCTACGATTCCGCCATGCAGACAAAGCTTGACGCAGAACTCCAGGCAGGCGATACCTTCGTCTATCTCGTTTCTAAGGATATGGCAAATACATGGATAAACCGTGATATGGGCGATATGGAAGTATTCTCACCGGCTGAGGAATGGCTCCAAAAAGACGTGCCGCCGGAGCTTGCAATCGTAAGAAACGATAAAACATACGCTGTTAAAGTGACCGATTCGCCGCTTTTGAAAAATTCGGATGTCGTTCACGAGGATTTGTACTTAATGGTGCGCCCGCTCTATGATGCGGATAACACCGAAAAAGCTGAGGCTCGCCGTGTTTCTATAAAGGCCGCTGAAGCGATCATTAACGGTATCTGGTAACACCTCCGTCCGCCGCCCGCACGAAAGACGGATAAGGCTTTTTATTCTGCGGGCAGAAAGGCTATGGAAATTATAATGGCTCTTGCAAAGCAGGTTTCGGATGAAACCGAATATGCTTTATTTAAAGAATACCGCCGCACTAAGGACAAAAAGCTGCGCGACCGCCTTGTAAATTCCTATATATATATCGCAGAAATCCTCTCCCGCCGCTTTATAAACCGTGGCATAGAGTACGACGATATATATCAGGTGGCGTGCCTTGGCATCCTGTATGCCGTGGAACGGTTCGACCCCGACAAGGGCGTGAAGTTTGCAACTTTCGCTACACCGACAGTCCTCGGGGAAATCCGCCACTACTTCCGTGATAAGGGCAGCTTTATAAAAATCCCCCGCGGGCTTTACGAGGTGTTCTACAAAGCGGAACAAATCCGCCGCAGCTCTGCCGATATGAGCTCGGGCGAAATCGCCCGTATCCTGAACCTGCCGGAGAGCGTGGTTGACGAGGCGTATGACCTCGGCGGGGCGGCGTTTTTGAAATCACTGGAGAACGAGGCCTTCGCCAACGGCGAAATGAATCTCTCCAACGTCATAGGGCGAGAAGACAACAACTTTATAATGATTGAAAACAGGGATTTTATCCGTTCGTGTATGAGCCAGCTCTCAAAGCAGGAGAGGGAATTTGTCCGCCTCCGCTATTACGAGGAGCTGACACAGCGTGATATTGCCGCAAAATGGGACGTTTCTCAGATGTACGTCTCACGGCTTGAGAAGAAAACCCTTAAAAAGTTAAGGAATATGTATTTTCGCGATTAAGGGAGATGACGTTTATTGAATAATATCGATCTTGGGACGGGGAACGTGCGCCGTCTGGTTTTCAGGCTTGCCGTTCCCTCTATTCTTGCGCAGCTGGTTAATGCGCTGTATAATGTGGTGGACAGGATATATCTGGGCAGATTGGAGGGCGGCGGACTTGCGCTTACCGGCGTCGGCGTGGCTTTCCCGGTATTGATGATAATTTCCGCCGTCGGCTCGATGATAGGCATGGGCGGCGCACCGAGAGCATCTATCGAAATGGGCAAAAATGCCCACGACAGGGCAGAACGCATACTCACGACTTCTTTCGTACTGGTACTTGCGTTCTCAGCCGTGCTGATGGCGTTTTTCTATGCGTTTAAGGACAGCATGCTTCTGCTGTTCGGCGCAAGCTCCGCCACCGTCGGTTATGCAAGCGATTACCTCGGGATATACCTTATCGGTACCCCGTTCGTCCTTGTCGCCCTCGGCATGAACCCATTTATCACAACACAGGGCTTCCCTCTCTACAGCATGGCAACTGTCGTTATCGGGGCAGTGCTTAACATCCTCCTCGACCCCATCTTTATTTTCGGGTTGGATCTCGGAGTCAGGGGAGCAGCCCTTGCAACCGTAATATCGCAGGCAGCCTCTGCAATTTGGGCTTTAGCTTTCCTGCTCGGCAAAAGGACGAAACTCCGTATGCGGCGGGAATACCTCTCCCCCGATATACGAATCGCAGCAGCGATACTCTCGCTCGGCACAGCCCCTTTTATAATGCAGAGCACGGAGAGCCTTTTGAGCATCGTCTTAAACTCCACGCTCCAGCGTACCGGAGGCGACATAGCTGTCGGCTCCATGACGATAATCGCAAGCGT
>DBQZ01000138.1:9243-10613 GCA_002305435.1 Clostridiales bacterium UBA1381
GCTAAGCGGTCAATGTTCCTTGCACTTCTTAGAAAGCTCCTGCTGCTTATACCGCTTGTGTATATACTATCGTCATTCCTCGGCGCAATCGGCGTATTTATCGCCTCGCCGATCGCCGATATAACGGCAGCAGCCGTCACCGTCACAATGTTCCTTTTGACGTTCCGGCGGATAACAGCCGTCAATTAAAAAAGCCGCTTCGGCGGTTTTTTTATTGCAAAAAACGCCGCTCCCCAGCCTTTGGGAAGCAGCGTTTCATTTCGTTATTTATTCCGGAACCTGAATACCGTCACAGACGACGGCTTAAATTCCCACTCGATCTCATCCGATACCGATACCTGCCGCTCAGCCGGTGATACGGCTTCGGGACTTTCGAGCGTATTCTCCGCCTCGGGAGCAAAGCCTGCCATCTCATAAACCCTTGCGGATACCGCTCCGGGAACGCTTATCATGGCTGTTACAGCGCTATTGCGGACATTTACCGCCTTTAGGATAACGTCGCCCGTTTCCTCATCAACAGACGCAGCCGTATAAAGCTCCTCGTATGCGGGCAGAATATCCTCGGCGTCCTCGGAGAAATATCCCTTAACCTCGCCGTGCATCTTCCTGCCGCTGACAGTAAGCTCGCACTCGTACACAATGCCGTCCTCAGGGCTGAACCTCTCCTGCGTAAGGCTCGTGCTGCGGCCGTTTGTCTGCGACACGATCTCCGCACTGTCGCCTCCCCAGCCGCCGAGCGACCAGTCGAAACGGTTTTTATCGTCTTTCTTGCCGAACGTCAGCACGAATCCCCTCTGTCCGCCAAGCTTCTTCGCCTTAAACCGCAGGGTGTAATCATCCGAATCGGTTTCACCTAAGAACACCTTCGTGTTTTTCTCATCAACCCTCACCGGTGCGAATTTTTCTACCGTACCGGTTTTTCTGTCCTCAAGCTCTATATCGAAAAATTCCGCCGGACAATAGCCGTACACAAATTCCATACCGCCGCATACAGGCTCGTCCTGCGGACGCTCAGCCTTTGCAAAGCCCTCGGTCTCATACTCTATCCCGCTGCTGCCCTGATGATTCATGAACAGCTTCTGCACGTAATAGTTTGCGCTGCCATAGGAACGGCTGTTGTCAAACCATATCATATCCGGCTTCCAGTTTACATAATCCACGTTCGCCAAAAGCGGAGCGTAGCAGGCAAGAGCTACAGCCTCAGCGTTCTTCTCAAGCCCCGTCATATATGCCGCCTCGCAGAGGGCGTTGTACCACGTATTCCCCCATGACGCATATTCCCCGAGGAAAGCCTTTGGCCCCTTGCGGTCATAGCTGTCGTAGCGGTGGATGTTTGCTATCATCCATTCGGGGGATGTGTAATAATGCTC
>DBQZ01000005.1 GCA_002305435.1 Clostridiales bacterium UBA1381
CGTATGGTATAATACAGTTAGAAATCCCGCCAATGCGGGAAATATAACGAAAGGCAGGTAACAGCTATGAAGAAGTACGTTTGCCCCTGCGGCTATGTTTACGATCCTGAGGTAGGCGATCCCGATAACGGAGTTGCTCCCGGCACAGCATGGGAGGATGTTCCCGAGGATTGGGTATGTCCAATATGTATGCTCGGCAAGGATGCCTTTGAGGAAGAATAAACCGAAAGCCCCGCCTTTTCCCATTGGGCAAGAGGAGGGGCTTTTTAAATAGGAAAGGAGAGGAACGTATGATAGCAGCAACGAGGGGGAGCGAGCTTGCGCTTGTGCAGACGAGGCTTGTGGAGGAGGCTCTTGCGGCAAAAGGAGTAGAATGTAGAGAGCTTGTGGTAAAGACCGAGGGCGACAAAGACCGCAGTACGCCGCTTTCGCAGATGGGCGGACGTGGAGTGTTCGTATCTGCGGTTGAGGATGCTGTGCTTTTTGGCAAGGCGGATATTGCGGTGAACAGCGCAAAGGATATGCCCTCACGGCTCCGTCCGGGGATGTGCATAGGAGCGGTTCTAAAGCGTGAGGATCCAAGGGATATGATAGTCACGCTAAAGGGAGAGGAGCTTTTGCCGGGGGATACGGTCGGCACGTCAAGCCCCCGCCGGACGAGCCAGCTCGGGGATGAGTATGAGTATTTCCCGCTCAGGGGGAATATAGCGACACGGCTTCGGGCTGTATCCGAGGGCAGGTGCAAGGCTGTTGTGATGGCGGCTGCTGCTGCAAAGCGGCTCGGATATTTCGAGGACGAGGACTTCTGCTCGAAATTTGATGTGCGGATTTTATCGCACGAGGAAATGATCCCGGCGGCGGGGCAGGGGATAATCGCCGTGGAATGTGCGGTAAATTCGCCGCTTCTGCCGCTTCTGGCAGAGATAAACGACGACGAGACGTACGTCTGCCTTGCGGCGGAGCGGCATTTTATGTCGGTCATGAACGCCGGCTGCCACGAAAGCGCAGGCGCATACGCCCGAATAGAGGACGGCGTTGTGCATATGGTGGGGTATTGGCATGGCAAAATATGCCGTGCTGCGGAAAAGAGCCCGATCCTCGCCGCATATAGGCTGGCGGAGGTTTTGCGCTAAAAAGAGGGTGCGGCAAAACTTGTGTTTTGCTACACCCCCTTTTTATATATTCTCCCTGTCCTCATCCATCATCCCGTCAAGATACCGGCGGACGATGTCAACGCAGGCACGAAAGCCGGCGGCTGAGGAATTTAGGCAGAGGTGGAAATTTGCCGCCTCCTGCCAATGGCGGCCGGTGTGGAATTCGTAGTACGTTCTTCTCGTCTTGTCCTTGCAGCGGATGGCTTCTTTAGCCTCGGGCGGGTTCATTGAATAAAGCCGCATAATCCGCCTGAGACGAGCTCTCGGGTCGGCGGTTACGAATACGTTTAACACGTCGGGGCGATCCCGCAGCACGAAATCGGCGCACCGTCCGACGATAACGCAGGGGCCTTTTGCGGCGGCCTCGATTATGGCCTGGGACTGCTTTTTAAAAAGCTCCATGTTCGGCCGCACGCCGCCGTCGTCCACTATGTACGAAAGCTCCTCATCGTCGGTGTAATCCTCGGTGTGGGATACAAGCTCTAAAAGCTCCCTGTCGTAAAACGGCAGATTAAGCTCAGCGGCGAGGAGCTTTCCCAGATTCTTGCCGCCGCTGCCGTACGTGCGTGATATTGTGATGATAAAATCGTTTTTCATAGAAGAAAACCCTCCTTTTTCCTAAACATTTAAAAACCTATCACTCACCCGATATAGCCGTCCCCGTCAGCCGTATCAGGCAAAATGCTCCATAAGCGCCCTGATAATATCAGAGTCAACATTGCTGTCGAATTTGCGGGCGAACATCATAGGGGAGCTTATAAGCTCGCCGAAGTCGTCTCTGCGGAATATGTACGGTTCTCCCCTCTCCCAGTCGATATAGCGGACGATTGATATATGGTTGTCGTCGAACTTGCTGTAATACAGCTTTGAGCGGAAGGGGGAGTTTATGACGATAGTCTGCAAAAAAACCTCGTCGCAGTTTTTCGTCCTTTTAAACACCTTGCGTATCCATGGCTCGGAATGTATAACATGGCGGGCGAGGCTGTCGGTTATGCTGAACCAGTTTGCGCCCTTGGCGAAATTGATGTTTTTGTTTCTTGCGACTCCGACAGCTTTTTGCAGGGGGAGGAGAAGCTCGTCGAATTTCACGAATAAATTCCCAGCCCTGCCCGCAAGCTCTGAGAAGGGGTAGAAGTACCTCACCCTGCCGCAGAACAAGAACTCCTCGCTCTGGAAGTTGACAAACTCCTTATCCTCGTTGTCAGTGAAGAAGCGGTAAATTTCATCACGGGATTTAATCGGCAGATCCTGACCGGACAGGAGGTGGTAATGGCTGTAGCTAGCGGTATTTGCGGCGGCTTTTAGGAGTATCAGCTCTGCGTTTATCTGGCTGTATCCTCCCCAGGCAACGCTTGTGCGCTTTGTGTGGACAATGCGGCTGTGAGATGCTGAGCGTTTTATTTCATCCGGATTGTACCGTTTATTTTTGATGTCCATGTGGATGAAAATATCATTCCTCGGATCGTCAAGCATTTTGAGCAAGGTTCTGAAGCAGAGATCGTCCCTGTGCGCCATTATCAGGTACGCTTGTTTTTTATCTTCCATATATATACCTCATGGATGAGTTTATTCAGCAAACGCCGCTTCAATCTTCTTCATAAGCGACGGTGAATCTATATGCTGGGGACAGACCTTAAGGCATTTTCCGCAGCCGACGCAGGCAGAGGCAGCGGTTGTAATCTCAGCGTACATCTCCCTTGCCTTTTTCATCCCCTTTGATACGGTGGCGTTGTAGGCCTCATAAACGGCGGGGATGTCTATCCCTAAGGGGCAGGGCATACAGTAGGCGCATTTCGTGCAGGGGACGAGAGCCATTTTGTCGAAAATCTCCTTTGCGTTTTCGTACATTTTCAAATCCTCGTCGGAGAGCATCCCTATATGGGAGCGGCTCATGTATGCGAGGTTATCCTCGACCTGCTGCATTGTGCTCATGCCGGAGAGTACAAGGCCTACCTCGGGCATATTCCAGAGGAAATCAAAGCCAAGCTCCGGAGGGGTTTTGCCTTTTGGGAGGGCTGAGAGAACACGTTCGGGCGGGCTTGCCAAGCGGCCGCCGAGGAGCGGTTCCATGATTATCACCGAAAGCCCCTTTGAGTGGGCGTAGCGAAGCCCCTCGATACCCGCCTGGTAGTCGGTGTTTATGTAGTTCATCTGAATCTGGCAGAAATCCCAGTCGGGACACATATCGACAATGCGCTTAAAGGAGTCGAGGCTGTCGTGGAACGAAAAGCCCATATGGCGGATAACGCCTTTTTCCTTGAGTGAGCGGAGCTTGTCGATAAGGCCGAATTTTAGTACGATCTCATCCACTCTCTGTTTGTCGAGGGCGTGGAGGAGGTAGAAATCGATATAATCGGTGGAGAGCTTTTTGAGCTGGTCGTCGAAAATACGCTCAAAATCGCCCTCTTTTTTAACCTCCCAGACGGGGCATTTTGTGGCGATGTTTACTTTAGTGCGCAGGTTGTTTTCTGCTAAAAATTCGCCGAGCAGATCCTCGCTTTCGCCGTCATGGTAGGGGTAGGCGGTATCGTAGTAGTTAACCCCGCCCTCGTAGGCTTTTAGGAGCATTTGCTTTGCGGTGGAGCGGTCGATTTTACCGTCGTCGGTTTTTGGGAATCTCATACAGCCGAAACCGAGGGGTGAAACCTCAATATCTGTAAATTTCCTGTACATATGGTATCAGTCCTTTCTAAAAATCCGTTAAATTGTCACAAATTTGTGAGCAAAACGGCGCAAACGTTTGACAAAGCCTCTTTTTTTTAGTATAATATATTTTGAACAGTTTGTCAATTGAATGTCAATAAATTCTGCAAAGGAATTTTTTAAGGAGATGAATTTTATAATGAAGAAACCCTTGGCGATTATACTAACAGCAGCGCTCACAGCCGCCTTTATTCCGGCGGGGGCTGCCGAGAGCTGGAGGGAAGCGTTTATAACACGGCTTATGAGCCTGATGTCGAGGAATCCCGCATACCAGAATCTCGTAATGACCGACCTTGACTTCAACGGTATCCCGGAGGCATTTGTGGTAGCCGACTCCGTATCGGGCGGAATAGGAGAGGGGATAACGATGCAGGGCGGTGTTATCACCGACATAACCGTGCCCGGCAACGTTGTCGGCCGCTGCCTTGAGGATATAACGGTATATCAGGAGGAGAACGGTGAGTTAAGAGCCGTAGGCAAGGAAGTAGGCCGCTACACGGGCGAGATTGAGTATTACTACATGACGTTTGACGGCACGACCCTCACCTGCCAGCCGACGGAAAAAGCGGTATTTGCCGCCCTGCCGGCGATACCGTACACGGACGTGTACACGCACGACGTGTTTGAAAACGGGTACCCGAGCCGCACGAAGCTGGCGCAGTTTGTAAACTCCTACGTTGTGCCGAACAATGTGCGTGCCGAGCTTTCATCTGATGAGATTTTGATAAACGGCGAGAAGGTTGAAATTGTCGGCTATAATATCAATTACAGCAACTATTATAAGGTACGTGATATAGCGATGCTTTTGCGGACAACGCCTGTGCGGTTTAACGTCGTATGGGACGAGGAGCTTGGCGGCGTCAACATAATAACGGGGCAGAGGTACGAGATAGTCGGCGGAGAGCTTGACCTTGGGACGACCGAGGCGAAAGAAATTGCGGAAAATTCGTCCCCTGTTTATATAAACGGTAATATTTCCGCACTTGAGTCATATAATATAGATGGGAACAATTACTTTAAAATCCGTGATTTGGCAGATGCTATAGGATTTTCGGTGGATTACAACGCAGCCGAGGGTCAGGTGCTTATAACGACCGGCTGATAAGAGGGAAATCCTGCTTGACAAAGGGCAGAGGTGTGTAGTATAATAGACGATATTATTTAAAACAGGCAGCCGGCGAAAATGCCGGCAAGCGGCGGACGAGCCTTACCGCCGGGAAAGGAGAAAGCAGGATGGTATTTTCCAGCCTTGTATTTGTGGCGGTATTTTTCCCGCTGGTGCTCATCCTCTACCACTTGTCCAAAAATATAACGTACAAAAATATCATACTGGTCGTATCCTCTCTCGTGTTCTACGCATGGGGAGAGCCGGTATGGGTGCTGGCACTGCTGTTTTCCGGCACGCTTGATTATGTGGTGGGACGAGTTATCGGGGCGCATCCGGGACGCTGGCAGGCGAAGGCGGGGCTTTTATGCTCGCTTATAATCAATTTAGGTATACTTGTAGTGTTCAAATACTCAGGTTTTTTGGTGGAGAACATAAACGCCCTGTTTAATTTGTCGCTTCCGATACCGACGTTTACGATGCCGCTTGGCATATCGTTTTACACGTTCCAGACGCTTACTTATTCGATAGATATGTACAGAGGCGACTGTAAGATGCAGAAATCGTGGCTTTGCTACATGACGTATCTTACGATGTTCCCGCAGCTTGTGGCAGGGCCTATAGTGCGCTACGTTGACGTAGCCGAGCAGGTGGGCGGACGAACGGTAACGGCTGAGCAGTTTGCAAGCGGGATAACGAGGTTCGTCTCCGGCATGGGCAAGAAGGTAATACTTGCAAACAGCGCAGGAGCATTGGCGACGCTGATTTTGGACAGCGGCGACCTTTCGATAATGCCGATGTGGTCGGCATGGCTTGGGATACTTGCGTATACGTTCCAGATATACTTCGACTTTTCGGGATACTCCGACATGGCGATAGGGATGGGGCGGATGTTCGGCTTCCATTTCCCGGAGAATTTCAATTACCCGTATATAGCCAAAAACGCCACGGAATTTTGGCGGCGGTGGCATATATCGCTGAGCTCCTTCTTCAGGGATTACATCTATATCCCCTTGGGCGGCAACCGCTACAGGGAGGTAAGGAACCTCCTTATCGTATGGTTTTTAACGGGCTTCTGGCACGGGGCGAGCTGGAATTTCATCTTCTGGGGGCTTTTCTACGGTGTGATCTTAATACTTGAGAAGAAGCTCTTCAAGGGTGCGATACAGCGTATGCCGAGGCCGTTCTGCTGGATATATACGATGTTTATTGTAATGTTCGGCTGGGCGCTGTTCTACTTTACGGATTTGTCGCAGCTGGGGCTGTTTTTGAGGAGCGCATTCGGCCAGACCGGGACGATGTACGACGTTACGACGATTACTGCGCTCTCATCCAACATATGGCTCTTAATCGCCTGCCTTATTGGCTCAACGCCGGTGCCGAGGATGCTCTACCACGGCATAGTACGGCGCAAGGGGGCGGTTGCGACTGTGCTTCCGCCTGTGGCGGTGATAGTCGGCTTTGCGATTTGTTTCGTCCTTTTGGTAGGGCAGACGTATAACCCGTTTTTGTACTTCAGATTTTAATGAGGATATTGCTTATGAAAAATATAGTATTGATAGTGATATTCTGCGCCCTGCTGTTGTCGTCGTCGGTGCTTGTGTTCGTTGTGCCGGCTGATGAGGAGAGCGTAGCTGCGGAAAACCGGGAAATGACCGATATGCCGGAGCTCAATTCGGAAACGATGTTTTCGGGGAAGTTTGCCCAGGGGTTCGAGGGCTTTGTAAACGACCACGTTGGTTTTCGAGGTGCTTTGACGGAAGCGTCCGAGAAGGTTGAGAGCGCATACGGCATAACGAGCAAGCTTGGCAAGGTGGTTTCGATTGATAAGGACGTAGGCACAGGCACGACGAATAAGACAAGGCTTCTTATATATAATGATGCAATAATGGAGGTGTTCCGCAAGAACGAGGACGCCGAAAATTCGTACATCCGTGCCGTAAACCACTACGCAAAGAAACTGCCGGAGGATATAGAGCTGTATTCGATGATAGTCCCGACCCAGCTTGAGTATCAGGAGCCGATGTACTCGAACATCCAAAGCTCGCAGAAGGAGACGATAGACGATATATACTCCCGCCTTGACAAGCGGGTAGTGCCGGTCGATGTGTATTCGGAGCTTGGGGAGCATAAGGACGAGTATATATACTTCCGTACCGACCACCACTGGACATCTTTGGGGGCGTATTACGCCTACAGGGCATTTTCCGAATCGGCGGGGATAGAGGCGGTTGAGCCGGAGGATTTCGAGTCGTATATAATCCGTGGATTTGACGGATCGCTTTCGTCGCAGGTGCCGGCGGATGCTCCGGAGGAGCCGGATTATATAGAATGGTACGATACGAACCCTGACGGGGAGATAGAGCTCGAGATGCAGGGTCTTGACCGGGACGGCAGCTGGACGTCGTATGAGGGGACGCTTTTTGACCTTGGGATAAAGGAGCCGTCGTATAACTTTTTCATGGGCGGCGACCATGCGATGGGTGAGATAAAAAACCCGAACGCCGCAACCGACAAGACGCTTCTTGTGATAAAGGATTCATATGCGAACGCATTTTTGCCGTGGGTGTGCCAGAATTACGAAACAACGGTGCTGATTGACCCCCGGTCGTACTGGGCGAATATAGATGATGTGCTCAAGATGTACGATGTGGACGATTGCTTAATAATGAATTATATATTTGCGACCACGTTTACAGACCTTTGCGGGCTGATAGTGGACATTTACTGACGAAATGCGGGGTTTTTGTATAAGCCCCGCAAATTTTTTTGAAAAACCCCTTGACAAAGGGGGACGGGGATGTTATAATAAAGTATGCTTGAAAGGCTCTTTTTTTATGCGCTCATTTTCGGGGGCGTATCGTAAAGAAGGACGACGCAAAAGGACCCTTAGCGCAGGGGGCAACTGCGCAGTAAACGACACGGAGGCGATTTAATAATGAGAGTTAAGATCACCCTCGCTTGCACAGAATGCAAGCAGCGCAACTACAATACAATGAAGAATAAGAAGAACGACCCGGATCGTTTGGAAATGAAGAAGTATTGCAGATTTTGCAGAAAGCACACAATGCACAAGGAAACAAGATAATCGAGGAGGAGACCCGATATGGCTGATTCAAATGCGGCAGCAACGCCGAAATCAAAGAAGCCGGGACTTATGAAGCGGACGAAGCGGTTTTTCACCGAAACCAAATCGGAGCTTAAAAGGGTAACCTGGCCGACGAAAAAACAGCTGTTCCACAACACGGTTGTGATACTCGTATTCATTGCGATAATGACGGTTATCCTCTCGCTGGTCGATATTGGCTTTAACGAGCTGGTACAGGCCTTTGTGGGACTGTTTTCCTAAAATTTTAGAAAGCAACTGATCCTGAAAGGAGAAAAGCGTCTATGGCCGAAGAAGCAAAATGGTATGTTGTCCACACCTATTCCGGCTACGAAAACAAGGTAAAAGCCAATATTGAAAAATCCGTTGAAAACAGGGGTATAAGCGATCTTATCCAGGCGGTGGAGGTTCCCACCGAGGACGCCGTTGAGAAAAAGGGCGATACGGAAAAGATAGTAAAGCGTAAGATTTTCCCCGGTTACGTAATCGTAAAGATGATAATGACGGATGAGAGCTGGTTTATCGTAAGAAACACCCGCGGCGTTACCGGTTTTGTAGGCCCCGGTTCAAAGCCCGTTCCGCTTACCGACCAGGAGGTCGAGAAGATGGGCGTGGATAAGGGAGATTCCGGTATGGGCGTCTCTATAGGCGACATGGTCAGCATCAAATCCGGACCTATGGAAGGCTTTGTAGGCAAGGTCAATTCCATAAATAAGGAGCAGCACACGGTGGAGGTAATCGTTTCCATATTTAACCGCGATACGGGCGTGGAGATAGATTATACACAGGTAGAAAGAGTATAAAAGAAAAATAAATCCCTCTGGTGACAGTGGGAGGGGACTTGGACCCCGTCAATTACCACATTCCGTTTTTAGGATAACGAACGGAAAAGATTTTCAAGGAGGTGGCCATTCATGGCACAGAAAGTTATAGGTTACATCAAACTGCAGATTCCCGCAGGCAAGGCTACTCCGGCTCCCCCTGTAGGTCCGGCTCTGGGTCAGCACGGCGTGAATATCATGCAGTTTACAAAGGAATTTAACGAAAAAACTGCTAAGGACGCAGGTCTTATAATCCCGGTAGTAATTACCGTATACGCAGACCGTTCCTTCTCATTTGTAACAAAGACTCCGCCGGCGGCAGTTCTTATAAAGAAGGCCTGCAAGATAAACAGCGGTTCGGGCGTTCCCAACAAGACCAAGGTGGCAGTATTGTCACAGGCAGATTTGAGAGCGATAGCCGAGCAGAAGATGCCCGACCTCAACGCAGCGTCTGTTGAGGCAGCAATGAGCATGATCGCAGGTACCGCCAGAAGCATGGGCGTAACTATCGGAGACTAATAAAGTAAGTGGGAGAGCCGAAACGGCTTGTTTTTACCACGGAGGAGGAGAAAAATGTTTAGAGGCAAAAAATATAAAGAGAGCCAGAAGCTGGTAGACAGATCCAGATTATACGATACACAGGAAGCCTTCGATACGGTTATAAAGACCGCTAAGGCTAAGTTTGACGAGACGGTAGAAGCGCACATCAAGCTCGGTGTTGACTCAAGACATGCCGACCAGCAGGTAAGAGGCGCAATCGTTCTGCCGCACGGCACAGGCAAGAGCGTAAAGGTGCTTGTATTTGCAAAGGGCCAGAAGGCTGACGAGGCGCAGGCAGCCGGAGCTGATTACGTAGGCGAGATGGAGCTTGTGTCGAAGATTCAGAATGAGAACTGGTTTGACTTTGACGTTGTTGTTGCAACTCCCGACATGATGGGTGTTGTCGGCCGTTTGGGTAAGGTATTAGGTCCTAAGGGACTCATGCCGTCGCCGAAGGCAGGTACTGTAACTATGGACGTTACACGTGCTGTTAACGAGATCAAAGCCGGTAAGATAGAGTACAGACTCGACAAGACGAACATCATTCACTGCCCGATAGGCAAGGTATCTTTCGGTGCAGAGAAGCTGATGGACAACTTCAACGCTCT